>CALGNZ010000061.1 GCA_937957915.1 uncultured Granulosicoccaceae bacterium | reverse complement strand
GACCGAGATGTCAAGAGTGTCCATGGTGACGTTCATGCGTTGTTAGATGCAGGGGTGATTCAGAAGACAGCAGAAGGCATGATCGAATTCCCTTATGACGCGGTTCACGTTGATTTCATGCTGACATCTGCGGCTTAGCGCGACAGGTAGTACCGGCTATGCGTATTCCGGCGAAGCTGATCACCTGTTCTGGCCCATGGTGATCACCACACAGAGCTAACGCGCGAGCGCTGAGGATATCATCACTAGTGATCAGCTTGGTGGATTTTGGCCTTTGGCGGTTTTATCCATTGATCGCATCGATTTGCCCTTGAGTGCGACGCGATGGGAGTTGTGAACGAGCCGATCAAGAATCGCATCAGCCAAGGTGGCGTCTCCGATTGAGGAGTACCAGTCCTTGGCCGGCAGTTGACTGGTGATCATCGTGGATTTTGGTCCGTGCCGATCCTCCATCAATTCCAACATATCGTTGCGTTGTCCCAGATCGAGCTTTTCAAGACCCCAATCATCAAGCAGTAGTACGTCAGTTCGAGCCAGCTGTGCGATGAGCTTGGAGAAGCGACCGTCGTGATGTGCGATCGACAGTGTTTCGAGCAGGCGTGAGGTGCGGAAGTAGCGCACCGAGTAGCCCTGTCGGCAGGCCTGTGTTGCCAGTACACAGGCAAGGTATGTTTTTCCGCAACCGGTGGGGCTGGTGAGAAAAACGTTTTGATGCCCCGAGATCCATTGCCCGCTAAGCAGTGCGGCGAAGGCGCTCTTTTGCAGCCCCCGTGGATGGCTGTAGTTGACCTCATCAGGTTGCGCCTGAATCTTCAGATGTGCGGTTTTGAGCAACTGTGCCACACGTGTGTTGCTACGCGAACAGGTCTCTCGATCAGCGAGCAGGGACAGTCGCTCAAGGAAGCTCAGATCATCGTGTGTTGCCGGTTGCTCGAGTTGCTGCTCAAGTGCATCGGCCATGCCCGTTAGTTTTAGTGTGCGCAGTTGCGCGACAAGTGCATCGTATTGCATTGTTTTTCCATGGTTAGTTTTTGAACAGATTGATGGAGAAGAAAACCGGCTTCGCCGACCGGATAAAACGCTATTAAGCAAGGCTCATTTGAACGCATCGCTGCCGCGAACATTCTCGTGTTCTTGCAAAAAAAGATCGTCCTGCAGGTCAGTATTACGGGCAGTGTCTAGAGGTTTTTTATCCAGCCCTTTTTTCAGAATCGATTCCACACTGGTGCGCGTCGGTGAACCGATCTTAAGTGCACGTCGGCAAGCCGCCTCGAGTTGTACTCGATCGTATTTTTTGACCAGACCAAGTAAAGCGAGCACGGAGCGGAAAGACTGCTCTGGTAGACGTTTCCTGCGAAGCTGCACTTGTGTCACCGCAAGTGCTGAGTCACCAATATCACCGGCCCATGATTCAAAGCGTTCAACAGTCCACTCGGCCATGAACTGATGTGTACTGGGCATATGTTCGGTGAGTGTTGTGTAGCCAGCACGCACCTGTGATCTAGGATGGCAGGCAACCCGTTTACCGCGCGCATAGATACTGAGAAGTTTGGCGCTGGCGCGTACTTCGACTTGTGTCTTGACCAGGTTGTGGGGGACCGAGTAGTAGTGACGTTTGTATTCGATGTGATAGTCGATATTAACGCGAGCATCGAGAATATCGACATACTCATACGGACAAGCCGGTAACGATTTAAGAGCCTGACGCTCGATGGCTTCAAACACGCTCTTGCGCGAGCTCGGTAATCTCTGGAAGGGTCGTTCGTTAAGCGAGACCAGCAGTTGTGCAATCTCCTCGTTCAACTGCCCTGGACTGAAGAACGTGTGATGGCGCAATCGCATCAGAATCCAACGGGTCACCAGTAGCACGCTCAATTCTGCCTTCGCTTTATCTTTAGGTTTTCGAGCCCGTGCCGGAATGATGACCGTGCCGGAGTAGTCCGCCCAGCTTTGGTAGGCGGGGTTGATCTTCGCTACCCAGGGATGCGGGGTTATCACTGCCGACTTCAGGCCGTCGGGCACCACAATCTCGGTGATACCACCAAAGAAAGCGAAGGCGGCATTGTGGCTGTAAATCCAGTCGGCCTCGGTTTGAGATTGTGAGGCGTGTGCAAACGTATAGCCGGATGCCCCAAGCACAGCAATAAAAATCTGTGCCTTGACGAACTCACCGGTGGCCGCGTTCACAATCGGCACGGTTGATCCGGCGTAGTCAATGAAGCACTTTTCACCTGCAATATGGACCTGACGCATCGAGCGCTTCTATGTGCCCAGCCAGACGTTGTAGTGATGGCAGAATTGCGAGTAGCTGTAACCATCGTCGGGGTGTGACTCACGATACTCCTGCCATAGTAGGAGCAACGTCATCCCTTTGGTCAGCAGTTCGCGCTGTAGGTTGGGAAAATCGGGTGTGACGAAGTCGGTTTCACGTCCCGTCTTCGACGGGGGAAACAGGGCGGCGCCCAGCTCTCGTTCACCCATACCTTTGGGCAAAGGCCATGACAGCCCGGCCTTGCGGGCCCGGTTTAAATAGTTGGACACCGTGCCGTAGCCGATGTGTTGAGAGGTGGCGATCTGCCGTTGGCTCAGGCCAGCCTCGAAGTGCAAACGTAGAATGGTTCGGATCTTTCGCATGGGGAGTCTCGGTGTGGCCATACTAGCGTGCTCATGTTGAATGAGCCTCGCAGGTTAGCGCCGAAGTAAAACAATGCGTTAGATCTGGTTCTGGTCGAAGGTGATAACTGATTCTGGTATCTTGATTACTTATTCTCCCATGGTGATCAGCGATTCTGGTCAGAGGCTAAAAGTGATCACCTTCAGACCAGAATCGATGATCACCTTCGACCAGAACGGGTGATCACCTTACTCCAGAATCGGTGATCAGCTTGCTCCGGAATATGCATCAAACTCTGCACGGCTTACCGGTGCATCTGAAGGGGGTGCTGTGGGCTGATCTGGCATGCTTTTAATTATACCGCTATACGCTGGGTTTCAGGCAAACTAAATCGCTTGTATTGTCTTGCATGGCGGATATCAATACCTTCCAGCAAACATTGTAGTTGTGCAAAACTACTGGATTGTTTTATCGACCTGGTATGATGATCTGATACGAATTGTCCTTGCTCTAGTCGTTTGCTCCAGATGGCATAACTGGTCTGATCAAAGTAAAGTATTTTCATCTGAGTTTTACGACGAATGATGAACACATACAGGTGGCCATTAAGCGGATCAGCATCAAGACGGTGCTTGACCAGTGCCGACAATCCGTTGAAGCTTTTTCGCATGTCGGTCGGCTCACTACACAACCAAATGCGGACCGAACCATCCAGCCGGAGCATTACACGCTACGGGCAATGCGAAGCTGGATGCCAGGTGCCAAATCGAGCTCAATGTGCCATTGCGATGGAAGCGTGGATGGCGGTGTAAGCTCAACAAACTCTGGCAGCTTCACTTGATCAGCGTCGCCATCAGACAGTGACTGCTTCCATTTCATGAAACTCGCGTAACTGATATTTTGCTCAGCGCAGAACTTTGGCGCTGTCAGACCAGACTCTCTAAATCGATCTACAATCTCTTGCCACTGTTGCCTGGTCCGTCTGGTTCTTTTGGTGCTTTGCATGTTTCCGTCTCCACACTGTTTGGTGTAGAGGACACGGTAGACAGAAAGCCACCGACTGAATACAACGGGCTACAATGAACGCTTACTCAATTTCAGCATCGCGGTAGTTGAGCTCGTCGTTCCACTCGTCATTCTTCCAAAAAAGTGAATCAATAACGAGAGGCAATTTGAGGCAGAAATCCCCAATTTCATTGCTCATAGATTCAAGACTGATTTGACAGATCCAGCGGCACTGAATGACCAATCGATTGGATTATTTTCTACTAGGTAGATTATCGAATTGTCGGGATTGAAATCAATGCTCGACAGTCGGTCACGAACATCTGAGAAAAGCGCTTCTTTCTGTTCATCACTCCGCCCACCTAACAAAGCTATCTCTATAACAATAGTGGAATTGGGATCTCGTTTTCCCATGAACGTTGGATGAAATATCATATCGTTTGCTTGGTACCGACAAATAAGACAAAAGAAGTCATCAGGGTTGACTGCACACGTTTCCACCAAACTATCGTGCAATGTGTCATTAATCGCATGACACACTTCCACAGAGAGTTGATCAGGCACGTGTATCTTGTTGAAAGGCATTGACTATTCCTTGGTTGTTGATATGGGACTCCCGCTGCAGAGAGTCTCTACCTTGATGTTTAACGCCTGGCGCATGCGCATTGCATGTGGCGGCCATTTGTGTGTGAGAATGGGAGCTTGCGACCATACAAACAAACAGACGCCGCGTGCAATGTCGCGTGCCACCACTTGTTAAGCGAGTATTACTCACCATTGGCAATTGCTTTCTGCACGACAGGGGCTACAGAATCTGGTGTGATTCCACGCTCTGTACAATACGGGGTACGTAACCACTCTGAGACTTTTTTCTGCCCCTTGCTTGAATTACAGCCGCAGCAGCATAAAGCAATATTTGCAAGTGTTATAATGCTTGCATCATTGATGATGTGCTCCCAGCTTGCAGCCGCCTTTCTGGATACCTTGTATGGTGTGAACTCACGGCGACAATAAACACAATCCCGGTCTCTTTGCCGAATTTCTTGCTCTAAATCTGCTGGTATGTTCCAGTTATTCGTCATTGCTACAGCTGTATCTATTTTCGCTTAACTTATGTTATACCGAAACTTCTATTATCTGCATATACCGAATCTTCCATTCAAAAGATATACGACTTTTCGGCATTGACTAATTGTCTACGCTTCTCCACTATGTGTACATATATACAGTGGCTTAATGTAGATGGCGAATTTTGATTCTCAACCCGGCTTTGCGCTGAAGACTTTGAGGGGCGCGAACGCCCCAACAGGCACAGTGTGTTGATGCGATCAGGATTTTGCTTTGCTAAACGCTGAAACTGGGTTGGGCGCACACGCTTCCGTGGGACGGGACAGTGTCTGCAACGAAAACACTGCTCCTGGAGCATGCAACCCTTGCGCGAGAGGTTATAAACGATATACCGGTAAAGCAATCGCTGCCCACCGAATTGATAGCCGAACATCGAGATTCACTCCTGTCTCTCAGCCAGTCATTGCGCGAAGACAACTACGCACATCGAACTGAACAAACTTACATTCATTGGACCACTCGGTTTTTGCTAAGCGCAGGCGGGAAATCAATCCCCAGAACTATCCGATGAGCACGTAAAAACCTTTCTTAGCAAATTGAACTTGCAACGCAACGTCAGCAAAAGCACACAGAGTGTTGCGCTTAATGCACTTGTCTATTTATTAGTACAGGTTATTAATACAGGTAATTAGTACAGGTACTTCAGACATGTATTGTCGCGCCCGTTAGGTGAGTTTTGGCATATCCGCAGCGATCGACCACCACTGTTTTACCCGCGACAGGTTAGCACAATCCTGAGCTTGCTGTCCGGGTCACACCGGCTTATGGCAGAAATCATGTATGGAGCCGGGTTCCGGCTAATTGAGTGCACCCGCCTGAGAGTCAAGGACTTCGGGTTCGACTATCAACTGATCATGGTCGTGGATGGAAAAGGCGGCAAACATCGGCGTGTACCGCTATCAACTTGCTGCTTTAACACCCGCCAACCCGGCGCACTACTCGAGTTTTACACTACACCAGAATATCCGCATGATTGGCAGAGCGTGTCTCCGGAATCGCACGATTCTGTTCACAATGATACGTGTACACCAGTGACTTCTTAACTGCACCGGTATCGTTTTGACCCGCCGCATGAAACGTTTCGCAGTGAAAGAACAATACATCACCTGCTTGTAAATTGGCCGGTATGGCACCATCTATCAGCGCTCTGTTATCGGGTATATCTTTGCGCAGAAAAAGTGCTGCATCAAGGCGCCCGGGCGGTAAATCGAGTTTATGCGACCCGGGAATCAGCAGCAAGCCGCCATTCTCCGGCGCTTCATCGCCCAGTGCCAGCCACACGCTCACTAACTCGGGCTGATCAAAACGCCAGTAACGGATATCCTGGTGCCATGAGGTGACACTGCTGTAGCCCGGATATTTTGTCATTACACAGTTGTGATGATTTTGCGACACCATTACGTCTTGGCAGCGCATCATCTGCCGCAGTCGGTCAACCACCGGTGCCGATCGGGCAAAGTCACGGAACACAACATCGCGTGCATAGGCATTCAACAGCCGCCGAGGTGTCTGCCCGCCCGGGGCATTCTTGCTCGACGGCGCCCCAGGATAGTGGACGTCTGCTTCGTATTCTACCGGGGCAAGTGCCGGACTCACCGAGTTGTCGATGATCAGATTCATCTCGCGGACCGTAGAATCATCGACTAAACGCTTTTCGATGTGATACCCGTTCTGGTCAAATTCTGCCAGTGTCTGTTCGCTGAGCGGACCAGGCATGTCAGTGTTGTCTCCCAACTAGTTTTCGCTAAGCCATTACAACCTGCGGAGTATTAAATGAATACAATTGCATCCCTGTTAAACCAGCGCCAGACAAATAATTCCGGTTAATGCGGGACAGATGTTCCAGCGATCAATATACTCGATATTTCCCCCATGCGAATCCCCCGACCGCTCTTATGTCGATAAAAAAAATAATTGTCGAAAACGCGACGCAAAATAATTTGCGCAATGTCAGCATTGACATTCCGCATGGTGAGCTGGTGGTCATTACCGGCGTCAGCGGCTCCGGTAAATCGTCGCTGGCGTTCGATACCATCTACGCCGAAGGCCAGCGCCGCTACGTGGAAACCTTCAGCCCCTATGCTCGGCAGTTTCTCGATCGCATGGACAAACCCAAGGTTGATCGCATAGACGGTATTCCTCCCGCAATAGCCATTGATCAGACCAACCCGGTACGCACCTCACGCTCGACCGTTGGTACCATGACCGAGCTCAATGATCATTTAAAATTGCTGTTCGCCAGAGCGGCAACCCTGTACTGCCCCGGCTGTGCACGCGAAGTGGAATGCGAGTCACCCGAGCGGGTCGCCAAAGCGTTGATCGATAAGTTTGCCGATGCAGACAAACGGGCGCTGATAACCTTCAAGGTCAACGTACCAGACAACTTCACCAGCGAGGAAATAGAAACCTGGCTGCAACGCCAGGGCTACACACGCCTGCACAAGCGGGGTAAATCGAGTATCGAGGTAATCCAGGACCGCACGCGCATGAACCTGGACAACCGCAGCCGTATTACCGAGGCACTCGAAACCGCTTTTAAACACGGTAAAGGCAAAGCGATCGTCTATCCACTTGACGAAAACCGCAAACCACAAAAAGGCCTGAAGTATTCGGCTGATTTTATATGTGCCAACTGCGACCTGCAGTTTAAGCAGCCGGTGCCCAGCCTGTTTTCGTTTAACTCGCCAATGGGAGCCTGTGACGATTGCCGCGGCTTTGGTCGAACGATGGGTATCGATTTCGGCCTTGTGGTACCAAACGAGTCACTGACCCTTGCCGGTGGTGCAATCAAACCGTGGCAAACCAAGACCAATGAAATTTGTCAGAACGATCTGATCAAATTTGCAGAAAAGCGCAAAGTGCCAATCGATGTGCCGTGGAAAAAACTGTCCGCCAAACACAAACGATGGGTTTTACATGGCGAAGGCGATTGGGACGGCAACCATTGGTACGGTGTACAACGCTTTTTTGACTGGCTCGAGACGCGCAGCTACAAAATGCACGTGCGAGTGCTGTTGTCGAAGTACCGTTCCTACACTCCGTGTACTACCTGCGCTGGCGCCAGGCTTAAACCTGAAGCACTGTGGTGGCGAATTGGGTCTGCAGATAACGCGCGCAAGGCACTAAAACCGGAACATCGATTTGTACCCGCAGAAAATACGCTCAAGGAGGCAACCTTTAGAAAACTGCCTGGCTTGCTGCTCCACGATGTTATGCGACTACCGCTCATCGACTGCAGACAGTTTTTTGAAAACGTCGATCTGCCACCCCCCATGGACGAGGCAACGCGGCTGCTGATTGGAGAAATTCAGTCTCGTCTGCGCTATCTGTGTGAGGTGGGACTGGGTTATCTGACGCTGGATCGCCAGTCACGCACACTCAGTGGCGGCGAGGTACAGCGTATCAACCTGACTACCGCACTCGGCACCTCACTGGTCAATACCCTTTTTGTGCTTGATGAACCCAGCATTGGGTTACATCCGCGGGATATAGACCGCGTGATAGGCGTACTGCACCGATTACGCGACTCCGGCAATTCACTGATTGTCGTCGAGCACGACCCACAAATAATTCTGGCCGCCAACCAGGTGGTAGATATGGGCCCTGGTCCGGGCAGCCACGGTGGTGAAGTGGTCTACTACGGCAACACCGATAAAATCACCCGGGCAAAAAAATCACTGACAGGCCAGTACCTCAATGGCACCAAAAGCCTGCACCGGCGCGTCACCACACATCAATCAAATACAACCACAAGCAAAAAAACCGCAGCAAAATGTATTAGCCTGCGTGGTGCCAGTGAACACAACTTAAAATCAATTGACGCTGACTTTCCACTCAACAAGCTGGTGTGTGTTACCGGCGTTAGTGGTTCCGGCAAATCAACACTGGTACAGGACACACTGTATCGTGCGCTGTGTCGGCACAAGGGTAAACCTACCGAGTTAGCCGGTGAACATCTATCTGTAAGCGGTCACCAACACATTGATGATGTTGTTATGGTCGATCAATCGCCGATTGGCAAGTCCGCACGATCCAACCCGGTCAGCTACACCGGCGCCTTTGATCCGATTCGCGCGTTGTTTGCCCAGGATCCGGAGTCTAAAAAGCGGGGCTATACGGCCAGCGCTTTCAGCTTTAACTCTGGCATGCGTTGCCCGGAATGCAGTGGCAACGGATTTGAACACGTAGAGATGCAGTTTCTATCTGATATCTACCTTCGCTGCCACGCCTGCAACGGTAGCCGTTATCGCGATGAAGTACTCGATATCAAGCTGGTTAATACTCATACACAACAAGCCGCCAATGTGTCAGACGTTCTGAATATGACTATCGATGACGCGCTTGAATTTTTCAAAGACCACAAAGACGTTCATAAATCGCTCGCCCCGCTGGTTGATGTAGGTCTTGGCTATCTGACACTGGGCCAACCGGTGCCGACACTCAGTGGCGGTGAGGCACAGCGCCTGAAACTGGCAGCCCATTTAGCCAAAGCCAAGAAAACATCGAAGGCAAAGCTTGATAACAAACTGTTTATATTTGATGAGCCCACCACCGGCCTGCATTTTGAAGATATATCAAAACTGCTTGGCGCCTTTGATCAACTACTCGAAGACGGTCACTCACTGGTGGTGGTTGAGCACAACCTGGACATCATTTGCAACGCCGACTGGATTATCGACCTGGGCCCGGAAGGCGGCGACAAGGGCGGCACAGTACTGGCGACCGGCACGCCTGCAAAGATTGCCAAAGTGCGCAAGAGTGCAACCGGTGAGGCATTGAGCAAGTACGATGGTGCAGTCGATGCCTACCTGCGTAACATTAATGCGTTATCTTCTCAGGCTACCGGTTCGCAGCACTCAGCGGTCGCCGAAAAAAGTGCTGGCTACCACGCAGCTACAGGCAAACGCGGGTCAGACAACACGGAGGTCATTCAGGTTGTCAACGCCCGAGAGCACAATCTCAAAACGATTAACGTAGAAATACCACGCGACAAATTTACCGTGGTCACCGGTCTAAGCGGCAGCGGTAAAAGCACTTTGGCATTTGACATACTCTTCAATGAGGGACAGCGCCGCTATCTGGAATCACTCAACGCCTACGCACGGCAATTTGTGCAACCTGCTGCGCGCCCCGATGTCGACGCTATTTTCGGTATACCACCAACCGTTGCTATCGAACAGCGGACCAGCCGCGGCGGACGCAAGAGCACTGTCGCTACAATGACAGAAATCTATCATTTCATGCGCTTGCTGTTCGTCAAGCTTGGCGTACAGTACTGCCCTGATTGCGATATACCTATCTCTGCACAAACTATCGAGAGCATTCAGGCACAGGTTGTTAAAACCTGGAAGGGCAAGAAAATCGTTATTCATGCACCACTCATCGTGGCGCGCAAGGGCTACTATACCGACCTCGCAAAATGGGCCGCTGGCAAGGGCTTTGAATCACTACGAGTCGATGGTGAATCGCTGCCTACCGATGACTGGCCACGACTGGATCGCTTTCATGAACACGACATCGACCTTCCCGTTGGTGAGTTAGTAGCAGATACCAGCAATGAAGAAAAATTATCAGAACTATTGCAACGCGCGCTCGACTACGGCAAAGGTGTGCTCAAAATTGGTCTGGCCAATGGTAAAAAAGCCAACACCGAGAAACTATTTTCTATAAAACGCGCCTGCACACAGTGCGGCACCAGCTTCCCGGAACTCGATCCACGGCTGTTCTCCTACAACTCAAAACATGGCTGGTGCGAGGGCTGTTTTGGTACCGGCATACTGGCCGAGGAATTTGACGAAGAACAAACCGGAGAAGAAGACCACTGGCTGGGCAACGATGACGAAGTAACCGAATGTACAGTTTGTTGCGGCCAAAGACTCAATGCCACGGCACTGGGTGTGCGCTATCAAAAACTGAACATCGCAGACTTCAATACCTTGTCTATCGAAGCCGCGGGAAAATGGTTTGATAAATACGCGCCGAAAGGACGCGATGCTGAAATCTCTCGTGACATTCTGCAGGAAATCCGTTCGCGACTGCGTTTTCTAAATCAGGTGGGGCTGTCTTACCTGACACTCGACCGAGCTGCACCTACGCTCAGCGGTGGAGAAGCACAACGCATCAGACTGGCATCACAGCTCGGCTCCAACCTGCAGGGCGTTTGCTATGTGCTCGATGAACCAACTATTGGCCTTCACTCGCAAGACAATCTAATGCTGCTGGACACACTCGATAAACTGGGTGCCAAGGGCAATACCGTTGTGGTAGTAGAGCACGACGAAGACACCATCCGCCGCGCCGATCATGTTATCGACCTTGGGCCCGGCGCCGGTGTTGAAGGTGGCGAGGTTGTCGCACGCGGTACGCTGGATCAGCTGATCAAAAATCCGGCTTCTGTAACCGGCAGAGCACTTGCCAACCCATTGCAGCATCCTATCGTGGCACCAAGAAACACAGATGAAGGCTGGATAGAAATCAGCGCCGCCAGCAAGCACAACCTGAAAAACGTTAACGCACGATTTCCCATTGGCAAACTGACTTGTGTTACCGGTGTATCAGGCAGCGGCAAAAGCACACTGGTGCGCTCGGTACTGGCAGAAAACCTGCGCACCCTGTTAGCAAAACCACAGAAGGGAAAAGCAAAACCGCGCAAAGCAGCTAAACCCGTCGGCTGTGCAACAATCGAGGGCTGGCAAACAATCTCGAGAATACTCGAAGTCGACCAGACCCCCATTGGCAAAACACCCCGCTCCTGCCCTGCTACCTATATTGGATTCTGGGACAACATCAGGCGAATTTTTGCCGATGCAACAGAGGCGCGCATCCGTGGATTTACCGCAAGCCGCTTTTCGTTCAATGTTGGCGCCGGACGCTGTGCAGGTTGCGAAGGTCAGGGCCTCACGCGCATAGAAATGAGCTTTCTGCCAGACGTAAAAGTACCATGCGAAATATGCAACGGGGCGCGCTTTAACAGTGAAACTCAAAGCGTACTGTACAAAGGCAAGTCCATCGGCGATGTACTATCGATGAGCATACTCGAGGCGGTTGATTTTTTTGAAGCACACAAGAACGTACAACATCCGCTGACCCTGCTCAGAGATATCGGCCTCGGCTATCTGACACTGGGCCAGCAAAGCCCTACCCTGTCCGGTGGCGAGGCGCAGCGAATCAAACTGGTGTCAGAACTGGCAAAAGCCGGCACCGGCAAAGAAGAACGGCGAGGCAGAAAGTTAAACCACACACTCTACGTGCTCGACGAGCCAACTGTTGGCTTGCACATGGCAGATGTAGAAAGGCTGATACAGGTATTGCATCGATTGGTCGAATCAGGCAACACCGTAATTGTCATAGAACACAACCTTGATCTGATGGCCAGCGCTGACTGGATTCTGGATATGGGTCCGGGCGGCGGAGAGTATGGCGGAAAAATTATTGCACGCGGCAAGCCGGCGAAAATCGCCAGCTCTAAAACCTCTAAAACCGGACCGTTTCTCAAGCGCTTGCTGAGCTGACTGCATACCGTAAAATTGATGGTTGATTGCAAAAAATACCGGTATGGTCTCACCAAACCAAAGGTCGTTAAACCACACGGCAGGAACAACATATGGACTCGCTAAACGGTGATATAGAAGTACTCACTCAGGCAATCGAGTGGCTCGACGAAGGCAGCCGGGTGGAGCTCATCACGGTTGCCAGAACCTGGGGGTCATCACCCAGGCCACCCGGATCACTCGCAGCAGTACGCGAAGATGGTCATCTGGTGGGGTCCGTGTCTGGTGGCTGCATTGAAAAACAACTGGCTGTGCGCATCGATTCAGATGAAAGAGCACAAATATTCGCCCACACCATCAGCACCGACGAAGCGCGGAAGTTCGGCCTGCCATGCGGCGGTCACCTTGAACTCGTTTTCGAAGCCTTAAACGACAGCGCCGAACTCAGCAACATTTTGCAACTGGTAAAACAACGCGCCAGAGTTGCCCGCACAATCACGCTCGATACTCAGGCAACCACGGTTGAAAAAGTGGGCAGAGAGATCGATTTTCACTTTGATGAAAAATCTTTACGCAAAGTGTTTGGACCAGGGTGGCGCATGCTGTTAATTGGTGGCGGGCAGCTGTCCCGATTTGTCGCAAGCTTTGCGCTGGCACTGGATTACGAGGTTATCGTCTGTGAACCACGACCGGAGTATGCAAGTAGCTGGAGTGTAGAGGGCTGCGAGCTCACAAACCAGTTGCCGGAAGACGCCGTACTGAGTTACGCAACTGATCCACAAAGTGTCGTGCTCGCACTCACACATGATCCAAACCTCGATGATTCGGCGCTGATAGAAGCTTTGCCATCAGAGGCCTTCTACGTTGGTGCACTGGGCTCTAAAGCAAATAACGACCGCCGCCGCAAAAGGCTTGTCGGCATAGGGCTGGAAGAGGAAGAGGTAAACCGTTTGCACGGGCCTGTTGGTTTGAATATTGGCAGCCGCAGTGCCGCCGAAATCGCTATTGCCATTATTGGCGAACTGATACAGCAGCGAAACGCGGCAGACCAGCTGCTAAGAGCCAGTGCACTCTGAAGACTATACGTGAGCAACCAGCTCGAGCACAGACAAGCAGCACTGAACGCACACAGGAACAGAACATAATCGGTCAGGGTTAACAGACGATTCCAGGAGTCTGCGCGGCAGAACCTCTACTACTGCGCAGACTCCCGAGTAGACGGGAATATATATGCGCCTTAAACCATCGTCAAAACGTCCTCGCCCGAGGCTCGCCCTCGCTTTTCCGCCAGCAGGTAAGTACAAGGAAGTTTGGATTCGAGCACTATGGATTCAAACAGCATGGATTCAAACAGCATGGATTCAAGCACTATGGAAAGGTGTCCTACAATAAGGGGTATGCCGCCGACGCGGTCATTCGGACACTTTAACTACGTACACCACGGTATCAGGGTTATGGCATATGAACAAAAAAATCGATCTTGAATCGCCTCTGCAACGCGTTCACTTACCCATCGAATCCGCCAATGGCCTGCCTAACGAATGCTATACCGAACGCAGCGCCTTTGACCGGGATCGAGAATTGGTTTTCGCACCCGGATGGACCTGTATCGGTTTTGGCAGCGACGTACCTGCCGACTGGGCTGTGCCCGTTGAACTCATGGGGTTGCCGCTACTGATTACGCGCGACAAAAATGAGACTGTGCGTGTCTTTCACAATGTCTGCAGCCATCGCGGTATGCAACTGGTCACTGAAGCCGGCCGGCTCGGTACCGGATTAATTCGCTGTAAGTACCACAGCTGGGCTTATGACTTCGAAGGCAATCTGCGCGGCACACCAATGATCGGCGGTGTTGACCAGAACGAGCACAAGGATTTCGATCCTGCCGTCAATGGACTGCGCGAAATTCCATCTGCGCTCTGGATGGACAATATCTTTATCAACCTGTCGTCAGATGCACAGCCATTCGATGAATTTCTAGCACCCCTGATGCAACGCTGGAGCAAGTGGGTAACGCCTGAATCACTGCTGGAGCTACAGCCAGCAACTACCCATGGAAAGATGGAACTCAGCGTCAACAGCAACTGGAAACTGGCTATAGAGAATTTTCTCGAAGCCTACCACCTGCCCTGGGTACACCCGACTCTGAATAGCTACTCGCCACTGTCAGAGCACTACGATATCGAGCGCGGTGAGAATTTCGCAGGGCAAGGTTCAAGTAACTATCAGTCGCCTGCCGGTGCCAACAGCACCCTGAGCACGTGGCCAGCGGAACAGACACGCTTTGCCGAATACCCGGTGCTATACCCGAACGCACTGTTTGGTCTGCAGGCAGATCACTTCTTTACGATGACCATACTGCCCATCAGCGAAACCCAATCAGTGGAACGCGTGCAACTGATGTTTCTTGGTGAAGTGGCCACCGACGACAAATACAGCGAACATCGCAAGTCGGTGCTTGAGAATTGGCGAGAGGTATTTCTGGAAGATGTATTCGCAGTCGAGGGAATGCAACAGGGCAGACGCTCCCCCGCTTATCAGGGTGGCGTTTTTTCACCGGTAATGGATCAGCACACACTACACTTTCATCGTTGGGTCGCAAAGCGGCTTGAACCGGCCTCTGATAGCGAATAGACACTAATTTCTTTGCAGGGAAAATTGCTTTGAGGCTTAAACTGCTGGAACCGGTTTTTGCCGTTTGCAAGCTCTCGCCACACACTCAGATACCCGAGTGGGCGTTAAGTGCCGAGGTGTTTTTCTTATCGAAAACACAGGATGAGCTCTCTGTTATCTGCCCGTCAGCGCAAGTCCCGGCAACAGTCGAGCACAGCGCGGATTGGCGTTGTTTTCGTGTCGATGACGACCTGGAATTCGAACAAACGGGTGTCGTCGCCACGGTATCCACACCCATAGCAAACGCGGGATTGAGTTTGTTTCTTGTCAGCACCCATGACAGAGACTACGTACTTGTGCATCAGAGTAATCTTGCCCAGGCCATTGATGTCTATAACCAACACGGATTTACAGTGAAAACGAACGGGTAGGCGTTACCCTGTTTATAACAAAGACTACCCTAGCTCGGCCAGTACATCGGTATATTGAGGGTGCCACCCCAGCTCCTCCATCGCTTTCCGCCCGCTCATTTGCTGGTCGATACTATAGCCAGACGCCCATGACCCCATCGTCTCGATCGCTTCTTCAACCGACACTACCTCTGCGTGTTGTTGCAGGTGGAATCGTGCGGTGAGCACTTTGGCGATTTCTCCAACCCGCACTCCATCGGTTGCCGCAGCATTGTACGCTGCTCCCCGCTGACCGCGCTCCAGCATTAAAGCGTACAGTACGGCAAGATCGAAGCGATGCACCATTGGCCAACGGGTGTAATCGCTGCCAACCAGCCTGATTCTTTTTCGCTGCAGGGCATCAGAAATCATCGGCTCCAGAACGCCACCATCACGCTCATAAACCATGGCGGGGAGTATCACCATGCCGCTAATGCCTGTGTCGTCCAGCACACTCTGTGACAAGGAAGAACCCCAGGCAAACTCTGAACACAGACTGTGTGGTGAAGATTCAGTGGCTACCGTATTGCCGGTTGCACCATAAACCCAGCAACCACTGGTGTAGATAAGGGTTTTTTCAGCAGTGGGCGTTGTCAATGCATCAATCAGCAGCCGAGTCAGACGTGCGTCTATATCCGCCATCTCGTCACACCAGGTTATCGCGACGGGCACCACTGCGTCGTACTCAGGTACTGCATCAATCCATCTACATGGATCTGTAATATCACCACGAATTGTTTCGAAGCCTGAATCCTGTAACTGCGACTCTGAAGCATCTGATCGAGCCAGGCAGGTGACATGGTGGCCACGACGCTTTAACACACGAATAAGTGCACCACCAATTGAACCGGTACCACCTGTCACCAAGACACGAAGCGCTGTTTTCTGCACAATAATTGTCCATGAGGCTGATCAGGCTTTGCACTTTACTACCTCAAGTGCGCATTAGATCAAGAGTCAATAAATCGGCAATTATATTTACCTTCAATAGAACGCAAATTTCAAAACAACACAAATACTAACAAGCCAGACCTTGGCACTGACACGCCAGCCCGTTGCAAGCTGGCGAGTCAGGACAGGATTATTTGTTATATCCTGACGCTACAAACCTGAAATACCATAGACATGTTCTGATGCAGGCTGTACGTCATTATCCGGGTCGCCCTCAAAATCTACCGTAATTTCCATGCGTCGATTCATGGAACGACCATCCGCTGTGTCATTACTCGCAACAGGCAGAGTATCGCTATAGGCGCGCAACTCGAGGCGGTCTGTATCGGACAATCCCGCCTGCATCATTTCGCGTATCACACTTGAAGCGCGTTGCGCCGAGAGCTCCCAATTAGAGGTAAACGAGCTGGTTGGTGAACTGTCGGAATGACCACCTACCACAATCTTTCCGGTAGATCTGTCCAGCAACAGTGTAATTTTCTTAAGCACCTTTCTAAACTCTGCATCAACTTCAGTTGA
Source organism: uncultured Granulosicoccaceae bacterium (assembly GCA_937957915.1). GTDB lineage: Bacteria > Pseudomonadota > Gammaproteobacteria > Granulosicoccales > Granulosicoccaceae. The sequence goes on along the minus strand of CALGNZ010000061.1, from coordinate 11,366 downwards.
GCCCGGAGCGTAGCCGTCTTTATCGCGAACGCGTATTCGGACCTTGCCACCTTCGACCATCACATCGAGCATGCCTTCGGACATTTCATCATCCAGTACTTTGGCCAGCATTTCAGCCAGCTCAAGCGCGTCGACACTGACAGATTCATTGTCGAAATCCAGCGACGGTTTGGTTTCGTCAGTAGTCTCCTGACGCATCTCTTTGATAATGACATCCGGATCCGGTCGCCCCGGACTGAACTCCTGAGTGACCAGACTGGTGCCACGTGGAATTTCGTCGGCCTTGATATCTCTCTGGACACCAAAAGCCGACTGCATAGAACCCGCAACCTGCTTGTACTTTTGCACATCCATTTCTGAAAACGATAACAGGAGTACAAAAAAGGACATTAACAATGACATCAGGTCGGCGAAGGTCATCAACCATCCACCACCCGCTTCTTCCTCTTCCTGTTGGGGGCTATCATCTTCCATGATTTCTAACCGTTTCTCTAATAGTTATTGTTGTAGAAACTAGTTGGTACTCTGTGTTCAACAACAGCAATACCACTAAATCCGTTTTACTTAACGCTACGCCTCTTCACCATCACTCAAATCGCGCTTGTTCTCTGGCAGATAGGAGCTCAGAATCTGCTGCAATACACGGGGATTAGTGCCCTGCTGAATACCTACAATGGTTTCCAGAATAAGCATTTTGTTTAATACTTCAGTAGAGTTAATTGCCTTGAGCTTAGCGGCAATTGGCAGGGCCAATGCGTTGGCTATTACAGCTCCGTAGAGTGTGGTTAGCAGCGCTACCGCCATCGCAGGGCCAATCGCTTTCGGGTCAGACATGTTTGCAAGCATCTGTACCAGACCAATCAGGGTTCCGATCATGCCCATGGCCGGTGCCGCTTCACCAATGGCCTTAAACATACTCACGCCGGTAGTCTGCCTTTCGAGCTCAAGATTGATATCTTTCGAGAGCATTTTAGTCACAACGTCACTGGCATGGCCATCAATGCAAAGCTGTACGCCTTTTTCCAGAAATGGCTCGGCAATTTCGGTTTCTTCGAGTGCCAGTACACCTTCTTTACGAGCAATCTCGGCAAGTTTCAGAGCTTCAGTAATCAGCTCGTCAGGAGAGGTTTCTTTGTGAAGGAATGCACGACCGGCAACCTTTAGCGAACCTAGAAATTGTGCCAACGAAACCTGACACAGGGTTACAGCGATAGTGCCACCAATTACAACCGCCGCACTCGGCGCATTCATAAAGGTTCCGACGCTGCCTCCCAGAAAAATCGCCAGGAATATAACAATCAGCGTCCCCACCATACCCACAAGAGTTGCGATATCCATATCGAATCCAGCTTTCCATTATTACTTTGATTTTATTGTCACTTACGCATACTGGCTATTAAGCCAGCTTCGGGAACTGACAATCCAAACCGGATCACCAACTGCTCTGCAGAAATTCCCTTACGTGCCTCCTTCATAGCGGCAGCTATATTTCTTTCTGTCTTTTCGAATAGATCTTGTTCAAATATTTTTTCGCCATGGTCCGCAATTTTTTTGTTTGTTGTGGGTATTTGATTGACCCCGTGACCAGGTTTGCTGTGATTATCCGCTGAATTTCTGGCGGCACCTGTCGGTATTTCAGGCTTTGCAGATTTCACAATTGGAGCGGCTTTTTTCGGCACACGGACATCAGACCTCTCGTTTTTCGGTGTGTCTGCAACCTGGCCCGTGGCAATGCGCACTACTTTCTTGCGACCATCAGATGCTACAACCGAGACAAGATCCACAGGCGCTTTATTCTGGCGCAATACTGATCGGGTAACTTTAGGTTTTTTAGTACGTACCGGCGCATTGTGTGACAGATTGGCAGTTCTTGCATTACGCATCAGCAGCCAATAGCCCAGCCTCGCCAGCAGCGACTTGCCAAGCACAACCTCCCTGACGGGAATATCAGATGCTAGCCTCTGCCTTGCTGCCACCGTAGATCGGCGGCGACGGAAGAGCCGCGTATTACGCGCCGCACCAGCAGGCTGGTAGGTATATTCCATAGCTATGACCGACACTCGGCAAACACACTGCCTGTAAACCAGAGACTGTCTGATGCCGTTTTTGAGTTAAATTCAAACACCCCGGCCCTTACTATTCTATAAGTTCCCGGTGCTGATTCAGCGATGCCAGCATGTGTATTTTTTGCCGAGCTTCTTCTGACAATTCAGGCTTTTTCCCCAGCTGAATTATTTTCTCCATCAGACGCTCAGCGGAAAAGCGTTTTATATCGCGCTGAATGTCACGACCGTCTGAGGAATAACAGACTTTCGCATCATTCTCTATCAGCGAGGTGACAACCTCTCCCAGTTGCGCCGCTTCATCGACTTTGGTTAGCGCAATTCCATACATATGTTTCGCTAGCTTAGACGCCAGTATTTTATCGACGGTGATTGACTGCGTGTTTGCCGCCAGTACCAGCAAGTGCTGTACGTTATCGAGCGTTGAACGAAACCCGGGCAAATGCTCCACTGCGTCGAGTTCATCAATCGCGTCAAGCTCGGCCAGCGTAAAACTGGATTGATCAACCAGTACCAGGCGCTTACCACTTAGTGCATGCAATATTTCATCGAGCTCCTGAGGTTTGCGCACCTGTAAAACCGGTACGTTCAGGATGCGTCCAAAGCCCTGCAGTTGCTGGTAGCCACCCATTCGATGACCATCAGCACAAACGATAACGGTATCGTCCGGCCCGTAATCCGCCACAGATTTGGCCGCTAGTTTGGCAACCGCTGTGGTTTTTCCAGAGCCGGAAAGCCCGTGCATAACCACAATATTATTGTTACCAGCGATCGGCGAGCCGGCAATGGATTGCATCGCCGATTCGATATCGCCAAATACATCGTTGCACATTTGCTCAAAGTTGGAATCCGGCTTTTGCCCGGCCAGCAGAGAAGCTGACCAGCCGACGCCAAATCCGTGCGCTATCAAGTTTTCCAGCACCTGAAACTGAACACTGTCATCGCGTTGCCAATTGACAATTTTTACCGCTGACAACTCAGCCAGCAACGAGCGCTTAAGCGATGCAAACTCTGCTTTCAGAAGGTTGGCATTGCGCGCGGTTGCTGCTGCCGCAGAGGCAGGTTTCCTGGTGCTAACCGGTGGATCATAATCGAGAGAGGTGAGCTCCACGGTATTCATGGCAGGCTTTTTGGCGGCGACTTTTTCAGGCCGCTCCATGACCGCAACCTCCTCTTCCGGCAGGACGTCACCGGTGCCGGCGGTCACTTCAATGCCATTCTCAACCTTGCGACTGGAAAGTATCACCGCATCACGCCCCAGCGCTTTACGTACTTGCGCAAAGGCCGCTCTGGAATCTATACCGATGAATCTTTTAGCGTCCATTCTTTGACTGTCTCCTGACCGGCTGTTGTAGCCCGTGTGTGCAGGCTAGGCTGCTGCCTGCACTGTCGCTGTACTGTGATTGCCAATATTTGCAATCACTTTAAGTTGTTTGTTTTCAGCTATTTCGCTGTACGAAAGCACTTTTAGCGCTGGCACCGCATGTCGTACCAACCCTGCAAGCCATGGTCGAAGCCGCGGGTTAACCAGCAACACAGGGGGCTGCTCCCGACCTTCCAGCTGTTCCGCCGTCGCACTCAACGACTGATAAAAACGCTCTGCCAATCCAGGCTCCATACTGACACGCGCATCTTCACTGGACTGCATGGACTGCAGCCATAGCTGCTCAAGTTGTGCATCCAGCGTGATTACCGACAGCTCCTCTTCAAATCCACTAATCTGACGCGTGATCAGTCGTCGCAGCGCAACACGAACCTGCGCTGTCAGGGTTTCCGGATCAGTCACATGCGGCGCATGTTCTGCCAGCGTTTCGACAATCGTTCTCATATCGCCGATAGGAATGCCTTCGTGCAATAAGTTTTGCAAAACTCTGACCACAGTCGGCAGTGGTAACACCTTGGGCACCAGATCCTCTACCAAACGCGGCGACACTCGTGCGAGGTTATCAAGTAGCTTTTGTACCTCCTCGTGACCTAACAATGATGACGCGTTATCGTGCAAAACCTTACTCAAATGCGTTGCGATGACGGTATCGTTATCGACAACGGTAAACCCCAGTGACAACGCATAGTCTCTTTGCGAAGGCTCTATCCAGAGCGCATCAAGCCCATAAGCCGGATCTTTGCCCGCTATTCCATCCAGACCGGTTATCGCCTCCCCTGCCGATATCGCAAGCTCTCTACCTGGGTGCAGATCACCTTCTGCCTCGGGAACCCCGTGCAATATAATTCGATACTTGTTCGCACCGAGCTGCAGGTTGTCCCGAATATGAACCGGCTGCACCAAAAACCCAAGCTCCTCACTGGACTTGCGTCTTACCCCGCGTACCCGATCAGTCAGCTTCCCGCCCTGACGGTTATCAACCAGAGGAATCAGTCGATACCCGACTTCAAGCCCCAGTACATCGGTTTCCTGCATATCCTCCCAGGAAAGCTCGGTCGGTTTAGCAGTGGCGGCGGCTTCAGAGGAGGCCACTTCGTCCTCTGTTTCAATCTGACTGGCACCTCGGTTTACCCAGGCGTAGAAGCCAAAACCTGCAGACAAAATAAGAAAAACAATATTCGGCATACCGGGCACCAGACCAAGCGTGCCGATGATCACTGCGGTTGCTATCACTGCCCGCTGATCCTTGAACATCTGCATGTTGATCAACTTACCCATATCCACAGGCGTGGATACGCGGGTAACAATGATTGCTGTGGCGGTAGACAGTAACAGCGAAGGTATCTGTGCAACCAGGCCATCACCGATAGCCAGCAGTGTGTAGTTCTTTACCGCATCCTGAAAACTCAGGCCATAACTACCCATCCCGATAGCAAAGCCACCGAGTATATTAATAAATAGAATCAGCAATCCTGCGATGGCATCACCACGCACAAACTTACTGGCACCATCCATTGAACCGTAGAAATCAGCCTCAGCGCCAACCTCACCTCTACGACGATGCGCTTCCTCCTGATCAATCAAACCGGAGTTTAAATCAGCATCGATTGCCATCTGCTTACCAGGCATAGCATCCAGCATAAATCTGGCGCTTACTTCTGACACACGTCCGGCGCCTTTCGTCACCACCACAAAATTGATAATTACCAGAATACTAAAAACAACCAAACCGACGGCATAGTTTCCACCGATAACGAAATTACCGAATGACTCTATGACACTGCCTGCGGCCTGAGTGCCCGTGTGGCCCTCAAGCAAAACTACACGAGTTGACGCAATATTTAGCGCCAGTCGTAACATGGTGGCGACCAGCAATACTGTCGGAAATGACGAAAAGTCGAGCGGACGCATGGCGTACACAGTCGCCAGCAGCACGATCAGCGACAGTGCAATATTGAATGTAAACAGCAGATCCAGACCCAGCACTGGCATGGGTACCAGTAACATGCCCAGCAGGACAACAACCAGAATTGGCGCGACCAGTCCGTTGCGAGCCAGCTCGGATGCAGTCATTTGAGGAGGTGTGTTAGCCATTTGCATCTACACCCTTACGAGTAGCTGTCATACTTTCATAATGATTAGGCACATCGATCATACCCACACCCGCAAGCCCCGCTCTCTCGTATACTGATGCTTCCCGGAGCCGATACACATAAGCCAATACCTGAGCCACTGCGATATAGAGATCATCCGGAATTTCCTTTCCAATTTCAGTACTGGCATAAAGTGCTCTTGCGAGCGGCGGCGCTGGCACCATTTCAACTTCATGAGCTTTGGCAATCTCCCGAATGCGGAATGCCATGTGATCAATGCCCTTTGCGACAACCGTTGGCGCAGCAGTACTGTCCTGATCGTACTTCAACGCAACCGAGTAGTGATCAGGGTTGGTAATCACCACATCCGAAGCTGCGATATCCCCAAGCATTCGACGTTGACTGGCCTCATGCTGCAAGGCCCTGATACGCCCCTTAACTTCCGGATTACCGTTAGTCTGCTTATTCTCGTCCTTGATATCCTGCATTGACATTTTTAGTTTTGATAAATGTTTATGCAGCTGATAGGGCACATCGATCAACGCTATGGAAATCAAGGCAACGGTCAAAATAATAAAAAATATCGCCATTATCTGCATTCCCTGTGCAACTTCCTTTTGGGTTTCCCCCATGCCCAGTAACAACACGGTATCTCGCAGTACAACAAACCCGACCGCCGCCACAGCTCCAATAACAACAAACTTAGCCAGCGCTTTAACCATTTCGATAAAGCCCTCGCTACCAAACATTCGCTTAAAGCCTGCAAGCGGACTCATTCTGGATGCTTTTGGCGCAAGCGCTTCCACACTAAACACCCAGCCGCCCATTACCAATGGACCCAGAAAGGACGCAACTACTGTAATTAGAAAAAACGGAGTCATTAGCAATAAGATGGTAAGCAAATTCTCTTTCAAATGTGTGAGCACTTTGGCAGGTTCAAAGATCAAGGATTGTTCCAACTTAAACAAAGAGCTAAACGAATGTTGTAGTTCCCCGCCATTAACTGTCATAAGAAACCACATACCAATAACGCCAATTAATAACATCACACCTGTGTTGAGTTCTTTTGATCGGGCAACCTGACCTTTCTTTCTCGAGTCAGCCTGCTTTTTTGCCGTCGGTTGTTCGCTTTTGCTTTGGCCTGTGTCTTCCTCACTCATCTGGACGCGGCCATCTCAAAGACAGTTATCATTCGCGAAAAGGCATGTTCCAGCAGATTCTCAATTGCAGACACAAAACCAGGCAGCGTTACCAATATCACCAAAAACCCTATAAACATGGTGATAGGAAAGCCAACAGAGAATATATTCAACTGTGGAGCGGAACGAGTCATTACCCCCATCACAAGGTTCAAACTCAACATCGTAATTAGAGCGGGTAGCGCTACCATCACAGCGCCTTTAAAAATAATTCCACCCGCCAGCGCTATTTCCTGATAGCTGGCAGGCCCGAGACCGGCTCCAACTGGCAACACTTCAAAGCTTCGCACCAACATTTCAAACAAAGCATGATGCCCGTTCAACGCAAGAAACATCAACGTTGCCATAACATTAAAAAATTGACTTAATACCGGCACCTGAACGCCTGAATGCGGATCAGACATCAGTGCAAAACTAAGCCCCATAGTACCGGCGATACTTTCACCCGCCATTGTGAACACACCAAATACAAATAAAAGCAACAGCCCCATAGACAGACCCACCAATAACTCTTTGGCAGTTACCAGCACCCCTTCGAGAGAGAGCGGATCTACATTCGGCACATCACCAGTGAAGGCCAAAATTGCCATGGTCACAAGACTGGCCGCTATAACTCTGATGCGTACGGGTATCATCGGACTTCCAATCACCGGCGCGATTGAAAAAAGCGCTGCCACACGGACCAGAGGCCAGTAGAATCTGGCGACCAGGTCTGCCAGATGTTCCATCCCGAATGTCATGATCGAACACTAGTGGGCGACAGAATCATGTTGCTAGTTGTTCAGTGTCTCCGGCACCACCACCATGATCAAATTCTGTGTGTACTCGATCATTGTAGTGAGTAACCACGGCCCCGTGAGAAAAAGCATTAATACGAGAACGCCAAGTTTGGGGATAAAACTTAAGGTCATTTCGTTTATCTGGGTGGCAGCCTGAAACATACCAATAATCAGCCCTACAATGAGAGCAGAAAGCAAAAGCGGTGCAGCCAGTAACACTGTGGTTAATAACGCATTGTGTCCTATCGACAGTACAGTCTCTGGTGTCATTACAGTGATCCCTATCCATGATAAAAACTTCCGGCCAGACTTCCCATCACCAGTGCCCAGCCATCCACCAGTACAAACAACATAATTTTGAACGGCAGAGAGATAATGAGAGGTGACAGCATCATCATACCCATCGACATTAAGACACTTGCGACGACAAGGTCGATAATGAGGAACGGTATAAACAGTAAAAACCCTATCTGAAACGCCGTTTTAAGTTCACTGGTCACGAATGCAGGCATTAAGACAAAGAATGACACTTCTCCTGCATTATTGAGGTGATCCTTGCCACTCATGTTCAGGAAAAGCTGAAGATCACTGTCTCGTGTCTGGTTTAACATGAACCGTCTGAACGGTTCAGCCGCGTTTGACAGCGCCTGCTCTGCACTGATCTGCTCACTCATATAGGGTTTAACGGCTTTATGCCAGACCGGATCGATAACAGGCTCCATAATGAACAGAGTCAAAAAGAGAGCGAGGCCAATTAATATCTGATTAGACGGAGTTTGAGCGGTACCAATTGCGGTACGTAAAATACCAAGCACAATAACCACTCTGGTAAACGACGTCATCATCAACAAAAATGCCGGCAACAACGTTAACGCTGTCATTAAAAACAGCGCCTGAAGCTTTAGACTCCAGGTCTGCGTGCCGTTAGTATCATTAGTGATTGAAAAGGCGGTCAGGCCGCCATCCTGAGCTATACCCAGCGCAGGCATGAACAGTAAAATGAAAAACAGCAAAAAGGCCCTCATGTGGTCGGTCCGGACTTGCCGATAAACTGATTCAGTTTATGACGGAAATCTGAAGAGGGGTTTGCAGCTGAATTCGGCGCTGGATCAACCTGTGGTTCCACAGATATGCTGTTAGAAGCCATAGACCCTGTCCTAACTTTTGAAGTAGTCTGCAACGGGGTTTCAAGAACGAACAGCTTATCAATACGTGATGGTGTAACGCCCAATAGCAGCTGGGCATCGCCAACCTGCACTACCATCAATCGCTCTCTGGTGCCAACTGACATGCTGCTTAGCACTGCCAGGTCCCGGTGTTGAGACTGACCGTAGCGATGAAATTTCTTTGTTAGCAGTGCCAGTACCACAAAGACGAGTAACACACTGCCGAGTGCAATAATTAGTTTTAGTAAATACCCACCGGTGATGCCCGATATAGCGAGACCTGGCGCTGATTCCGTAGCAAACACAAATACCTTCCCTGAGTTTATAAAAATATTGTCTGATTGATTGCCGCTTTAAATTACCGGCGGTGCCTCTCTATAGCCCATCATCTTTCGTTCTTGAGTCGTTTAGCTGGTTGATTTTTCCAACCGTTCTGACGCACTAACCACACTGGTAAGGCGAACGCCGTATTTGTCACCGACGGTCACAGCCTCACCCATTGCTACCAGCGTACCGTTAACATGTATCTCCATGGGCTCACTGGCTGTTCGCTGAAGCTCGATTACCGATCCGGCTTTCATCTCCAACAACTCTTTGATACTGATTTTGGTTCGGCCCAGTTCCATCGACAAGGTCACCGGGATATCCATTATCATATCCAGCGTGCCACTTGCCTGTAACGCTGATACCGCGTCCTGGCCGTCTGCACTCGTCCCCGCCGTTGCATCATTAGCTGCATCGACAGCAGCCTCTGCTGATGGTTCAGAGTTCATAGACTCTTCTTTTTCTGCCTCTTGACCCATTACTGATATCCGTTAATCAGACGAGATCCCAGGGGATTGTCGTACTTTCGCACTCTAGATCCAACGCTTGAAACTTGCAGACGGTTTTTCATCAACAACTCCAAATTGTCCCTGGAAAAGCTTGCGCCTATTGATCGAAAACATTACCGAGTCAAGGTCCGCAAGCGGTATAAAATCACCAACTTTAAACTTTTGAACATCACCCAGTCGCACAGGCAGTTCAGCCATAGTGCAACGTAACTCCAGGTCACAATCTGCTACCGATTTACGCAACTCGTTGCTCCATCGTGCGTCAGAAATAGCGACTGGTTCACTACTGGAAAATGACACACCTAACACGTTTTCCAATAACTTAATACAGAATCCTGTTTCCAATTCACATTTCAGTCCATCTGACTCCAACGTCATCATTACAGCCAACATAGAGCGACTATATTGCTGCTTGATCAGCTCCTGCTCACCAACCGCTGTCACCCGTGCCTTTCCGGTATCGGGCTCATTCAGTGTTTTGTTCTGTCCTGCGAGTTGCTTTGAAAGCGCCTGGCTGAAGTACTCAGCAATGGTCTTTCGCATACGCGTTTCAGACAGACAACCCGGGGATGCCGCTTTAGTACTCAGAGTCTCTACAGCACCACCGTAGAAAAGCTCAACAAGATAGGCAACCATCTCATCGGACAGGCCCACATAGAAATAGCCATCCGGATTTTCTGCATGGTAAAAAGTCCGTCTGCCATTAAGTAAACTATTTTCGGGCTGACAATTGGCTTGCCCGATAACCCGTATTTCACCCATGGACAATTTGACCGGTCTGCGTAAATAGCTGCCGATGGAAGACGCAGCCTCATCTGCCAACTCGGTGACACAAGTACTCAGAACTTTCAGATAAGACTGATATCTGCCCAGTGGCTCGAAAACATCGATCGGAATAACGTTACTTGCGATCTCTGTGTTATCTTCCGCAAGTTCTGATTCACTGCCTGACGATTCACCACTGTCATCACCCGCTTCCGAGTCATTTTTTGCATCATCACCAGCCTCGCCATTACCATCGGCACTGGCCTCGACATCATCGGGAATCGCTTCCGAGTCTGCATTGTCGTTGTCTGTTTCGTCTGCCATAACCTGTTATCGCTACTGCGAATCTCTATTGTGTGACAAAACGTGTAAGGAAAACGTCGGTAATTTTTGCGTCATTGCCATGTCGCACCAGCAGTGACTCAATGGAAGCCTTCAAGTCTTCGCGCAGTGCGTTTTTTCCATCCGACGTTTCCAGGCCCGCACCTTTTTGTTCTGCCAGCAACATCAAGATATTGTTTCTGAGTTCTGGCCCATGTCTATCCAGTACATCACCGGTTGACTCCTGATCAGAGGCAACTGACATTTCCACCATCAACACTCTTGGGCGCGCATTTTTTCCATAGTTGATAACGAACTCAGGTTGCACTGAGTAGTAGTAGATATCATCTGAATCTATTTCCTCAACAACACCCTCTTCCATTGCCGCTGCCACCGGGGGTTCACTCATCGCACCAGTTATAAATACCGATGCACCAACAGAGATACCGATAATCAGTATGGCGCCAACTGCTATAAATATTATGTTTTTCATTTATCGAATCCGTGATATCTGTTAAGCGTACGCGTCTACCAGGCCACGCACTGGTCTCGGGTTGTTAGGCGCAGGTGAACCATCCGCCTGCAATTGCGGGTCATCAGTGGCCAGTTTATTGGTTTCATCTCCGTCTTCACCACCATCTGCCAGAGCGGTATCTCTGGTCGAAGCCGAATCACGCAGACCTTGTTCTGCATCGGACATCATCGCCATTGTTCCGGCCTGGCCCCCGTTGTGCTGACTTTGGCCGTGAGAAGAGGAGTTACC
>CALGNZ010000060.1 GCA_937957915.1 uncultured Granulosicoccaceae bacterium | reverse complement strand
GTGCCATAGCGAGGGCCCTCCTTTTACGAATACAGATACGATCCTTTCAGGCGCATAGCCTTTGCTTTTGATCTAGATCCACCCGCACTTAATCAACTTTGAAATTGATCGAGGAGGTGGGTCAGCGCGGCATGGACGGCGCACGGAGCGCTGTCAGCCAGGATTAGCTGTTTGCGCGGCCCCTTTCAGCGGTCAATCTCAAAATGCCGCAGGCACCCTGGGACTGGTGCGATTCGCGTCACCGACACCCTGCATCTGATCGCGGAGGGCTTTTTGCTTCGTTCTGGGTCTTTTCAACAATACACGCTCCTGAATGCAGGCTCCCGAATGAAGGCACCCGGGCAAGGAGCTCTACTTGCAGCGGCCTGCCTGACCGATCAGCGTCCGGATTTTGTGATTAACTCAATCCCTGCGGCACACATAAGGCGCCCCGCATGGTTTATTATCAAACCCCTGTGTACGACAGCCGGCCATCCATGATTTTGCGCCGTCGAATCCAGCGCCAGACACAACCTTACCTCCACGGAACTTACGATGATCAGTCAGAAACTCAATGACACACTGACCCTGACAGGTCCGGGCACCGAGGCAGGAAGCGTTATGCGCCACTATTGGCAGCCGGCCGCACTCAGCGACGAACTGCAGGGCACAAGACCGGTGGTGCCTGTTACATTGCTGGGCGAGCGTCTGGTGTTGTTCCGCGACAGCGATGGCAAACTGGGGCTGATAGACAGAGCCTGCCCGCACCGAGGTGCTGACCTGTGCTATGGCAGGCTGGAAGACAACGGCCTGCGCTGCCCGTTCCACGGCTGGCACTTTAACCGCGATGGTCAGTGCGTTGAGCAACCGGGTGAACCACAAGGCTCTACCATGCACGAGCGCATCACGACAACCTCGTACCCCGTGGTGGAGAAAAACGGAATTATATTCGCGTATATGGGGCCAGGCGAGCCACCCGCTTTTCCAAATTTCGATTGCTTCCGAGCGCCGGAGACCCATGTGTTCGCCTTCAAGGGGCTATGGGAATGCAACTGGTTACAGGCAATGGAAGTGGGCATTGATCCGGCACACGCCTCTTTTTTGCATCGTTTTCTTGAAGACGAAGACCCACAGGATTCTTACGGCAAACAGTTTCGTGACAAAGCCGCAGATACCAACATGCCAATGACGCAACTACTGCGCGAATATCCGCGGCCCGAAATATCCGTTGAGGAAACGGACTACGGCATGCGCATAATAGCCTTGCGCCATTTAGAAAACGGCAAAACCCATGTTCGCATAACCAATCAAATCTTTCCCGAGGCAATCAGTATTCCGATGTCGCGAGAGATGATCATCACACAGTGGCATGTACCTGTTGACGATGAAAACTGCTACTGGTACTCCATGTTTACGAGCTTCGACAAACCGGTCGATAAAAAACTGATGCGCGAGCAACGACTGAAAGAGCATCGCCTGCCTGACTACGCTCCCATAAAAAATCGCTCAAATTACTATGGTTTTGACCCGCAGGAACAGCAACAGACTACTTATACTGGCATGGGGCTCGATATCAACGTGCACGATCAGTGGGCTGTTGAAAGCCCGGGGCGCATTGCTGATCGGACTAAAGAACACCTTGGCTCGACCGATGTCGCTATCATCAGGTATCGTCGCATGCTTCGCGCTGCTATCAAAAATCTTAATGATAGCAACAGCAGTGAATTACCAATGATGAACGGCAGCGACCATATTTTTGGTCCTGTTTCAAACGACACAATTGCCAACAACAGCCACTGGCAGCAAGCGTCAACTGACAGCGATAAAGAACGGCGGGCAAATTGTCGCGACTGGGATGCCAGCATTCCAGCCGATGACATTGAAGCTGCCGCTGCAATCAAAAACCAGTAACACAGAGCATGAAAGGTCGCGGCTCAGTCACTGAATGCTTACAGGCGACTGCACGCGCACCAACACTGAGATCCGCATGACAGGCTTACGTACACAACTGGCCAACGGCGCGCTTGCGCAACGTGGCCTGCTCAATGAAAGTGCCCTTAGTGCATCTGCCGAGCTGCTGACAAGCCTGGTTGATAGCAAGCTTGAAACGGTACGAGTGCTGTTCGCCGATCAACACGGTGTGCTGCGAGGAAAGACACTTGTGGCAAGCGCACTCACCTCAGTGTTTGAACAAGGCATTGCCGCACCATCAACGTTACTGCTAAAAGATACCGCACATAAAACGGTATTTCCGGTTTGGTCTGCAGACCCGGGTATAGCAGGCGGCATGGGAGGCGCCGGAGACATCCTGTTAGTGCCTGACCCGGCAACATTCCGGGTACTACCGTGGTCACCCCACTCGGCATGGATATTTTGCGACCCCTACTTCAAGTCAGGAGCGCCTATTCCTTTCGCACCAAGGTGTGTATTGCAAAACGCCATCGATAAACTCGCCGGCGGCGGGTACAAAATGCTTACCGGGCTCGAAGTTGAATTTCACGTATTACAGATTACCGACCCACGACTCGACCCGGCTGGCAGCACAATGCCTGGTCAGCCACCAGAGACACAATACCTGGCACAAGGCTATCAGTTTTTAACCGAAACACGCTATAGCGAGCTTGAATCAATTACCGACGAGTTGCGACGACACTGCCAGTCACTTGGACTGCCTATACGTTCAATGGAGGTCGAGATGGGCCCCGGTCAGCTTGAGTTTACTTTTGATCCTGCTGATCCAATGACACACGCTGATAACATGATGATGTTCCGCACAATGGTTAAAGAGGTCTGTGCCGGTCAGGGCTTACATGCCACGTTTATGTGCAAACCCAACATTGAAAATATCGCCGCCAGTGGCTGGCATCTGCATCAGTCGATACTTGATATAAACACTGGCAACAATCTGATGGTGCCATCTTCAAACCATGAACTGACCGACATCGCCAGTGGCTGGATTGCCGGCTTACTGGAACATGCCGCTGACTGCTGCCTGCTGACTACACCAACAGTAAATGGCTATAAACGTTATCGCCCACATCAACTGGCACCTGATCGCATTCAGTGGGGCCGTGATAACCGTGGCGCCATGATTCGTGCGTTAACCGCACCTGGTGATCAGGCATCACGCATTGAAAATCGGGTTGCCGAACCTACCGCCAATCCGTACTACTACTTTGCCAGCCAGATACTATCAGGCCTCGATGGCGTCAATCGCAAACTAACCGCACCTGCAGCAGTGGAGACCCCTTACGCCAGCGATGCGGTCACTCTGCCAGACAGCCTGCTCAGCGCCATACAGCACTTCGAGCAGTCTGCTTTCCTGCGCGCAGAACTTGGTGATGTCTTTGTCGACTACCTAAGCCGCATACGACGTTCCGAATGGGACCGCTATCACCTTGCAGTATCAGAGTGGGAACAAGCCGAGTATTTTAGTTTGTACTAACGCAAGACCGCGTAGTTACGGTACGGTGGCTAAGCCTGCGCATCCACCGTGCAATTGCCAACCGAACCACCGACATCACACCGCAATGACAATCGATCATTTGCAACCGCACATGAATCTATGGATTCTCTTGGTGGATGCGCAAGCTTATCCACCCTACACAAAGCCAAACAATAAATTGAAATGCCAATTCGGCGCGTAAATTCCCATACTTAAATCCACACTTATTTCACACCTCGCCTCTCAAGCAACGTAGGGTGGATAAGCCTGCGCATCCACCAACAGCTCATTCTATGCATCGCTATCCTGGCTTTGCCTTTAAAGACTCACGTGGATACCCGTCACAACCAGCAACTGCATTTGATAACTCCTGCGTGCCGGGACGGCTGGTATTATTGAACACTTCAAGTTGATCACAACAGTCGTCTTGCTACAATCGGTGGATGCGCAAGCTTATCCATATATGGACGCTCCCGTTGTCGCAAGCCCTAAATGAAAAAAGATTGGTCTGCTTCCATATATCCGGC
>CALGNZ010000059.1 GCA_937957915.1 uncultured Granulosicoccaceae bacterium | reverse complement strand
GCATCGCGGTAACCGCGATTTTTGTCATCAGGCCCGGGGTCGCAAACTCGGGTAGTGTAATTCCCGTAGCAGCAGGCCCGGGATCACTAAAATAAGACTGTCGAATTAATGCAGGTTGCTCCCAGTTTTCAGCGGTGCCATCTCCCACATAAAATACATTGAGCTTTAGAATATCGGCGTAATCAGCATTGACGGCATTCAGTGCAATACCCAGTTGATCCATCATTATTCTTGATTGACCAATGACATCACCCGGGGCTGCCATGGTTCCATCAGGCTGAATGGCAGACATATCACTGACAAATATAGCGTCGTCGCATAACACAACGTGAGAGTATCCGTTGTGCAGCCTTGGCAATGTATCTAGCCGAACGTGCTCTCGACTGCGCTCTCGAACGCACGGAAGAGCATAATCATGCTTATGATCACCCGCAGCATCACCAACACTACACATTGCAACGCCTTCCAGTTCGATCACCATACCGGGGTAACACAATTGCGGTACAGGTATGGTGTTGACTACCGGACTGGCATCAGGTCCGATAATTCTGCTGATCTGATCGAGAATTGCAGCCTCGGTTTCTCCGTCGCCAACAAAGTATACGACCAGCCTGACCAGATCGTTGGCGTCCGCATCAAGATCATGTAAAACCGCCAGCATGTAGCTTGTAACACTCTCGACCTGCCGCTGCAAATCGTGCGGGTGCTGTACCCTGCCCTGTTTATCCAGATCTGCCTGACCACCGGTAAATACGAAATTGCCTGCTCTGACGCCATGCTGATGTGTCAGGGCGACTGGCCAGCTCCAGTGATTGTCTGGCCAGGTGTATTGTCTTCTATTTTTCATGCTTGTGACTAATGCACACGACTCGTATATCAGGGTTCGTTAGCGAAGCAACACATTCAAAAAGGCTGAATCGATCTATAGGCAAACATAACAATCGGCAACTCAATACCTGACTATTGCGTCTTCAGAGATTCTTCGACCAGGCACCGGCCAGGAACACATGATACGACCGTCCTGTCGTTAAAACAACGCCGACACTAATCGGTCCATCAAACTGTACCCAGAGCGCTGGCACTGGATTCAAACGAGACATTTGCATTCAGAGAAGCGGCAGGTGTACACATCAACACCGCCGGCACGCGTTATAATGAAAACCATCGGCCATGGCCCTGCGCTAGCCCAACAGACTTTGCATATACCTGGATAGCACTTTTATGTACAACCAACGTATGTCTCGTTTTCAGTCAAAGCTTGCAGAGGCGAATATTGACGTTGCCCTGATTACAGACGAAGACAACGTCTACTATCTCACTGGCTACTTCGACTATTTGCACATGGAGTTTGGTCGACCGACCATTTTGATTGTATCGAGAGACGCCGGCAGCCTGTTAATCACCCCGACCATTGATCAGGAGTCTGCACGTGTTATGGCACAGGTAGATCGAATCGCAGCCTGGAATGACGGCCTGGGCCACGAGTGGCGAGAGGAACTGCCAGGCGTAATTAACGCTGCGAGCAACGTTGCGATTGAGCCCGATCATATGCCTCCTTTAGTCCGCCGTTACCTCGACACGCTGATCGACCCCGCCAAAGTTAAGAGCGCCACACCAATTTTGTGTGATATGCGCATGATCAAATCACCCGATGAACTACAGCTTGCCCGCCATGCTGGCCAGGTTGCCAATGCCATGATGAGTGCCGGACGCGCCGCTATAGCAGATGGTGTTGCAGAATTTGAAGTAGCGATAGCAACCTCAGCTGCCGGCACACGCAAGGCAGCAGAGCTACTGTCGCATCACTACGACACGACAACCATGTCGCCGAACACACACTTTCTGCAAATAATGGCCTCTGGCAATGACATCGTTAAAACACACCACCGGGCCAGCACTCGGACAATGAAATACGGAGAACCCGTGTTTTTATGCTTTTGCGGAATGACCAACTTTCACCGCTTCAAGCTCGGATTTGACCGAACATTCTGGATTGGCGAAATTGCAGACGAATCACAGGCAGGTGTATACGAAGTTGCATTGTCCAGTCAAAAAGCTGCACTGGCGGCCATGCGCCCTGGTGTTACCGCTGAAAGTGTTCACGCAGAGTATGCACAAGTGATAAAGACGGCAGGATACGATTACCCGTTTCGTTGCGGGCGCGCCACCGGCTTTAGCTTTTTGGAGAAGCCCCAACTGGTTACCGGCGATAAAACTGTTTTGCAACCGGGCATGGTACTGGCTGTCGACGGGTCAGTTTCTGTGGATACATTCCGTGCACAGGTCGGCGACAGTTTTATCATCACTGAAGACGGCTATGAAATACTGACTGATCATGCAAAGGATTTAGAAGAGGTCATAATTTAAGCGACGTAAACCTGGCAATGATTCTTTCCTGCACGAGCCCAATCTACCTATTTCCCGATAGGGTCATATCGCAGATTGCCGTATCGTCAAAAGACACAACCAGCGGAACTCGTTGAACGTGAATGAAAATGACACCAGCGCTACGTTTATGGCAAAGCGAGAATTCAAAAAACTGATCAGGTCGGTAAGGTCTTGCACTTTATGTGCGGAGCAACTCACTCATGGCACTCGGCCAGTGCTTCAGATCAATCAATCAGCGCGAATATTGATCGCAGGCCAGGCGCCCGGCTCTAAGGTCCACACAACAGGTATTCCGTTCGATGACCCCAGTGGCGATCGTTTGCGCGAGTGGATGGATATTGACAAAGACACTTTTTACAATGAAAAAGAAGTTGCTATATTGCCGATGGGATTTTGCTACCCGGGTAAAGGCCGTTCTGGTGATCTTCCACCGATACCATTGTGTGCGTCCACCTGGCGCAACACATTGCTGGCACAACTTCCGAATGTAAAGTTAACGCTGACGATCGGACAATATGCCCTGAACTGGCATCTGCCAGACAGACAGCCGACACTAACCGCCACCGTCAAAAACCGGGAGTCGTACCCCGATAACCTGATACCGCTGCCACATCCGAGCCCGCGCAATAATATCTGGCTCAAACGCAACCCGTGGTTCGCTGCAGAACTATTGCCAGAGTTGAAACGACAAGTAAAAAAATCTCTCGCCAGGTAGCGACAGGGACGCGTTCGCTGAACATACCTGCCGCCTAAACCAGGGCGTTAAGATCATTTCATCTGTCACCATTGAGTCATGGTTGTTGGTATGCTGTATTAGTAAAAGCAAGCATACAACGGAGGCGCAAATTGACAGATAAAACCGGCAGCTACTGGAACAATACCAATGAAGGCCTGCGCAAAGTTGAGTTACGAGCAGCCGGATTCGATCCGGCTGCCGCACAAAATCGCTCCCCCATCGTCACTGTCGCCAGCCCTTATACCAACGCACACCGCTGTAACAATCGCGTTAAACGCATCGCTGATGTACTCATCGAGGCACTCGACAAACGTGGTGGCCAGGGGTTGCTGGTAGGAGCGCCTGCCGTGTCGGACGCCCTGACTCAGGGAACCGCAAATGCCGGCTACAGCCTGGTCTCACGTGACCTGATGGCTGATTGCTTTGAAACCGGCCACTACGCACACCACGCAGAAGCGATGGTGGTGATTTCTGGCTGCGACAAAACAGGGGCGGCGGCAATGATGCCACTGGCACGCACCAATGCTCCTGGTCTGGTGATCTACCCTGGCACCAGTTCACCTGGTGAAGTCAGTTTTGGTAAGTGGGCTGGCAAGGGCAAAAATCTGACAATACTGGATTACGTCGAGGGCAGTGCCGCACAGGAAGCCGGCGTTATCAGCAAAGATGAACTGGCGCAGCTTGAAAAATCAGTAATGCCCGGCAGTGGCACCTGTGGTGCAATGTTTACCGCCAATACGATGAGCACTATTGCAGAGGCAATAGGCATGATGCTGCCAAAAGGCGCGTCACATCCAGCTGACTACGATGCCTCAAGCGATATCCACGATGATGTGGTTCTGCAGGCCAATGCCAGTATTGATGCGCTGCTCAATCTGCTGACCAACAATATCCGGCCACGCGATATTATGACAATGGAAGCGTTCGAGAACGCTATTACCGTTGCCTACGCGATGGGGGGATCAACCAATCTGTTTCTGCATGTACTGGCTCTTGCCCGCGAGGCAGAGGTTCCATTGACCATCGAGCACATACAATCTGTTGGTGAACGAATCCCGCTAATTGCCAATCTTCAGCCACACGGTCCCTATGCGATGGTTTCCCTGCATCAGATCGGCGGTGTACCCGTGGTGATGAAAGAACTGCTTGATCAGGGCTTGTTGCACGGTGAAGTACTAACCGTAACGGGCAAAACACTGACCGAGAACCTGCAACATGTAGCAACGCTCGACTCATTACCAGCTCAGGACATTGTATTCCCAGTCCGCAAGCCACTGGCGGCCAGCAACAATCACATTTCCGTACTTAAAGGCAATGTGGCGACCGAGAGTTGTCTGCTTAAGCTTGGTGGCAAAACTCTGCAAAACGGTGAATTTCGAGGCACTGCAAAGGTCTTCAACAGTGAGGCAGATGCAATGGCAGCGATCCGTGCAGATAGCATTGTTGCAGGCGATGTTATCGTCGTTCGCCATGTCGGGCCAGTGGGTGCGCCGGGAATGCCAGAGATGGTTCATCTGACCATACAGCTACAGGGCCGCGGTTTGGGCAAAGATGTCGCATTGATTACCGATGGACGATTCTCCGGCGTATCGCATGGCATATTGATCGGCCATATCAGTCCTGAAGCAGCAAACGGCGGCGCTATCGGTATAGTGCAAAATGGCGATACCATCATCATAAACCCGGCTGCGCGATCACTCGATGTTGAACTGAGCGACGATGAAATCGCCAAACGGCTACACTCCGCGCAAGAGACTACAGTTAAACCATCACTCAAACCCGGGTCAGTGATGGACAAGTACACCAGGCTGGTGTCATCTGCTCACTACGGTTGTGTGCAGTAACACCGTCAACGGTTGTGTGCAGTAACAGACTCACCCGTTGTTATTACTGTCAATAACACGGAGTGACGTAACCGTTGCATACAACCTGAATCGAACAATTTTGCGTTGTTGTCACCCTCTGGAAAACCCAGGTAAAAATCAGGCCTGTCACTTTGGAAATTAATATGGAAAATCAAATCGCAGTCGTCACCGGTGGTGCTCAAGGCATCGGATTGGCAGTCGTTGAACAACTGATTGAAAAAGGCGTTCGCGTAGCAAGCTGGGACTTCGACTCCACGAATACTAAAGCAATGAGCGCCTATGGTGATAACGCACTGGCCATCAATTGCGACATCACTGATCGGGCATCGGTCGAATCAGCTTACAGTCAAACCTGCGAGGCGTTGGGAATACCTCATATACTGGTCAACAGCGCCGGTATAGCCGGGCCCAATACAACGCTTGACGAATACGATATCGACGAGTGGAACAAGGTTATTAACGTTAACCTTAACGGCACCTTTCTTGTCAATCGCGTTTGCGTGCCAGGAATGAAAAAACAGGGCTACGGTCGAATACTCAATATTGCCTCGGTTGCGGGTAAAGAAGGCAATCCAAACGCGTCTGCCTACTCTGCGTCTAAAGCCGCTGTCATCGGTCTCACCAAATCTCTTGGCAAAGAACTGGCAGATCTCGACATTGCGGTTAACTGCGTAACGCCTGCCGCCGCTCGCACACGCATCTTTGATCAAATGAGTGAAGAGCATATTAACTACATGCTATCCAAAATACCTCGCGGCCGCTTTCTGGATGTTCACGAGGCAGCGCGCATGATTGTATGGGCAGTATCACCAGACAACTCATTCACCACTGGCGCGGTATTCGATTTGTCAGGTGGCAGAGCCACCTATTAGGTGTTCCCTGATTTAGCCGAATAGCACTGCAGTCGACTGTCTGCCGACTGCAGGTGATTTTGCACGCTAACATTTCGCTTGAGTTGTACCGCCATGTTGTACCGCTATGTTGTAGTGCGACGTCCAACCACTGTGCTCTACTGCTTTGCTCTGCCGCCAAAAGTCGGATTGCCCGGGTGCCTATAGATACTCAACATTGCCGCATACACTGATGGCCTGCCCGGAAATACTGGCACCAAGAGGCGAACAGAGAAACATCGCCTGATTAGCTACATCCTGAGCAGAAACCATCTTTCGCATTGAAATTTTATTGATGTATTCTTTTTCCATTTCAGCATAGGGAATACCAATCGCATCTGCACGGTCAGCAATAACTTTCTCCATACGCGGCCCTTCGACGATACCAGGCAATATGGCGTTGGCGCGAATGCCATCCGGACCAAGCTCTATTGCCAGACTCTTCACCAGTCCGACAATTGCCCACTTGGTGACCGCGTACGGCGTGCGAAACGCATAGCCCAACCGACCGGCTACTGAAGAAATGCAGATCAGGGAAGCATTGTCAGATTGTTTTAACAATGGAACCGCCAGTCTCGCACAGTAAAATTGACCGTTAAGGTTTATATCAACCGTACTTTGCCAGTCAGCGCTCGAAAGCTCGTCGATCCCGCCGGTCGGCCCGGCAATGCCCGCGTTATTTATCAATACATCCAGACCACCGAGGTTTTGCTCTACGGCTTGAAACAACTCAAATACCTGCCGCTCATCGGCAACATCGCATCGACTGATTCCCCAGTCCGGGTGCGCGGCGGCGGTCTGATTAAGCGCATCATCGGAGATATCACAAATATGCAGCCGGGCACCATGAGTCGCAAAAGTGTCCGCGATTACTCGACCAATACCACTGGCACCTGCTGTTACCAGCACACGCAGGCCAGACAGATTGAATTCATTTGTCATAGGATTAATCAGTAGAAGACAAGGGAACTGATACTTTAACAAACTATCTGAGATGGTGAACGCGCGATCATTACACGTGCTTTGCGAACGCAATAGCGGGCCACCCTGGCTGTTTCGCATGTACGGATCCACCGATCGCGCAACATTTCAGGACCCTGTCTGAGCACACATACCTGAGAGTAAGTAACAGCGGGAACATACGAAAGAGCAAGCGTGCATGAGTACAAAACAGGCTCAACAAATTGAGCCTCATACCTTGCTGCTCAGCTTTACCCGAACCGGTTTAAGTCACTATTACTAACCACGGCAACTAACCACGGCACTAACCACGGCGGCTAAGCGCGGCCGATCAGAGTTAGTTCAGTTCGGCGGAGCGAGCATCGTAGCTATAAACCCAATCCGCGTTACCAGCCTTTTTTAGCCAGTCATTTGCCAGGGAGTTGCGTTGTACTTCTGCTGTCCGAGGTTTACGTGCCGATTCATACCTGGCCAGTGCTGCGACGACATGCTTGTTGTTGACGTTCTCTAATGAGCGCGCCAACACAACTGCATCTTCAATTGCCATAGCAGCACCTTGTGCCATAAACGGCATCATTGGGTGGGCGGCATCGCCCAGCACGGTGGCGTGACCTTTAGCCCAGTGATTCAACGGCTGACGAATATGCAATGCAGATCTGGTGATGCTGTCGCAGGCATCGAGCAGCGCTCTCGCATCAGGGTGAAAATTTGCGTAGTGTACGCGGAGCTCATCAATGTCGCCATCCAGTGTCCAGCCCTCTTCTGTCCAACCCTCCTGGCGCGTTGTCGCGAATACAAATATCTCTCGGCCTTCTGTAAGCGGAAAAGTTACTATTTGCTTTTCGCTGACCTCTCCCCACCACTTGGTAAAAGAATCGATGTCAGCGTGATTTTTAATTTTTTCACGCGGAACAACTGCACGATACGACACAATGCCGGTAAATGTAGGAGCATCGTCTCCCCACAGACTCGTGCGCACCGCAGAGTGAATTCCATCGGCCCCGATAACCAGTTCAAATGGCTCATCAGCGCCATTAGCCAGCCTGATACTGGCTGACTGGGCTTCAGCATCAACAGACGCTACTGCGTTCCCGTAATGGATTATTTCTTCCGGGAGTTGCTGCTCCAGCACCTGTAACAAATCGGCACGGTGTACGGTTAGCTGAGGTGCTCCATATTTGTCCTCTGCTGCTCTACTCATCGGCAGCCGCGAAGTTTCTTCGCCGCTGATACCATCTCGGCTAATTCGAAACTCTGGTCGCGCGGCAATTTTCCTGAGTATTTTTCCAACACCTAGGCTATCGAGGGCTTTCACCGCGTTGGGCGTAAGATTGACATCCGCCCCCACCCGGTCAAAGGCTCCAGCACACTCGAAAACACGAACATGGTGACCTGACTGACGAAGCGCTATTGCAGCACAAAGCCCACCCACTCCCGCACCGCTAATTCCAATCCGCAACTCAGCCATAGCAACTAATCCTGGATATCCCGCTCATCCTGGTTAAAAATCGCTGCGACAGCTCAGCGTTCACATATGAACTACAAGTCCATGTTAGACCAGTCAATGGTAAATGCACTTGGGCATGTGGTCAAATTTCCGGCATTGGACACCAATAGTGCTTTTAAAATAGTGCTTTTCAATAATAGCGACTGTTCAAACAGGCACTATGCATAGACGTTCAGAATCACAGCCTAACGATGAACACTCGGGCAACTAACAACAGAATCTAACCGCACATCGTACTCAGCGCCCCCGGCAGAACGCGCAATGCACCTGTTCTACAGTGCAACTACGGTATTAAACGACTATCGCGCTTGAGCGATTCACTACCGCCCGAGCCAGACTATAGGCTGTACTTAGCGACGTTTTCGGATTCTCCGACGACGCCTTGCCACACAAAGATACGGTGTAGTCAACTGACGACGACTTAACGCTGTACTCATGAATGTTTGCTACCGCAAACGGATCGGCAACCAGCCTGACAACGGTTCGATCCATGCCGACCCCGGCCAAAGCCAGCGTCGCAGCGACATTCGCATTTTTAGGGTAAGCAAGAGCCGCTTCACGCGCGCTACCCTCGAAAAACACTGTCGCTTGCTGCAGATTTTGTAGATCCAGGTTTTGCAGATCCAAAACGGTTTCAGCCGCAGTACCCGACCAGGCTTTGGCCGGTTTCTTCCCGGTGTAAACCACCGAATCAATTCCCGCAAGTCTGGCTCCAGCCAGCGCATCGATACCACCGATAGCACCGCTGGGCAAGGTGAGCTGAGCGCCTGAACTGCCTGCCACTGACCGTAGACGCGCAAATAGTTTTTCATCTGCCAGAGCTCCAACGCTTGCGACGATGACATCTTTACCCGTGGCCAGGCAAGGTTCCACATACGCCGCAACTGCAGTGTGGCCGGCGCACTCCACTACACAATCAGGGACGCTGGATAAAAACTCATCGATCGACGAATAACACACTATCGACCGTGTATTGCCACTGAGAATATCCATCGCACTGGCTTGCGCTGCAGCTTCACGACCAGGACGCACCAGAATAGAGACCTGATCAGCCGGCACACAGCCTTGTTTGACAAGTATGTCCAATAGCGTTCTGGCAATAGCGCCGTAACCGATGACACC
Organism: uncultured Granulosicoccaceae bacterium; assembly: GCA_937957915.1. Taxonomy (GTDB): domain Bacteria; phylum Pseudomonadota; class Gammaproteobacteria; order Granulosicoccales; family Granulosicoccaceae. The sequence continues at coordinate 21,246 of CALGNZ010000059.1, read as the reverse complement.
GACACGTTTCATAGTCTTCTCAGGAGTCGACAACGACTCACTCTCATAAACAGTTACGCGGGACTACACCCGCAGAACCCGCCGAAGGGCCACGAAACGGCTCGGTAAACAATCCGTTAGCACGTATGACTATGCATTGCCTGCCGCATTGCCTGTTGAGGTCAAGTCGACACCGATCTGACCCGATACTTGTGCAAGGGCATCCACCCGCCCCATCGCTCCCGCCTCACCTTGTGCTGGCACTAAGCGAAACCGTTTTTGTTCTGCAATTGCGGCAGGCAATGCCCTGTTGTGAATGGAGATTACGCCGAAAATGGTGGTCACACCAGCATCAGCCAATGCCTGTGCAATCTGGTAGCCAACGGTTTCAGTCATAGTGTGTCGTGCGTCCAGAGCTTTGTTATGGTGAACTACTAACCAGCACCCCTGACCGGAATGCGTGCGTCCAGTCGTCGACCGGTTATTACAGTGCGCATCGCCGGTGTCGGCTTACCAGCGATCATCCATCTATGCATAGAATCAGCGTCAGTACGCACCGGCAGGGCACGTTCCCTGTGCTTGCAATGGGTAGCAGTGGTTCAGTCGCTCAGACTTTTGGGTAGCAGTGGTTCTGGCGCTCAGACTCCTGGGTAGCAGTGGAATGTGCACTAAAAACCTGAGATTATCTGCCTTACAACGCAAGATCCAGAGGATATCGTTTTGGCTCAGTCACAACCAACCGCCACGCAACATTATGCAGAGTCCTACAACCGAGATGGTTTTGTGGCGCCGATTGACGTGGTCAGTGCCAGCAAGGCAAAAACACTGCGCGATGACCTTGAAGCCGCAGAGGCTGAACTGGCCCAAGATCCGGAAAAGCTTGCATTGCTGCGGTCCTATCCGGATCGACTTCTCCCGTCGTTCGACGCTCTAACCAGAAACGACACACTGATTGCCGCCGCATCGTCAATACTTGGCGCCGATTTAATGGTCTGGAGCGGCAGCCTGTTCATTAAAGAAGCAAACTCGACGAAAATAGTCTCATGGCATCAGGACCTGACATACTGGGGACTGGATGACGCAGAGGAAACAACCTGCTGGGTGGCATTGTCTCCCGCCACGGTGGAAAGCGGTTGCATGAAGTTTGTGCCGGGTAGCCACAAGAAAAAAATTGTACCTCACAACGATACCTTTGACGATAACAACCTGCTTTCCCGAGGGCAGGAAATAGCAGTTGATGTCAACGAGGCCGATGCCTTCACGGCTGCTCTCGATGCAGGCCAGGCATCCATGCATCACGGCCATCTGTTTCACTCATCTGGCCCGAACGTCACTGATGATCGACGCATTGGTATGGCGATACGCTATATCAAACCATCGATGAAGCAAAAAACCGGAGACAAACCTCTGGTAGCTCTTGTCAGCGGCCGCGACGATCACAATCACTTCACAGTTGCCAACCCGCCAGATGGCCGCTTGTCGGAAAGGGATTTCGAGCTGTGCAAGCGCGACAAGGAACTAAAAGCGAAGCTGCTGTTTTAACCTGCCAGGAGCAGCGCTCTTATAACTGACCGGGCTTATAGAATACAACTTGAATCACCCGGCTACACCAGGTAACACAAGCTCTTGCCCGCAATGCAGGTTTTTACCTTACCGCCATTAATTCATTGTGCCGGCAACTGTCATGATGTCGAACACCAATGTTAAACTGATTCCTCCGACACTAAGACTTCAAGGCTAACTCTATGCGTGCGGTAAAGCTCCTGACAAAATCGATTGCCTGTTGTCTGATATTTTTTTATTCAGTGACAGGCAGCACGGCTACACCGGTAACTACGCTGGTCGTTAGCGATCTGACGGCGCCAATTGATATAGCAACTATACCCGACGACAGCGGCAGACGACTGATACTCGATCAATCCGGCGTCATTAGAGTACTAGACGCTGATGACAAGTTGATCGCAGCCCCCTTTCTCGATATCACCAATCGACTACTGCCACTGCGTGAAGATTTCGAAGAACGTGGCCTGTTAGGAATGGCCATTCATCCCGACTTTAAAACCAACGGGAGACTGTTCGTCACCTATACCGCACCATTGGCCACCGACGCGCCCGCTAACTGGAGCCACACCCGGATCGTATCCGAATTCACCATCAGCACCGACAACAAAGATCAACTCAATGCCGACAGCGAGCGAATTCTCATTAGCCAGAACTGGCCTAGCAGAAAACACAACGGCGGCGCACTTGCGTTTGGCCCGGATGGCTATTTGTACATCGGGCTCGGTGATGGTGGCGGCATACACGGCATTGGCCCCGATACGCTCAATGACGCCTACAATGTTCCCGAGAATCTATTGAGGTGGGACTCTACCGCGCAGGATCTACAATCGTTATTCGGTAAAATATTGCGAATAGACATTGATCACGGCTTTCCCGGTTATGCGATTCCGGAAGATAACCCGCTGATCGACACCCTCGCTAAACACGAAATTTACGCGTGGGGATTTCGCAACCCATATCGAATGAGCTTCGATACCGATGGATCACCCCGGTTTTATATTACAGCCGTGGGCGAGACTTTTTGGGAAGCGGTATACCGGGTTGATCAGCCTGGCAACTACGGCTGGCCATTGAAAGAAGGCAGCCATTGCTTTGATCGAACCCGTACCCTGAACCCGCCCGACACCTGCAGCGATGCAGACAACATCAGTGCCGAGTTTCCGATTATCGACCCGGTCGTTGAATACCCGAACATGAGCGTGCATAAAGACGGCAGCACGCAACAGATAGCAGGCGTTGGTACCGCTGTAACTGGTGCTGTTATTATGCGCGGCGATATAGTTCCCGACTACACTGACCATTTGTTGGTTGCCGACTGGAGTCGCGATTTTCGACAACCCAGCGGCCAGTTGTTTATGGCTAAAGAAGAGGCAGAGTCGGTATGGGAGATGAAAAAAATTGGCGAACTCGACACTCGAATTGTGGCGCTGGTCCGCGACAGTGACGGATCAGTCTGGGTAATGACCAACGACAATTTTGGCCCCTATGGCAGCACTGGCAAAATTTACCGGCTCGACTTGTAGGGCTGCTGAATATTTGTAAGGCATCGGCGCCTCGGCCAAAAGTGCAAAAGTGGTCAGTAAATCGCCTGAAAACGGAGATCGCTGACCTGCAGCACGGTAACCCTGATCTGCAGCCCTGATCCGCAGCTTCGATCTGTGTAGCAGAATACACGCACATGAGGTTTGCATTAGATATCAACATTACACCCCGGACTATTCAGGACCCGTTTTTTGCTATGCTCCCTGCTCTGCTCTCCACACAGCTTTAGCGTAAGCACACCGCAATGTTGAATGCCGCAATCCTTATTTGTATTCCATCAGTTAATCAGGAGCAACAATGTCCCTAGACGCCGACGTCGCCATTGTTGGCGCAGGACCGGTTGGTACTCTACTCGCTATATTGCTGGGCAAAGAGGGCAAGCGGGTCACCCTGATCGAGCGCTGGCCAACGATTTATGATCGCCCGCGCGCTGTCACCATGGACCATGAGGTAGCACGCATTCTCGCTACCTTTGGCATTGACTCAGACAATGACTCAGCCATCGAGTACCACGAAGAGCTTTACTACTGGAAGAATGCCGAGCTTGAAGATCTGCAACTGGTTGACTGGAAAAGCGTCTCTCCGTCGGGCTGGCGCGTCACCTACTGGTTTAACCAACCCGAACTGGAAGTGCGCCTGCATGGCATTGCCGCTGAAATACCTTCTATTCAACTGATTCGTGGCTGGGAGGCCACCTCAATTGAGGAAGACCCAGATGGCGTAACGGTAGGTTTACAGGAGACAACAGAACTCGTTGGTGACCATGGCAAACAACAACGTTTGCGTGCCGATTACGTAATCGGCTGCGACGGTGCCAACAGTTTTGTCAGGGAACAGCTGGGTATCAAGGTAATAGATAAAGGCTATTTCTTCGACTGGCTAATTCTCGACATGGTGCCACATGGAGACTACAAGGTTTCTCCCGCGCAGTGGCAATTGTGCGACCCGAAACGCCCGACTACACTGGTGCCTGGCGGACCTGGTCGGCGCCGTTGGGAATTCATGGTCAAACCGGATGAATCAGCTCAAGAAATAGCAAAACCAGAAAGCGCGTGGCAACTACTCGAGCCATGGGGCCTTAATCCGGACAACGCCACACTCGAGCGCAGCGCAGTGTACCGATTCCAGGCACGCTGGGCCGAGCAGTGGCGTGTCGGCCGCTGCCTTATTGCAGGTGATGCGGCGCATTTGATGCCACCATTCGCAGGCGAAGGGATGTGCGCCGGTTTTCGCGACGCTGTAGCTCTGTCGTGGCGACTCAACGCGGTCGTCGAAGGCAAGCTCAGCGACGTGGTGCTCGACAGCTACGTAAGCGAAAGAATCCATCACGCCAGGCACTACATCGATTTCAGTCAGGAACTGGGTAATATTATCTGTATTTCCGACCCCGAGGAGGCAGCCCGGCGCGACCAGTCCATGAAGGCCGAACTGGCGGCTCGCAACTATGAGCCGATAACCGGCGATCTTGTCCACCTGGGCTCAGGCGTCTGGTGCGAAGACACGGTGGCCGCAGGAGAGTTATCGACACAGGGAGTAGTCGAGTTCAACGGCAAACGCGACCGCTTTGATCAGGCTGTCGGCGTAGGCTGGATGGTTATCGGATACGGCGCTGATCCAGCTGACGCACTCACCAGAACCAATCTCGCAGACTTGCAAAAGCTGGATGGTAGAACGGTAAAAATCGGCGCTGCAGGTACCACTTGCGATGTCATTGATATCGAGGGCACCTATGGCGAATGGATGGCTTCAATTGATGCTCAGTATTTTATCCTGCGTCCGGATTTTTACGTCGCCGCCACGGCCAATTCCGCTGAAGACCTCTGCCGTCGTTTTAACGAGGTACTGCAGAAACTGCATCTCACGAATGGATAGCGATTTAGGCAAAATGACATGAACCAGGAATATGGCTCGTAGGATACGCCCCCCCGCGCAAGTAGCGGAAAGTTCATCTCAGTCACAAATCATCGACACGTGCCTGTAAGATTTCAACGCCTAACTGACGCACAGGGGTTGACCTGCTGCAAGTTGGTATAGTAATTTCAAGACCAAGCGAAATGACAAAGTCTCGACCACACATGTTCAACTCCACCACTTCAGAACTGTACATTGCTGAATACTGCGCTTCTGCGCAGCGCGTTTATGCGTTCGGCAATATTGCGGCTGAAACTGTATCCGGTAATGACGGAACAGTTGTGGTCGCTGCTGCGGAAGTTGTGCTCGGTGTGGTGATGGTGGCGGTGGCCAGACACCCGATGCCGTAGCGGTTAACAGAATCCTGATCTGAAAACCCCTCGGCGAAAGTCGAGGGGTTTTTTTTTGCCTTTGGCAAGGCGATCTACCTACAACAATTAACGAAACCCGAACCGAAAATCAGCTCCCATGACAGAACTAGCGACCAGACCGAAACACAGTACAGCGGCACAAAGCCAGCACGGCCATGCTCATGAGCAGACGCAAAGCGAGGTGCACGGTGACCCGAAGACTACTGCAGAAACGCGGGAGTTATCCGGTGCTCAGCTGCTTATCGAACTACTCGAGCGACAGGGCATCACCTGCATTGCAGGCGTGCCGGGCGGTGCAAACCTGCCAATGTACGACGCGCTATCAGGGTCTGACATCAAACATGTGCTGGCACGCCATGAGCAGGGTGCGGGCTTTATCGCACAAGGTATGGCTCGGGTAACCGGCAAGGCACAAGTCTGCTTTGCGAGCTCCGGCCCGGGCGCGACCAACCTGATTACTGCGGTTGCCGATGCGCACCTCGATTCGATTCCACTGATCGCTATTACCGGACAGGTGCCACAGGCGATGATCGGTACTGACGCCTTTCAGGAGATTGATACTTTCGGCTTAATGTTGCCAATAACAAAACACAACTATCTGGTCCGCTCCGCAGAGGAGCTGCTCGAGGTTATACCGGCGGCATTTGAATTAGCGCTATCTGGCCGGCCTGGGCCGGTATCCATAGACATTCCCAAAGATGTGCAAAACGAAAAAATAGAACTTGGCAGCATGCCAGCCCCTGGCGCTCGACTGCCCGACCCTGTCGTCACCGAACACGAAGTCGACGACATGCTGTCGAGAATTACAGCAGCAAAACAACCGGTTTTGATGATAGGCGGCGGCATCGTGTACGCCGACGCCACTGAACTGCTGCGTTATTTTGCAGAGCAAATGGACGTGCCCGCCGTGCAAACGTTTATGGGTCTCGGCGTGTTGCCGTCAGATCATCCACTGTCACTTGGTATGCTCGGTATGCATGGAGCCCCTTTTACCAATCTGGTACTTGAAGAGTGTGATCTGCTGGTCGGACTTGGCGTCAGATTTGACGACCGGGCTACCGGTAAAGTGGCGGCTTTTTGTCCAAACGCCGAGTTCATACATGTTGACATAGACAACAGCGAAATTGGCAAGGTACTACAGCCTGTACAATCAATCGTGGCTGATGTGGGCAATGTTCTGGAAATAGCAAACCGTCGCCTGCAACCGCAAAGCAATGAACAATGGCAGCAGAGAGTGGCGCAACTGAAAAGCGATCACCCGCTGCAACTGGACGGCAGTGACGAAATATTCAGACCGTACGGTGCTATTGCAGCTGTAGCTGAACTGGTCGACAGCAGTGCCAATATAACCACCGATGTCGGGCAGCATCAAATGTGGGTAGCGCAGGCCTATCCGTTTGAGCGTCCACGACAATGGATTAGCTCCGGTGGTTTGGGCACCATGGGGTTTGGATTGCCTGCCGCTATCGGTATGGCGTTAGCAGCGCCGAATCAAAAGACCATTTGTTTTTCCGGCGATGGCAGCCTGATGATGAACATTCAGGAATTTGCCACTGCCGCTGAACACAATCTCGATTTAAAGGTCATCATTCTTAACAACAACCACCTTGGGCTGGTCAGGCAGCAGCAAACACTGTTCTACAATAAGAATTTGTCAGCAGTAAAGTTCGAGCAGCGCACAGATTTCCCTGCAGCAGCCATTGCCATGGGCATGGCAGGAATCGATTTATCCGAGTGTGAAAACCCGCGAGAGGCACTTAAGCAGGCGTTAAACGAGCCCGGCCCGTGTCTGATAAATATACCCATCGCAGAAACTGAAATGGTCTTCCCGATGGTAGCCCCGGGCGGCGCCAACAAAGACATGATTGTGTCTGAAACACCGGAGGCGGCAACATGAGCGTCACCAACCCTGCGATACTAAAGCTAACCGTAAAAAATCACCCGGGCGTATTGTCCCATGTGTGCGGATTGTTTGCTCGTCGCGCTTATAATCTTGAAGGCGTCATGGTTCGACCGGTACGTGACGATAAAAAACTCAGCCGGATGTGGTTGCTGGTCAATGAAGAGGACCGGCTGATGCAGCTGATAAAGCAAACAGAAAAGCTGGTTGATGTTATCAGCGTCGAGCAACATTCGATGGCAGGCAGTGCATTTGAAGCCACCCAGGAATATTTTGTCTAGCTTCTGTAAATATCGAGGCCTGTATTACTGCTAACCATCGCCTGGCAACCCGTCGCAAAGTACACTGGCACAGCGTCAGCCTGATCAAAGCCGACGCCCTATCTGCGGCGGCCCGGTCATTCTCCGGGCCGCAAGTGCATCAGTGACACCGCCAGACTAAGCCACAGGGAATAGCGCTAGACCCGATGGCTAGCCATACTACACCTGATCCTTCCGTCGCAACGATAAGATCAAAGTGCCCGACAGCCACGGGTAAGTTGAACCTATTTTGCGTAAAAGGAGATTCCAGTGAAACAAAGGTATTCCCGACGTATAGCGCCATTGCTCTTTATTTTCGCATTACTGATCACCGGCTGCGACGGAGACAGCGGCAGCACCGGCGAGCGCTTACTTCAAAGTGTGACACAAAACGATTTCGATCAATGCGAATTCCTTGGTCGATATAACGATCAGGTGTGTGACAGCAACTGTCCGCTTCCCGACCCGGATTGCGATAGCGGCGATATCCGCAATATCGATGGCGAAGGTCCAACCATGTGCGCCGCACTGCGTGGCAACGGAGACCGCATACCAGCCCATTTTGCCGCGTTGGCGCGCATCGTCGAGAACCACGGCTTGCTCTCAGGAGTTGCTGGCGGCAGCTCCGCAGCTTTTACTGCGCTGCTGCTGGAAAGCGTGCAAAAAAATGCGTCCGTACAATGCCAGCATTGTAGCGCCAGCGAAAAAGGCGAACGAGCAGCACTGCTGCTGAAATCAATGTTTGGTTACATAGAGACTATCTCCGCCAGTGAAGACTTTCTGGCTGCTCAATCATACGCGGCGCTATTGAACGAAATTCAGCAAAGCGGCAACGCACAGGAACTGGCAGCAGGCTCACCACAAGCATCAGGCAATCTATTGGTGCTGCTTAACAGCGAACGCTTCCGATCGCTGGTGAACCCAGAGGTTTTTCAACTGTTGCGACAATCTCCCAACGCAGATTTTCACGCCGCTGATATTTACAAGGGAATCCAGTTAGCAGCGGCGTTTGACCCATCGGACTCGAATAGCCTGGTGCGACCAGGGCTACTAAATATCGACGGTCTTGCAGAGCAAATCGGGCGCGCCGCAGATTTTTACGTCGAAGCTGATCTGGATAAGTTTCTAACGGCCTGCTCTGATCAAAGCGTGGGCAAGGCATGGACCGATATTACCGCCGCTAATACACAAGCCGGAAACTGTGGCAGCCTTTTTATGGCGCCACTGACACAATACTTACAGCGCAAAACACGCTCATCCCAGCTAAACCAGCCGGTAGGTGAGTTCATGCATACACTCATTCCCACTTCTGTTATCGAAGGACAATCCGTTAGCTTGTGGAAGGATGCCTATGCGGCTTATAAACAGGCGACCCCCATTACGCCACAGTATAGCTTCAATGACGTGCGCTTCGGCTATATCGGGGCCAGCCGCGATCTGCAAACCATACTCGAGAACAAAAATGACTACCGTGACGAAAAAAGCAGACGGTTCAGATCCTACCAGGGTGCTACCTGGCGTGAGGCGTTGCGCTATTCACCTGCTGAACCTGGCTTGTCACGAGCGCTTGAACTGACAGACGGTCGTGTCTCTGCCGGCGGCTGGAATGACCTGCATCCGGTACTTGCGTTGAAAAACATGGGCTGCGACAAAGTTATTTATGTCACTCGCCAGGGGCGGGAATCCGGCTTTGCGCGGGGTGTTTCACGCTTGCTCGGATCACAACCATCTGATGAATCCGCACTGTATGACCTGAGTAACAGCGAAAGTGGCTTTAGCCGCTCTCTGGAAGCAGCCGATGGCATTCTGTGCACAAACTGGGATCAACAGGAGCGACTGAATTTCCCGGCATTCTTTAACGATGCATACAATGCTCCGTTTCAGACCAGTGACCCTTATTTGCAGCTGGCGACATACGCCAGTACAACTGCGCACCTCGGATTACCAGGCTGCACAGCCGGCGTTTTTTAGATACAGCGCTAAATCACTAAACACCAGCGACTCGTACACTGCGAGTCGCCATTTACGCGCTGATCGCATTGGCATTACTCAACCGATGTCTTAATCAACTGATGTCTGAATCACTCAGGGCCTGATGCAAAAGTGCAGTAACTCTGGCACAGCTACACCGCTGACAAGCAATGTCTCTACCGCACCGCTATGCAAGCGCTGATCAGCTGATCCGGGGTTACTATCCAGCCCGACATTAGTATCGATATAGAATCGGGAGTCGGTTACCGGAATTGGCACAGCAGGATTGGCAGATTCACAATACCAACGATCATCTACGAGCCTGAGCGGACTGCCGTCAATGCAGGTGAAGCCCTCGGGTTCGCTCAAACAACCGCTCAAAAATAAGCCGGTAATTACCAGAATACTAAAAAGAATATTTCCAGCCACAGGTTACGGTCCGCCTGAATTGAATGGTTGCTCAACAAACAGGATAAGGTAACCATGATTAAAACCGGTATAGTAATAACAGCCTGTTGGTACAGCTATGAGTGACTTGCGGTATTTGACACACATCAGATGTGACGTCAGGCTCAAACGCTTCTAGCCGCTAGCGAGGCGCACCATTTGTCTTTGACACACTGAATTCACTGCGATTAAGCCGGTAAGGAGATCCCGAAATGTCAGAAATCTCGAACCTTGTAAAGACGCTGAAACAGCTACTGAAGGAGAAAAATATTACACAGTACGACGTCGCTGCCGTACTAGACCTTGGAATCGCAAGAGTAAAACAAATGTTCGCCAAGAACGATTTTCACATCGAGCGATTGGTGAAAATCTGTAACGACCTGCTCGGCATTGAACTGGCAGATCTGGTACGCATTACACACGAGCGCACGAGCTTTATTGAGTCACTGACCGAAGAACAGGAAAAACAGCTAACCGCCGATATTCGATTGTTAATCGTGGCTGTCTCGGTAATGACTAGCTGGAAGCCAGCGGAAATTATCAGCCGCTATCAGATTACCGAACGCGAGTGCCGCCAACATCTGAAAACCCTGGAAAAACTCAAACTAATCAGCATCCGCGATAACGACCACATCAAATTGCTGATCAATCAAAATTTCCACTGGATAAAGGATGGGCCGCTTGAGAGCTTCTTTATAAAAAACATACAATCTGATTTTCTGGATGCCAGCTTTCATGGGGAAGGCGAAATTCGACTATTCAGGACTGGCATGCTATCCACAAAGTCGACTGATGAACTGATCCGACGCATCGAACAACTCATTGCGAAGTTCATCGAACTCAATAGTGATGATGCAGATCTGCCACTGGAGCATCGCAGAGGATCGAGTATTGTTGTCGCTTTAAGGCCATGGTTAATGCCGGCCTTTACTCAGTTGCTGAGAGAGCAATGAGCACCGATTGCCTTCACTGCAACCGAGTGGCAGTTTTGGTAATTCTAATCGTTGATTTTAACCGTTTAATGCAACGATTGACTATCGCAGCTTGTACAGCACTGGTGGGGCATTGAACCGTCAGTACACCTTTTCCTCTATACAACTAAACACTGTACAAAAAAGCACACTACAAACAAGCCCAATTCAAACAAGCACAATTCAAACAAGCACAATGGTTATATTTTATCTGCGTTGGATACCGGACGTTTCTCGCCAATAAAACCTGTAATCATAGCGAGCACTAATGCGACAAAGTGCACCAGATAAACCGTGGAATCTGAATGAACGATTTTTTGAAGCCCGGATAGATCAGCTCCTCTATTGACTGCCAACCAATCCACACCCAGGTTATAGTAGGCAACCGTTACCCCGAACGATACAAGAGCCAGGCCTATATGCACATGGCATGCGGGAAAAACACCTATTTTTTTCCACTTAGCAAAAGCCGAAAATACCGCCGAATATAGTAGCGATAACAACAGGGCCAGCAAAAAAAACATCGGCCACCAACCATCGTCACCACCAGCAGACCGGTAAACGACAATCGTTGAAAGGATATTACCAATTAATAACAGCGACACTATAACCCGGAAGTGATTCCAGTACATATATCAACCTCTACCTATAATAAAATGATCAATACCACCCACCCGCAAAATACGGCGCAACGCTTTAAGTCAGAACAGAAGCCCGCACACTTACAAATCAGTTAATAGTAATTTTTCTATAACGCGCTATCAATCCAGACATCAATCAGTGTGGTTTTGTCGGATGCTATCGACTCAGCCAACACACTATCGAGTTCGCTCACATCAACAATCCGTTTTGCGGTCACTCCCATAGACTCGGCGAGCTTCACAAAATCAATCGACGGATCATTAAAATCCATGCCGATAAATTCCTGCGTGCCGTGATAGGCCTGCACCCGCTGTTTCAGTATCCTGTAGCCCCGGTTATTGGCAATTACATAGGTGATCGGCAACCTGAGGTGTGCTGCCGTCCACAACGCCTGTATACCATACAGACTACTGCCGTCCCCGATCACGGCAACGTGAGGCCGCTCGGGTTGCGCCAGTTGCATACCGACCACGCCGGCGACTGCAAACCCTATTCCACCACTGGCCAGACCAAAATAGGATTTCGCGTCTCGGTATGGCACAAGATCAGTCAGGTATCGGCTTGATGTCAGGCCCTCATCAACCAGAACCGCTTTGTCGGGCAGTGCCTTTGCAAGCTGTCGCATCAGGTAGTCCCCATGAATGGGGCTGGCAGACTTAAAACCATCTAACTGTTGCTGCAATACCTCTCGTCGAGCAGTCCAGTTGTCTTTCTTGATTGTTTCGATGCTGGCGGTAACATTACTTGCATTCGCCATCTGCGCGAGAACCGGAATCAAAGCACGAAGGGTTTCCCCAGGATGGGCATTGATGGCGATATCCGCCGCATAGTTTTTGCCAAGTTCGTGTGCTCTTTCGGCAATTTGCAATACTTCAATATGCTCAGGCAGCGGCTCGATATCGCTATCGACGGACATACGCAACACGTCGGCCCCGAGAAACAAAACGGTATCGAATTGCTCGAGTATTCCACGCACCTTTTTTTGATCACGCGACAGACTGCCTATATAACAATCGTGCAAGGAATAAAAATGTGCCCCATGAATGACGGTTTGCTGATAAACAGGGACACCAAGTGTACTGGCCAGTGCCGCAGCTTCATCAAGGCTTTCTGTTGTAGATAACTCATGGCCTGCAACAATCGCCAGCTTTTTCGCCTTTATCAACTTCTTCGCCAGCGAATTGATGGCACTGTCGGATGGCCGCACAACGGCGTCAACACGCGTTGATCGACCGAGATCGAGCTCGGCAGTCGCGTTGAGAATATCACCGGGCATGGAGATAAATACCGGACCGGTCGGTGGCGTCATAGCGATCTTCGCGGCACGCCGCAGGATACGTGGCAGATCCTGCAGCCGCGTCACTTCGGTCGACCACTTTACTAGAGGCGCAGCCAGAGGCGGCAACGGATCGTACAGCAGCGGCTCGGTCAAACCATGGCCCTGCTCCTGCTGACCGGCTGTGATGATTACCGGTGACCCAACCCATCGCGCGTTGTAAATAGCACCCATGGCATTGCCCAGACCCGGAGCCACATGAACGTTACAAGCGGTCAGTCTGCCTGACGCCCGGCTATAGCCATCTGCCATCGCGACAACAATAGATTCCTGCAGGCCCAGCACATATTGTAGCTGTGGCAACTCTGGCAACGCCGCCATAATTGGCAATTCAGTGGTACCCGGATTGCCAAACAGGTAGTCAATACCTTCATCGAGTAATATCGACAGAAAAGCCTCGCGACCAGCATATTGCGTCATCCCAATTCTCCATTCATGTTCACTCAGACTAATGTTGCAAAGACAGAATGGCAAACACGACCTCCCTGCAAGATCGCAGTTGACTGCACAGCCGCACCAGAAAGGGCAATATCAACTGCGCATACTAGGCTGTAACGCCGGGCAACAATCGCACATGCAATAACAGTCTCATTCGAATACCATGCGCCAACGACTGTTTTGAAACGTCGGTTACCTTGTACGGTTGACATCACCACTTCCAAGGACCGCGCTACCTGCGGCGGCAAACTTAAAATTACGGTACGTATCGTGGAGAAAATTCAATGAAAGCGATTCAGGCTCATAAATTCGGTGGCCCTGAGGTCCTGCAGCTCGACGAGATCGATGCACCTGCCGCCGGCGCGGGTGAAGTTCTGATCGACATCAAGGCGGCGGGTGTTAATCCGGCGGACACCTATATGCTGGGTGGCGCGTACGCTATTGTTCCCGACTTGCCCTACACACCAGGTGGCGATGCTGCGGGTGTTGTGTCTGCGGTGGGTGCCGGCGTTACCAGTTGTAAGCCCGGTGACAGAGTATTTGTTGGCACTGTGATGGGATTTAACATGTCCGGCTGCTATGCCGAGCAAGTTGTACGGCCGGCTGCAGACGTAGTAGTGCTGCCCGACAACGTGGAGTTTGCGGCCGGCGCCGCCCTGGGGGTTCCTTATGCCACAGCCCACTATGGATTATTTGCACGCGGCACTGCAGTTGCCGGTGAAACCGTATTTATTCATGGTGCCAGTGGAGCCGTAGGCACTGCTGCTATTCAACTGGCCAGGCGCGCAGGTTTAACGGTTATAGGCAGTGGTGGTACTGAGCGAGGACGGCAGTTAATTCTGGATCAGGGTGCTAACCACGCCGTCGATCACACCACAGAGGGATATATTGATCAGGTACGCGAACTCACTAATGGCGCCGGCCCGGAACTGATTCTGGAGATGCTGGCCAATGTGAATCTGGCAACTGACCTCGAACTGATCGCCAAATATGGTCGCATAATCATCATTGGCAATCGCGGTGAAGTCACTATAAACCCGCGAATGACCATGATGAAGGAACTTGACGTGCGCGGGCTGGCATTGTTCAACGGCAGTCGCTCCGAGATGGAGAAAATAACCGCGGATCTGCTTTCTGGCCTGGCTGATGGTTCTCTGAATCCCGTGATAGGCACCGAAATGGCACTGGCTGATGCCGCTGAAAGTCATCGAGCAGTGATGAAGCCAGGCGCATACGGCAAGATTGTGTTAATACCGTAGAACGCGATGCGACAAACAGCAGCGCTGCGCAAGGACTCGACCAGACACGGACGTCTTCAGTACGGTCTATTTGCCAACCTTGCCAACACTGACACCGGATTCAGTGTGCACCGTTCATCGTATTGCACCCGACCAGACGGTTGGGAAGTGCAGTGAACCCCATTTCACACCACATCGCAGGCCAGAGATAGATGCCGGGCAGGCGATTGCCCCGAAACCGATTAGCACCCTGAGCATTCGTGCCGCTGCCATACCGCACTCGCATTTTCTATTATCGCCCATAAACTTCCCCACATGGCCAAATTCAACTACCCAACCTACCCGCCACAAAGTGGCTACATGACAGATGCTATACGCACAAAATACATCGATAGCGCCGTCGACAAAAAGCTGCTTCCCGCCAACGCGCATCGCATGCAGCCAGTCATAACGTTAAACGCGTCAGACGATCCCAAATATCCGATACAGTTCTGGCAACTGTATTCAGTAATGGGTGCCAAACGAATTATCGCTATTGTGCAACAGTTCTACCAACGGGTTTACAGCGACGAAAAATGGTTTACTTCGGTTTTCGAGCGAGTTGGCAGCGAGCAGCATCATGTCGGCACTCAGTCGTCGATGTGGATAGATGTGATGGGAGGTGGCCACCAGTACCATGGCGCAGAATTCAGGCTTAACTTTCACCACACTCACAACGCAATGCAGCTGATGAACGACAAGGGTGCAGAACGCTGGGTGAAACTAATGAGAGAAACACTGGACGCCCCAAACATCGACTACACCGATGACCCACGGGTTCGGCCAGCCATCAATACCTTCCTCTCCCACTTTTTAGGCAAGTACGCTGAAGACTTCAAATTCGAGGATCGTTTCGGTTTTGGTGACACCAACCCCAGACTGATTAGACGAATAAACTTCATGAACATGACCTCGGATGCGATCGAGGCATTGCCTGAACAGGCGCTCAGCGATGAATTGGCCATGCGCGGAATTGATGTCTCGCAGTATAAGGACAAGCAGGCACTGATTAACAAAGCACTAAGCCTGTAATACCGTAGCGCAGCGTTAAGTTACGCTGCTCCGCCCCCTAGACAACCCGGCTATTCTCCGACCGGGAGAACACGGCATCCGGCGTGAGCGCAGCAGTTACACTGCGTCTGTCCCATCAAACCAACCATAGGGTACTGCCACAGGAAAGCCCGATGCTGACAATACTCTTGTACCCCGGAGTCACAGCTGCTTGCGCAGTCTTTGCGAATCGTACATAGTTAAGTTTCAGAGGTTGTAAAAAACTGCAGAATCGTGTTTGCAGGTGACCAGTCTCGCCCACCGGAGGATACTATGGATCGGCTTAAAACACTCGCGTCCTGCATGCAACGCATACCCGTGCCAGGTCTGCCCGCGCTGGCACTGGCGGCTGCTGTCATCGGCTTCACACCAATTGGCCATGCGCAAACAGTTGGCATCGGCACGACCAAAGGTGGTGCAACCGCCCAGATTTCAAACGCTATTGCGAATGTCGTATCTGCCAATTCCAGCGTTCAGGTTCGGCCGCAGGCTATGGCCAACACACAACAGTACATACCACTGGTTAACAGTGGCAAGATTGAACTCGGCCTCGCCAATGTTCCACAAACCCGATATTCAGTCGGCGGCACCGGAATGTCCGAGGGCAAACCCAACCCCGACCTGCGCATGATCGTCACGCTATTTCCATTCAGAGCCGGCGTGCTGGCAGCAACTGATTCCGGCATTGCAACTGCAGCTGATCTAAAGGGAAAGAAATTGCCACGTTTTAAGGAACGGGCACTCGGCGACTATATCTATCGCAGTTACCTCGATGCGGCAGGCCTCACCTATGATGATGTCGTCAGCGTGCCGGCGTCCAACTTTCCAACCATGTGGAAGATGCTCAAAGAAGGCCAGATAGACAGCGCCATTGTTGCGGTGGGGTCGAAACCCGCCTTTGACTTTGATGCATCACTCGGCGGCGTCAGCTTTGTCGACCTTGGAAAAGACACCGAAGAAACCACAGCAGCCAACTTGCCAGGCAGCGTTGTCATTGAAGTCAATGGTAAGACACCCGGTGAGGGCGACGGCAAACACGCCATCGGATTTGACTACGCGCTGTTCGCACACAAAGACGTGGCAGATGACATTGTCACCGAGGTGGTGAAGGCAATGTACGATAACCCGGATGCACTCAGGGATAGCAGTCCGCTCTGGAAGAACTTTGACGCAGCAACTATGGGCAAAGATGTCGGTGTTGAGTTTCATCCTGCCGCCGTCGCGTTTTACACCGAAAAAGGAATCTGGCAGCGCTAGCAACGCTTTTAAGCTAACACAGAGTACCCCGCATCAATCAGCGTATAATCAACGGCAGCCGCTTCTGGCTGTCGTTGCTCATACCACTGGCCAGCATGGTCTGGGTGCTATCGTTACCTCAGCGTTTGGGATACCTGATATTTCCTGAACAAATACTGGCTGCCATTCTCGCATTGGCGACAGCCCTGGTTTTTATCGACTCCATCAGCCCCGACGATTCACCGCACCGCAAGTCACTGTCGGGCATCTTTGCAATGCTCGCATTGATCGTCGGGCTGTATCTTGCGGTACGAATTCCTGTATTGTCTGAAGAAGCTTTTTTTCGCCCCGGGGAAACACTGCTTGTCTCCATTGTGGTGATTCCTCTTGTGCTGGAGGGGCTAAGACGATCAGTCGGCTGGTCTTTGCTGATTGTGTTCGCAGCATTCGCCACCTATGGTGTTTTCGGTGATTTCATACCCGGAAAAATGCAGGCTCGAGCATCCAGCCCTGCCGACCTTCTCCGATTTCTAGGCACTGACACCACAGCGATGCTTGGCTTACCGTTGTCTGTTACCTGCCTGGTGGTAGTGATGTTCATTCTGTTTGGTCGTATTCTGCAAACCACAGGGGGTACCGCATTTTTTACCGGCCTTAGTCAGGCATTGGCCGGGCGCGGCCCCGGAAGCCCGGCCAAGGTAGCAATTGTAGCGTCCAGCTTGTTCGGATCAATTTCAGGTTCGGCGGTGTCCAACGTCATGTCAACCGGAGTCATCACCATACCGATGATGAAAAGATCCGGCGTTCCAGCCTATCGGGCCGGTGCGATCGAATCTGTAGCATCAACCGGCGGACAACTTATGCCGCCAGTGATGGGGGCAGCCGCGTTTTTAATGGCAGAGTTTCTACAGGTACCCTACAAGGAAATACTGATTGCCGCTCTTGTACCGGCCATTCTTTATTACCTGGCGTTGTTTCTGCAAGTTGACTTTCTTGCACGCCGTGCAATAAGCACCGACATTCAATTCGCAGAAGTCAACCGAACCAATATCAATGACAAACCAAACGACAGCCAGGCGGACATTCTAGAGCAGGCACCTTCTGTCGCATCGGTATTAAAATCAGGCTGGTTACTGCCGGTACCCTTCGCTGTTTTAATCATCGCCCTGTTCAGTTTTAACCTGTCACCGGAGCTATCGGTATTCTATTCACTGGTAGTACTGATTACGCTTTCATTCCTGCGTAAAGATAAAGATCAATGGATGACACCCCGCCGAATTATCAGTGATCTGGCCGCAACCGGACGCTCGGTAGCCTCACTCATTTTAGTCACAGCCATCGCCGGTATGATTATCGGTGTGTTATCTAATACCGGTTTATCATTTAGCCTCGGCTTTGTGTTGCTGAGCTTTGGAAAAAGCAGCTTGTTTGGCTTGCTGTTACTCACGGCGCTGGTCTGCATTGTATTGGGGATGGGCTTGCCCACCACCGGAGTGTATTTGCTACTGGCTACACTGGCAGCACCACCACTCATAGATCTGGGGCTGGTACCCATTCAGGCGCATTTATTTGTACTGTACTTTGGTATGCTGTCAATGATTACCCCGCCAGTCGCACTCGCCGCATTTGCGGCTGCTGGCCTGGCCGATGCCCCGCAGATGCGCACCGGATTTGAGGCAATGCGCCTTGGATGGTGTGCGTATCTGGTTCCATTTCTGTTTGTGTATCATCCGCAACTGTTGCTGCAGGGCGATGTTATCAGCATCGTGACGACACTGGTTTCAGTATTAGTGGCATTGCTAATGATTAGTGCGTCATTGGCAGGCTATGCAAGAGCTCCGCTTTCGATCGCAACACGAGCACTGCTGATCGGCACCGCGATTCCTCTGCTCATTCCACTTCCCGAGCAACTGCAATGGCTACAGTTTGTTGCACTGCTGGGTGCGATGTGTTTGTTGGCAACACACTATATGCAGACCAGAGACAAACCGCTTCCAACAGGCTGAATACTGCGCCCCTCCTCGCCTGGACTAAAACCACGACCCAAATCACGGCCCAAACCACATGTTTTAAACGCTTCTCGTAAACCTTAAGCCACCGGATCAATGAACTACACACCGCTTACGACAGCTAGACAGTACCTGACTTATCTCCCTCCGCCAGTACATCAGCCAGATGCAAAGCCCAACGCTCTGCAAGCTCGAGCCCAAACGGAGTTGTGGGCAAAGACGGCGCTCTGTCATGAACCTCGACATTGGTATGAATCGCATATATCCGTTTACCGTAAGCGATAAAATTCTCCAGCGATTGCATGGTAAACGTCACTGCCGGCGCAATTTGCGTATAAAGCGTCTCGGCCTGCTGGTATCGCTGCTGCTGCCAAAGGTTAAATATTCTGATGGCGACAGGTACAATATCGGGCGCCAGCACAAAACCATGACAGCCAGCCCGCAGACTATCTGTCAGTTCCAGACCACCCCGCCCACCCAGGGTATTCAGCCTGCCGTTAGTCACTTCAACCATTTGCTTTATACCAAGCGCGGTATCTTCACTTTTAACCGCCTGCAAATTTGTACACCGTGAACGCAACAACTCAAGGTCACTGGCAGATAACGAGCGGCCCAGATACTGCGGAGCATTCTGTATCGCTACCGGCAAATCTGTGGCACTCGCGACTTGTTCGAAAAAACGCAGATACACGTCGGCGCTGAAGTTACCAACCATCGGTGGCTGCAGTATCAACCAGTCCGCCTTGTAGGCTTCTGCGCATCGCAACAGTTCAATCTGCTCGGCAACAGAGTTTCCGGATATTGTCACCGAAAAAGGAACCCTGCTCTGATTGGTAACTGATACCGATTCTATCAACTGCTTCTTTTCAGCTAACGATAATTTTTGCACTTCCGTTGCCAGGCCTAGTATTGTCAACCCGTGACATCCGGCGTCTATACAGTACTCTGCCTGTTTAGCCATGGCTGGCAGGTCGATCGACTCGTCTTCACGAAACAAGGCAAAAAGCACTGCATGTATGCCGTTAAACAGATTGTTGTCTGTCATATAAGATGCGCTCGACTATGCTGATTATAGATTAAGGTGTATGTCTGTAGCAGCGTTGGTTTAGAGTGAATTGTTTCAAAGCAATTTAGCCCTTCGTAACATTTTGCTACCACTCTGCAATTGAACCATCCTCGTGACGCCATACCGGTGCGCGCCAGTCATGCCCCGTCTTTGCCTGCTCCCGTACAAAAGCCTCGTTCACTTCGATACCCAGGCCTGGTCTCTGAGGAATTTTCAGAAACCCCTGTTCGATTTCAAATCCGTTCTCTTCCACCACATAGTCAAGCAGATCAGCCCCCTGATTATAATGAATGCCCATGCTCTGCTCTTGAATAAACGCGTTGTAACAAACCGCATCAACCTGCAGACAGGCTGCGAGCGCAATTGGCCCGAGAGGACAGTGTGGCGCCAGTGCCACATCATAAGCCTCGGCCATATGCCCGATACGCACCATCTCCGAAATACCGCCAACATGCGCGGTATCCGGATTTATTACACTGGCGGCACGCAATTCAAAGACACGTTTGAAATCGTACCGTGAATGCAAACGCTCTCCAATGACCAGAGGTATAGATGTGTACTTCGCCAGATCAGCCATCGCCTCAACTTGCGCCGACACCACCGCATCTTCAATAAACATTGGCCGCAGGTGCTCAACCTCGCGAAGCAGCACTTTGGCCATTGGTGCATGTACGCGACCGTGAAAATCGAACGCCAAATCTATTTCATTACCAACCGCTGAACGCAGATCGGATAAGCGAGTTACAATCTCATCGACTTTACGCATACTATCGACGATCTGTAACTCACTACAGACATTGAATTTCACCGCATCAAAACCATCCGCGATCACCTGCCTGGCACCGTCAATCAGATCAGTTGGCCGGTCACCCCCCATCCACCGATAACTGCGTACTTTGTCTCGAACCGGACCTCCAAGTAGCGCATGAACAGGAGCATCGTGGTACTTACCTTTGATGTCCCATAGTGCGATGTCGATACCGGAGATAGCGCTCATCAGCACAGGCCCGCCTCGATAACAACCGTTGCGATAGATGGACTGCCAGATGTCTTCAATTCGTAGTGGATCTCTGCCAATCAAAAAAGTACCGAGCTCCTCTATTTTGGCCGCCATGGTCCGGGCATGCCCTTCTAAAACCGCCTCGCCCCAACCGAACAATCCGTCATCAGTACTGACTTTGACAAACAGCCAGCGCGGAGCAACGACAAAGGTTTCTAATTCAATAATTTTCAACTGG
>CALGNZ010000058.1 GCA_937957915.1 uncultured Granulosicoccaceae bacterium | reverse complement strand
CTATCGCATCAACACCGACCGAAAGCCGTGGCAGGATTGTGCATCCACTGCCGAGCAACAGCGCAACTAACGACAGCGCAACTACCACCGATCGACTGACCACGCCGAACATTAAAGGCACAGGTCTACCCGCTGACGGGTTTACAACCCCTGACTGCACTGACCTCGAATTAAATTTTGCATGGACTACTGTCAGTCGCATAGTGTCACTCCTCTACGGGTTAATCTCTGGTCTGCCTGCACACAGGCTCACTGATTATCGGTTACAGAGCATAAACCCCGCATGAACGTTTACGTCGAAACCATAGAATTTTTTCTAAAGGCATAACTGCGGTCATTCGGCCATCAATCCATCCCCGCAAGTGTTAACACTGGTAAAAAAATTGAGCGCACTCCTGTTAAGTCATACCGACAACGCTCACCGAGCGTTGCTCACCGATTTGCACATCGATTTGCACATCGAGTTAGCTAACCGTTAACAACGCGGACATTTACACCGGCAAAAAAGCGAATGCTGACACGGCTAATCAGGACAGGTAATCAGCGGGTATATCGGCAGGCAACAGCGCGGATGACAGGACAGGAGCACAACTGCCCCCGGCATTTCGCTGAAGCCAACCAGCCGAAAGTTGCGAATTTACACCAATTTTTGCCAGCATGCGTCATGACACAAACCTAATGCTTATGATATGTTCGACAGCAGTAATCAATCAGTATGGAGCTACTATGCGCATTTTAGCAATAAGACTCACCACAGTATTATGCTGGGCCACTCTGATCGCCGGATGCGGTGGCAGCAGCAACTCTGCATCCACAACACCTTTGGTTACACCGGTAACCGGAACAACAGGTGAAGACAGTCCTGCCACCACCGGCGGTGGCAACACGGACGCCGCGGGAGAAAACAGCGGAAGCAATACCAGCGACGGAACCACGGGATCAGGCATATCTGACGACGTCAGCGATAACAATAATGCCACCTCCTTTTGCGCGGCAATCAGCACCGACATCAGCTACGAGCTGTTTTCAGGTCAGTGTCAATGTGGCGGTCCCTATGCGCGCTACGCACCTGCAGGCTACCCCGGTATCTACGGTTGGGACGGCAACAACTATTGTGAACTAGCGAGCAGTACCAACGTAGAAGAAATAACCCTGCTGGTACCCTATTCCAACACGCCGCCGGCAATAGATGGCATTTCCAACACGTATCCGGTTGACTGGAATACCGCCGCTGGCGCCAGCTGGTCAGACGAAAAATCCGACATGCTGCTTACTCGAAACCTGCTGACCAACAACGGCAATGGTTATCGCGACGGAGCAAGAGCTGCCGACTGGCTAATACTTCATGACATGACTCATCTGTATATCCACGTTCTGGCCCGTAACGAAGGCAGCTCTTCAGGATTCCCGCAGGTGTACCTGGACTCCGACAACCCCAGAGACGATGATTCAGTAGATATATTTATCGACGGCGACAACAGTAAAGGCACCAGCTACGACGGCATAAACGACTTTCATACCACCGTCGCCTACCTCGACTCATCTCGCACCCCGGAACCCGGACCAAACTCTGCACCAGGCCTTGACATCATTTTCGACACCGACGAAGAAATACGCGCCTCAAGCGGAGCCTGGGTCGTCTATGAAATTAAAATCAACCTGGCGTCAGCAGGTATAACGGTAGGTAAACCGTTTGGTCTGGAAGTACAACTGAACGAAGATGACAACGGTGGTCCGGCAGATGCGACCTTTGGCTGGAACGAGCCTTTTGCAAGTAAAGTTGCGGACTCCGACCCAAGTGTATTCGGGACAGTTGTCCTCACCGCTTGTGCAGATTTAAATAACTGCGATTTGAACCAGAGCTTAACTGGCAAATAACCGGGTCTACCTGCAAAA
This sequence comes from uncultured Granulosicoccaceae bacterium, assembly GCA_937957915.1. GTDB lineage: Bacteria > Pseudomonadota > Gammaproteobacteria > Granulosicoccales > Granulosicoccaceae. The sequence continues at coordinate 31,623 of CALGNZ010000058.1, read as the reverse complement.
AAGCACTATGGATTGATCAGATCCATAGTGCTCTACGTCAATAGTGCTCTACATCAATAGTGCTCTACATCCATAGTGCTCTACGTATTCACCTCAGAGATTTCCGAGCAAATAAACGTTATGACCAGAGCGCAGAACTTCACTGACGGCAGCTGGTATCACTAGTATTCATTGCGGGCTGTTATACGGACAAGATTTCTATCGAAGGATGCAGCCTTGTTAGCCGCACTGCACACCCGCACTACACACATAGATACGGTCGTTTGAATTACTGAATCGGCTGTAAGGACTCGTCCTTATGTTTGCACATCGGTGATCCATCCGGCTTGACAACAGTACCCCCGGCATTAAAGCAATCAATAACGCTAAAGCTTGCGACAGGCTCCTCCACCTTCCCAATCGATGCGCAGGCAGAGAGCGCGAGCAATGCTGTGGCGGCAACAGCTATCTTTAGTTTTAACATACTGGTCTCCAATCAATTAAACCGAATTGGGCGGCGACGCCGCCGGCTCGACTATACCACAATGATCCGCATAGCAGGTTGCTGCAGCGCTTTACCAAAAGATAGCAAATACCTGCATTTTGATCATAGAATCACCAGAGAGTCCCCCAGGCCCTCTGAATGTGAGAGGATCGCCTGCTATTTCCAGACAATCAAAAAATATTGTTCAAACGCAATTAGTTGGAATACACCTCGTCAATTTGCACAATATTTGCACCAGTATTGACTGATTTCGAGTTTCTCAGATCAATGATGTACTGACATCAGGAATGAAAGCTCAACCAGGCTGACTTATACCCCCGAGCATCAGTAACCCATCAACAGGTATTAGTGTTTGCTGTCGCTTTGATTGAAAAATCATGTTTGCACTTGCACTCCTGATTCCTATGGAATTGACCAAATTTAGCTTTCTACTGCCACACAAGAGATAGGCCTTGCTGGCTCGCGTTACAGCTAATGCGAGAGCTGAAAGTTCCGAATCTACCTAGATCATGTTGGCTGGAGTCATTTCTCGGGTCGCATCATTGCCATCCAAAGGACTACCCACCTCATGACATTCATGGACCGAATGCCAATTGCCAGAAAGTTAGCGCTGATGGCGTTGATTCCAGTTATTGGGCTCTTGTTTTTTGTACAGAGCGCTATCCGTCAAGAACTATCCATCAGATCTGAAGCCGCTGTCTTGCTTTATATTGCGGAAACTTCAGTTGCGATGAGCGCGCTTGTCCACGAACTACAAAAAGAACGAGGTATGTCCGCAGGCTTCCTGGGCAGTAAGGGCCAAAAGTTTGCGAGCGAGTTACCCGCACAGCACTCTGTTACAGACTCACGTGTAGAAAACCTGAAGACTATTGCCGGTAATATGAAACCCGGATTTCTATCAACAGATATCGGAGCATTATTCGCCAACAGTTTACAGGACAGAATTAACTCTCTGGATAGACTCGAACAAATGCGGGCCAGAATTAATCAACTGTCGGTCGATGTCAGTGAGGCAATCAGCTTCTATACGTCTTTAAACACCGACTTTCTGGATATGGCTTCGTTTATTTCAAACCACAGCACAATAGGTACGCTCGCTAATGCTGGTAGTGCCTACACTGCGTTTCTGCAGGCAAAAGAAAGAGCGGGTATTGAGCGCGCAGTTCTTGCCAATGTATTTGCGAGAAACTCATTCACACCAGAACTGAAAAACAAGTTTGATGCGCTGGTTGTTGTGCAGGATGTTTATATTTCAGTCTTCAAAAGCGCTGCTTCAGATAACAATATCAGGCATTTCGAATCAACGATGACAGGCCCGTCAATTGACGAAACTGAAAGAATGAGAAAAATTGCAAAAACGAAGTCAACAGTGGGGGGTTTTGATGTTGATCCTTCCTACTGGTTCTCAATGCAGACTAAAAAAATAAATAAGCTAAAAGAGGTCGAAGATCAGCTATCCGCTGATATAAGGCACGTGGCGCAGTCGTTTTTGGCACAAAGCACCACAAAGGTAGTATCGAATCTGGTAGTAGCAGGTATTATCCTGGCCGCAATTCTACTTCTTTCGTTTCTGATATTCAGAGGAATACTTAAAACGCTTGGCGCCGACCCGATGGTGTTAAGCCGAGTGGTTGAGGCCATTGCTGCTGACAACCTTGATATGGATTTGGATACCGGAAAACCAGCAACCGGGTTATTCGCCAGAGCCCAACAAATGCAGAAGAACCTGCAATTCAGGAATCAGACAGACAAAAGGGCATTAAAGGAAAACGGAAGAATCAAGCGTGCCCTAGACACGGTCGCAGGCAACGTAATGATTTCAGATACAAACCACAATGTTATTTACATGAATGAGTCGATGCTTCCATTATTCGAGTCTGCTCAGGGGGAAATCCAGCGCGTATTACCACAGTTTAATGCCCAGGATATGTTGGGCAAACCGGTATCTGTATTGTTTCAGGGTTCTGTGCCTGGCGAAGGATTAGTCGAATCATTAACATCAGTATCTCAACGACAACTGGAGTACGGTGCGCTTACTTTCGAGGTTATTTTGAGCCCTGTTTTCGATGATGCCGGTCTGCGTATCGGTACAGTACTGGAGTGGACTGACCGAACAGCTGAGCTGAACGCCCAACTAGACGTGCAAAAGGTAATTGACGCTGCCTGTGCCGGTGATTTGAGTAGTCGAATTAACGCCACAGCCATGACCGGATTTTTTAGCACGCTGGCTGACGGTGTAAATCAAATGCTTGATGCAAATGACAAGCTCATCGGTGATATGACCCGTGTAATGTCAGCAGTGGCAAAGGGTAATCTCGGGGAATACATCACCCATGATTACGACGGATCGTTCCACCAGTTAAAGGACGATACCAATTCCACAGTAGAGCAACTCACCAGAGTTATTAATCAACTTCAATCCACTTCCAAGCTGGTGAAATCCGGGGTATCAGAAATTACCTCAGGCAACAGCATCCTGAATCAGCGAGCGGAAGAACAGGCAGCCAGCTTGCAGGAGACCTCCGCAAGCATGACTGAAATGACTCAAACCGTGAAGCAAAATGCAGAAAACTCGAAGAACGCGAATCAACTGGCTTTAAATGCACGTGAGCAGGCTGAGGAAGGTGGTGCGGTCGTGAGCCGGGCGGTTAAGGCAATGCTTGACATCGACAGTTCGAGCAAAGAGATATCCGATATTATCGGCGTGATTGATGAAATCGCGTTTCAGACCAATTTGTTAGCGCTTAATGCATCAGTGGAGGCAGCGCGAGCTGGAGAACACGGACGAGGTTTTGCGGTTGTTGCCAGTGAGGTAAGAAATCTGGCGGGCAGGAGTGCTAACGCCGCCAACGAGATCAAAGATATAATTCAGGACAGTAGTGCGAAAGTGGCAGACGGCTCCAGGCTGGTAAACGAGTCCGGAGAGATGCTCGAGGAGATAGTGACCTGTGTTAATCGCGTGACAAAAATCGTTGGCGAGATCTCCGAGGCCAGCCAGGAACAATCTGTTGGCATAGAGCAGGTAAATGGCGCTATAACAATGATGGAAAAGCTAACTCAACAAAATGCCGCGTTGGTAGAAGAGGCTACAGCCGCATCCGAATCTTTGGGTATGCAGGCCACCGAACTCGACCAGCTAACATCCTTCTTTACGCAACTAAAAGCCGTATCCCGCCAACCTGCCGATTCGTTGTCGGCAGATACCGAACAAAGAAAAGAGACTCGCCCCTGGTCGGACGAGCAGAACAATCGAAACGCAGCATAAGCCACTTGTGTGCAATGAAAGGCAAATTTCAGTCAGGGAGCCTGAATCGACTTTCGAAGTATATGCACAGGTGTACCCGGGAATCACCCCGGCTCGGTCAGCTCCATTGCTGCCATAACCTCATCAATTGAGCGAATCGCACCAGACTGCAGATACTCCATGGCTTTTAGTGATGCGTTGTGCGCCTCAATACCTGAGCCTGCAACGCAATCTTCAACAACACGACAGAAGTAGTCACCCTGATGCCCGTCTACAAATGTATAGTGAACGCAGACATCGGTGAGGCCTCCGACCAGTATTAGCGTTTCTGCTTTAAGCCCCTTTAGCAAAATCTCAAGGTCTGTTCCGTAGAAAGCAGAATAGCGACGCTTTTGAATATGATAATCATCAGGGCGGAAACCCATTTGCTCTTTGGCTAAATCAGTATGCGGATTGTTATCCAGGCAGTGAACCGTTTCCACACCGTCGAGTTCGCGCCCAAAGTCAACCAGATTGGCTCGATGAATCTCCTGAATAAATATCACCGGTATACTCCGTTCTCGGGCCTTATCAATGACTGCCCGCGCGCGCATCATTCGGACATCGTAATCTTCCATGTGCGGTATGGCTCTGTCGTCATTAGATTGCTCCACAAACGTACCAGCCTGAATATCAATAACAATCAGCGCGGCTCGCCCTTCAATCAGCTCGCGCCTGTTGCACTGAGTGTTGTCTCGGTTGCCTGCCATAGTGATGTCTCCGTCAGGTTGATCTGACCTGCTCAGTACCAGCTGGCCCTTTCTGTACAAGCAGGCCCATTCTGTACAAGCGGGTCGTGGCTGATTGCCCGGTGTAATTGAATGCTAACAGCAGTTTGGTCGGTAATTGCCAATCGGAACCGACCAGCAATCGAAATTTTCGAACGGCTGCACTGATGCAGCCTGTATGTTAACGGTCTATTCTGACTCCAGAATCTCGGCAGTAATTCGTTCTTCGAGTTCAGCCAGCTCCCCGCTTTCTTTCATCGCGCGAATAGTTTTGTCCAGAATGGGGATGTATTGCTTATTTTTTTCATGCAGATAGTGATAGAGATCATGCCTTTTTATGGCAGGCTCAAGAAGATATATGGATTGAAAGTCGAATTTCCTGATAAGGAAAAGCCCGCTTACATTTGTGGATAAAGCTACATCGATTCTATCGCGCTCCAGCATTTTATATAGTTGCTCGGTTCTATCTACTTCCACAACGTTTTTGATATCTTTCAGGTCAATTTCCGCATACTTCATACCTCGCACTGAACCGACGCGATAGTCTTGTAATGCGCTCCAGCCATCTTCATCGATACGTTTCTGTGTATCCGCAGACCGCGCATAGGCTCTGGACTCAAAAAAGGTGAAAGGAGTGGGCACGCGAATCAATGTCGGGTACAGATCCCCGACCTTATGTATCCGAACCAACTCACCATCAATGATTCCACGCGAGGATTGAGCAAGAGAACGCCCTGTAGGCAAAGCCACGAACTCGATGGAAATTCCAGCACGATTGTAGATTTCCTGCAAAAGTTTTGACCAAACCACACTGCTGGGTGTGGTTTCCAATGTAGATATTGTTAGAGCAGATAGACTCTGAGCGCCAAAAACAAATACGGCAAAAATGATACCTCGAAAAAAATTCATCCTGAACTCCAAAGAAAATTTCCCACTCATCATATCACTGATAGAGATGTACCAGGCAGTTTGAATGCTGATCAAATTCAGAACTTCATCGAGATTTTCGCATCGCGCATAACAAGCACCATACAAAACAGACCTTTGCGCGAGCCTTGTACTAACAGGCAACAATCAATATGGTGCATCTTGCAGAGATGACGCTCCACTCACTCCTGATCAGCATATTCATGCGCAGCTTCCACAGCCACATAAAGAAAGCATCTTCGAGCTATTCCGGTAAGTTGATTCTCTCTTCCCCTGGCATCGAGTGCGCAATCTGCACTAACAAGTACTCGCTCGGCATGCTCAGGCAAAAACTGACTCACCGAGTCCCGGCTATTCTCGCGTGGATGAATTGGATTCCGCAGTGCGTTACTATCGCCTCGTCCTGCATCAGGACCCAACCGGAGGAACACGTAAATGCAGCAAACATTCGAAACCATTATGTATTCGGTCGCCGACAATATCGCGACCATCACATTAAACCGACCCGACAAGCTCAATGCATTTACCCCCGCAATGCGCAACGACCTATGTGCGGCACTCGATCTATCCGATGCCGATGATGATGTCCGCGTGGTTATTTTCACCGGCGCCGGGCGGGCTTTTTGTGCCGGCGCAGATTTATCATCCGGTGGCAACACATTCGATTACCAGAGCCGCAAGGATTCCGCCCGTGAGGAACTGCGTGTAGGCGATGTCTATCGCGATGGTGGTGGCATCGTTACACTGCGAATTTTCGACAGCCTGAAGCCGGTCATCGGCGCTATTAACGGTGCCGCGGTTGGTATCGGCGTCACCATGCAATTGGCAATGGATATACGGCTGGCGGCGAACACCGCAAAATTCGGGTTCGTTTTCGCGCGTCGAGGCGTAATACCGGAAGCGGCATCAGCGTGGTTTCTGCATCGCACGGTCGGTATGCAAACCGCGCTGGAATGGATTTACACCGGGCGTCTATTCACCGCAAACGAAGCACACGAACGTGGCCTGGTGCGTTCACTGCACGAACCCGAAGCGCTGCTCGACGCAGCTTATACGCTGGCCCGCGAAATCGCTGACAACAGCGCGCCGGTCTCTGTTGCGCTTGCGCGTAAAATGTTATGGCAAATGAGTGGCGCCGCCCATCCGATGGACGCCCACAAGATAGACAGCCGGGCAATTCAATCACGCGGGCAATCCAACGACGCGCGCGAGGGCATCGCCTCCTTTTTGGAAAAACGCGACGCACGCTTTAGTGATCGCGTGTCCAGCGATCTACCCGCAGACTTACCCTGGCGCGATGATCCTGAATTTTCTTAAGTTTCCCGCTGCGCCACCACACAACGCTTCTTTCTTTTTGCGATGTATGTTCCAGCAAGCACCAGCGCCAAAACAAGAAAAAACACTCCGCACAGCACTTGATAGCTTGAAAAGCCGAAAAAGGAGATACCGGCGGCTCCTGCCGCCAGCGGCAATAACAGCGGCAGGCAGCACAGTCCGCATCCAAACAGGCTGGCTATGACAATTTTGGTTGATCTCTTTGTATTCATCGCTGTTTCCCTGAAGATATGCAGGTATCCTAAACGTTGAACCAGGGTTGAAGGTCAAGGGGAAATATGCGAATTGGTGAAGTATCCAGAATTGTAGGCGTCAGTAACTCAGCCATCCGTTTCTATGAACGTCACGGATTACTCAATGCCAGTGGCATTACCAGAGCCAAAAACGGCTACCGGGTTTACGGGAAAGGCGATATTGCCGAGTTACAGCTAATCGTTAAATTTAAAGACTTCGGGCTGGAACTCAAAGAAATAAAGCGCTTGCTTGGCAAGGAGTCAAAATCGTGCGGTGACCTTGTATCCAGCCTGGATGAGCAACTCGACAAATGCAGAAAAATGGAAAGCCTGATTAGAGAACGTATAAATGTGCTAGTAGCAGCAAAAGAAAGCTGCAAATCGAAATGCAAGCCAAAAAGCAATGTTCGACAATGTTGTGTTTAGTGCACTTTGTTAGCAACCTACATGTGGAGAGGGATAAGCTTTGTACCCGACATACTGCCATCACGATACAAACAGAGTAGATCCGCTATCACATTAGCTAACCTGTCAATCTGGCTATTTGTTGTAGCGCTGATCGTCACACCAGTGGCCTGGCTGTGTTAAGTTCCGTATAGTTTGGCCAGCGCTCGATACTTAAGCGGCTGCAATCGTTAGCTGCGCTGATAACAGCACGGCAAGACCCTGCCACAGATCTGGCCGAAGAGAATAATCAATGAAGAAAGTAGAGATTCGCAGATTCAAGCCAGCAGATCGAGATGCCTGGGGAGAACTGGCAAAAGGCTATAAAGCGTTCTACAAAACACCCACAAGTGAAGCAGAGTACAATCAGACATGGCATCGCCTGCTTCAACACGATGAAATACACGGTTACTGTGCAGTATTGGATGGGAGCCTTGCAGGCATCGTACATTATCTTTTCCACACTACAATCTGGGAGCCTCGTTCGTGCTATTTGCAAGACTTATTCACGGCACCGGAGTTACGTGGCCAGGGTGTGGCGAAAAAGCTGATTGAAGCTGTCGCAAACGATGCCGCTGCCACTGAATGTACCCGCCTGTATTGGAATACACAGGAAGGCAACACAACTGCACGCAGACTTTACGACAACGTAGCGCAGTATAAGGGGTTTATTCGATATGATTACCCGCTCGATATCAACTAAGCGTTCAAACCGATTTAGCGCTTATTCTGGTTGTAAGAAACAGTCGCCTCCGATCTCCAAGCTGGCAAGGGCCACCTAGTGGATCGCAGGGTCCGACTGACAGTGACTGGTTAGTGATAGAATTGCGCAGCACCGGAGAATTACAATGCTAGCGTCACATGTCGCACGCCAACGATTAGAACCAGAGTTTCAAATTTCGGCAATTGTTAGTGATCCACAAAAAGTGGTAATTGACTGGCTCGATGGCCATCAATCAACTTTTCATACCTTATGGCTACGCGACAACTGCAGTTGCGACGAATGTGGTGACCACAGCGGTGGACAGCGCTTTTTTGAACTCAATATGCTCCCCGAGCACCTGGCAAACCGCGCCCTGATTGCTGACACTATGCTCCGGATTGAATGGACAGTCGACGGACACATCACTACCTACGACCCTGCGTGGCTACGCAGCCACTGCCATTACGAACACAAAAAGCGTCGCGTCAATCCAACATTATGGGACGCATCAATCACCAACCACATTCCTGAAGCCGATTACGCGGTTGCTATTAATGATCAACACGAGTTGCTAAAGGTATTTGACGCAGTGCGCTCACACGGATTGTGCCTGCTAAAAAACGGCCCTGTGAAACCGGAAGCAACAGAGGATATTGCAGCGCATTTAAGTTTTATACGCGAGACACACTATGGCCGGATTTTTGAGATTATTTCCACACCCAATCCCACGCTGATAGCGAATGCACCTGTCCCTCTGCGGCCTCATACTGACGAAAACTTCCGCGAACCGCCTCCGGGCATTATGATCTTTCATTCAATTCAAGCCAGTGAGGATGGCGGTGGCGAATCAGTCATGACTGACGGATTTAAGCTGGCAGCAGACTTCAAACGCCAGCACCCAAAAGACTACCAGCTACTGACAACCGTCCCGATTCCGCATCGGCGCTTTATACAGGGGGTTGGCTTGAGGGCAGAGGCACCAATGATCTCGCTTGACTACTTTGGCAATATTGTTGAGTTCAGGTTAAATGAAAGAACAATGGGACCACTCGATCTGCCGGCAGATCAGATTGAACCCGTATATGCGGCATTAGCTAAAATGTATGAGCTATCCTACGATAGCAAGTACCATATGAAATACCTGCTCAAAGGCGGTGAGATCCTGGTATTTGACAATGCGAGAGTGCTGCATGCTCGCACCGGTTTTAACGGCAACAGACATGTGCGGTTAACACATGTGGGCAGCGATGAATTTTTCAGCCGCTGGCGACAACTGCGACATGACCTCCATGGCGACATCAACCTGGCATAATTCAACCTTATCTGCAAGAAGTTGAGTTCGCTGGAGAAAAACACTCTGAACCAGTACTTACATGAGTGGCGATAACAAAGAAAAGTGGGTGCATGGTGAACTTCAGGCCCTATCGAATGATGGAACAAGTTTCCCCTATGGAATATTGATATCCGCACTCTGTATCTTCCTGCTACTACTTACGTCAGAAATACTTTTAGGCGAATTTAGCCTGCTTACCCTTATAATTTTTTTCTGGCACCGATACTCACCCTGATCACCAGCTTTAAAGTAGCCAACCTTGGCCTGAACTTCATAGATAACAGAAATATCTGGTTTAAGGCCAGTTTCGTTGTTTGCGCAGGAATATCAACGTCGCCATCGTAGCGTAGCCAAACTACCTTATTATTATAGATACAATCTGAGCATTCATGGATGTCTGCATTGCAGGTGTAAATTTCTTTACCGGGTCGACCATCAGAATGGTATCGTGATACGGTTTGTCACCGGCACAAAAACCCCGGGGCACTTCACCAATAAACCTGATGGAAATTCGCTGTAGACAGGAGCTAAAAATGAACGCCTTGATGCTTGAAGGAGAAAAATATCTGGCGCTACGCGATATTGAAGAGCCATCTGCTTGCAGTGGTTCTGAAATTATCAGCGTTGCAGCGGTAAGCATCGGTGGCAGTGAATACCTGGGTTTTAGCAATCCTGGTATCCGATGCTTGCCAAATATTATGGGGCATGGTTTTTCAGGAACTACGGCATCAGGGAAGCGAGTTGCAGTTTACCCGTTATCGGGCTGCGGCAATTGCTGTTACTGCATCACTGACCAACAGCAACTATGTGATGAGTGGTCTCTGATTGGCGTGCAATCAGATGGTGGATTTACACAAAAAGCGGTAGTTCCCAAAAAGCAGCTTGTTAAACTGCCAGACGATATCTCGTGGGAGCAATCAGTCTTTATTGAACCATTTGCGAATTCAATCAATGCGTGGGAAACATCAGCAGCGGCGTCAAAAAACACTATAGCTGTCGTAGGAGCCGGCAGTCTGGGGCTGGGGCTTGTTGCTTTGGCACAAGCGTCAGGTTGTACAGTTATACATGTTTCTGAATTATCAACAGCCCGTAAAAAGGCATCACGGTCCTTAGGTGCAACACATACCGAAAGTGTGCTGCCCGAAACCTATGACATCGTATTCGATACGGTCGGATCAACCGAAACAAGGGAGCAAGCCATTCAGGCCACCAGCAAGGGTGGCACCTGTGTTTTTCTCGGGTTTGCCTCAGCCGAACTCAACGTTAACGTGTCAGAATTGATCCGACACCAGAAAAAGCTGATCGGGTCATTCGTCTACTCAAAACGTCAATTCACAGATGCGATCGAACTGGCAAAGACCTGCGACAGTGGCTGGGTTAAAAATATCTCGTTCAAAGAAGTCGAAGGTATTCTAAAAGGGTTTCTCCAGGGGGACTTCAGCCACGTTAAAGTGGCACTACGACCTGAATTTAGCTAGCCGAACCACCAGCTATACAAACGTAACCTTGCCCCACCTCTCTGGAATATGCATATTGACCACACCCTGAGGGCTCCACACCCAGTTACTTTCCGGATGCAATTGCTCTTCCGGATTTAAACTTTCTGCGGTTTTACTGCCGTGCGGCGGCACTCTGACATAGCGGCCGTTCACAACCTCGTGCTGCCATTGCACCCTTGAAAAATTCGCTCGCCAACTATCACCAATTGCCGGTGGTACTGCCCCGTCCTTATGATACTGCGCCAACCCGGACCAGGGAATTGCCACAGTAACTGACCACCCCTCATCAGAGTCAGATGGATCATTAAGCGTACCTTTTACCCCTACGGCACTCACCAATCCTTTGATATTGCAGCCGAGCACTGGCAGTCCCCCATCTTTATACGGTTTTGGAAGACTCAATTCCCAAATGGTACCCAGCGCATTGATCTCAAATTCGTAGTAGTTCAGGCCATCGCTATCGGGATCAAGAAAGATCTCGAAATCGTTGTCTTCAAACATCTGTTCATTTTTTCGGGTTATGGTGCCCCATACATGAGGCTCCTCCATCTCAACACCTACATAGAGAAAGTCTTTATCCCACCCCATCTTCACTCTTGTACGCAGCCAGGGCTGACGATCTCCCTGACCCGTGATATCAACAAAGTTTTGCGACCAGGGCAGATCATCCCATCCATTACCGGTTACAAAGCCTTCCAGAGATGGCTTCGTTCTAACTGTTTGACAGAGGTATTCACTGGCAATGAGAGTCATCTCGGGTTCCACCACATGTGCAGTTTTCTATATAAGGTATACGTCCGTGAACTCAGACGCCGAATCTGAACAAATAATACAGGCAGCTGTCTTCAAAAATGAGTTAATTAGCACGAACGTCGAGAAACAATCAACGGAAAAGAAATACCGAATGCCCTAACACCGAAGTCCGTTCGGGTAAACCGGTGTTTTCTAGCCAGTCATTGCGTAGAATCGAATAACCGTTATTGACAGCAATTACGAACCGCTTTAGACTTTTTCCATGATTTCTACCACGCCAACTTACAACGCAGGAAAACCGGTCGTAAATAAACCGGCGATACTTGTCGCGCGCGTGTAGGAAACAGGTTCAATAGTCAAAAAACCTCGGCAGCCTGCAGCGGCTCCCGGGGTTTTTTACTTTTCGGGGCTGCAATGCTGTCACATACCACATGGAGACACGCATGCCCGACAACTACACAATCCGCACAGCAGTCAATGACGATGCACAACAGGCATTGGCTCTGCTACCGACCCTGGCAGACTTTGACGTTCCACAGTACAGAAACCCCGATCATCTGTGGCAGGGAGACGCCAGTCTGTTTGAGCAGTATCTCGCTGGTAAAACACCGAATACACACGCGCTGGTTGCTGCCGATAAAGACGACAATGTGCATGGCATTGCAATCTATACGCTGCGAAAAGAGCTGCTATCGGGCGAGCCAAGCGCACACCTTGAAGTGTTGGCCGTTGACAGTACCTGCCGCAGACTCGGCATAGGTCGCGCACTTATTGAAGCGACTGAAAGCAAAGCGAAAACACAGGGTGCGTCCAGCCTGACACTGCATGTTTTTGCCAACAACACACGGGCCAGAGGGCTCTATTCAGCGGTAGGCTTTGAAGAAGAACTGTTGCGCTGTTACAAACCGATATAAATACAAGCGGTTTCAGTGCGGCGGCACCAATTCACTTGCTACTCACTCTGGAAATTCACAGAGCCAGCACACCAGCCGCAGGCCACAGCCCAGAACAGAACAGACAAAATGTTCACAATGAAACAACCCGCTCTGCCGCTTGATCGAATATCCAGATAGAAACGACTACAATGCGAGGCAACACTCTACGAAAACGGATACGCCTGTGGCATCACTCATTGCAGATATCAAGAATAAAGCTTCCGGAAAGCCAGCAACTGCCGGGGCAGTTGACAAAGCCGAACAGACGATTGGCCACAAGCTGCCTTCGCTGTTGCGAAGCATTTATCTTGAAGTGGCGAACGGCGGAATCGGGCCCGGCTACCAGATTCTTGGTGTCGAGGGTGGCCATCTTTCTGAGGAGGGTGACTCAATCGCTGACTTGTATGACTATCTGAAACAGGATGACCCAATCGACGAGCTATGGGTCTGGCCTGAAGCAGTTGTTCCGTTTTGTCCATGGGGCAATGCCATCTATTCATGCTTTGACGCTGCAAAACCGGGCAACCCTGTTATCTGGTTTGACCCCAACGCCAGAGAGATTGGCGAACCCATGGAGCAACAGTTTATTTCGCACCGTGAGTCACTGGAATCATGGCTGCAGGGCTGGGTAAACGGTGACGATCTGTGGGCGGAAACCCACGGCTCATGAATGAGTCTCATGAATGAGTCGCCTGAATGAGTCGCCTGAAGTAAGTCGCCAGACTGTTCAGGCATAACCGAGGCCAGGAGTCTGCGCGACAGCGCGCCACTCGCCGGGGCGTGATCACCTAGTCGAAAATATCCTCAATTTCATCGATCGCTTCCCGAATCCAGTAGCCGAGGCCTCGTCGCTTTTTCTTGCGCTTCTTTTTGTCGGATTTGCTTTTTTTACGGGATTTGTATTTTGACGATGATTCCTTAATGGACTTATCAACTGTTTCACGCTTAGGCGCAGCAAAGACGGGCGCTATCGGTGGTGTGGCTGGCTTTGCCTCCAGCAGCACAGTATCTTCAAGTGGTGCACCACAGGCCGTACAAATTAGTTCATGGCGTGAGCCTGCGGTGATACTCATAATTACCCGGGCCTGACAATACGAGCAGGTCGAGATTTTTGTCGGCGAATTCATTTGCGAACTATAGTGACTTACCCGGCATTTTCAAGGATCCACTCATTGAGCACGAGGAAGCACAATCTTGTGCTCCACGCTCTGGTTGCAACAGTCACGAACAATGAAAATATTGCCCGCCACTGCTGAAGATATCAACATTGTAGTCAACTGGATTGACTCAAAGGATGCCTGTGTTCGATGGGCAGGCCCTGCCGTCACCTACCCCATCGGTACTGCACTACTTAAAAAGCAAATATCGTTTTCAGAATCAAATTCGTTTGTTTGCATCAGTGAAGATTTCAGCGGCACGGCGTTTAGCGAGACGGGTCATAGCGGCGCAGGTCATAATGGCACGGGCCATAGCGACAGGGACGACTATCACGACCAGGAGAGCATCATCGGTTTTGGCCAGCTACTTCACATTGACCAGCATAACTATCATTTAGCGAGGATAATAATTGCACCTGGCCGACAGGGCGCCGGATACGGTCGCAGGTTTTGTAAAAAGCTCATCGAACTTGCAGAGCAGCGATGCGGTCGGCAAGTCAGCCTGAAGGTCTTCAAATCGAACCACGCCGCACTGCATGTGTACAGAGGGCTTGGCTTTAGCGTCGTTGATGCACAATCGAATTCATCGACATTCTATATGGTAAAAGCCCTGCCTCTGCAAAATAGGTAAATTTGCTTCGGCATACAGCAGTTCAGAATCAACACTGCATCCACAAACTCATGTGGCGCCCTCCTTCAGGAAGGCGCCATACAACTCCTTCAGCAATCAGTTACGGGTAATAGTGACTGCTGCAACCGGGTTGCGCCAGTCTTGCTGAGCGGCATTCAGGTCACCAACACCCTGCAGACCACGGTGCACGTGAATGAAGCCTTCACCGTCATCATCAGGTGATCCACCCACTCCGCCACAAGCCGGGCCTGGAATGTGAGCGCAGATTTCATCGTTAGTTTCAGTACCGGCGTCATAGGCTACCGCATAGGTTTTTACATAGTCACCACTGTCTGAAGGCAGAGCAATGGAATTAACGACCATCAGTGCATCATTGGTATTTACCAGCATTGAAACAACGCTTATAACCTGACCCGGTGTTCCGGTGACTTCAAATGATGCATGCTGGGCAAAGGGTACCGGACCACCGCTGGTAGCTACCCCGCCGACCTGCGCAACGCCATCGAGCTCTGCTTCCAGTATTGAGGTATCACCACCCTCAGCTATTGCAGTGATGCCCTCGCCCGCTGCCTCACCAGCCTGGAGCAGTGAGATACTGGCATCATGAGTCACAGCAATAATCGGTGAAAACACCTGATGATAAGTGAGGTTCTGAACGGAGACTGTGTAACTGGCTCCACTATCCGTTGAAACCAGACAAGTCTGTTCGTTTTCCCAACCATAACCGTCACCATCGCTGTCACTATCGGGGGATACGCAATAGGGGAAACGGTTGTCAGAGGCACTTACAGCCTGAACGCTTGCTAACAGAACGCCTGCCAGAATGGCACCAGTTACATTTTTGATCATAAATTCCTCGCGGTATTGAGATAGTGGAATCGGATTGATCCACGAGCAGCGAGTATAGGAACTGGAGAATTCCAACCTTCACAAATTTATAACGAATAGATAAACAATTCTGTTTTGCCGGCTCGCGGAGGCTACGAGGCAGTCAACGCACACGACGTGAGCGAACGTAAAACAACACCAGGTTTGTGTCAGGTGCGAAAAGGGAACTGGCTACCAGGCTAATCAGGCTAATCAGGCTAATCAGGCTTTTTACGCGACCCGATACGCTGGGTAACCAGCAACAGGATTGTTGAAATCAACACCATAATGGTGGAGATTGCAGCTATGGTCGGGTCAATATAGTCTCGCAATGCGCTGAACATGTGCTTGGTTAATGTCGCCGTTTTACCTCCCGACACAAAAATCGACACGATCACTTCATCAAATGAAGTCAGAAATGCCAGCAGCGCCGACGTGATAACCGAGAACTTTATCTGCGGTAACGTGATAACGAAAAACGCCTGCAGTCGGGTTGCGCCCAGGCTACGTGCGACACGCTCCTGATCAAGATCGTAAGAGCGCAGTGCCGCGGTTATTACAATCATCACCAATGGAGTGGCCAGCGCCGTATGCGCAAGCACCAAACCGGTAATTGAATTGTTCAATCCCATTTTACCAAAGGCGTAAAAGGTACCGATCGCGATCAATATGACCGGCACAATCATTGGCGTTATTAACAACACAAACACCGCACGCGCCGCTCTGTGCCCGGACACAAACAGCGCGTAGGCAGCCATGGTGCCAAGCGGGGTTGCAACCAGCATGGTCAACACAGCAATCTTTAATGAAGTAGCCGTTGCCCGCATCCACTTGGCTGAACCAATGTACTCTTCGTACCATCGAAGCGACCACACCTTCGGCGGAAACTCCAGATACTGAGAATCCGAGAACGACATGGGGATCACAATAAAAGTGGGGATCACCAGCAACAGCATAATGACGGTGGCCAGGCAATAGAGCCACAGGCGACTGCGGTGCGTGATCTGTGTGTCAGATGCAGCTTTGTTTAACCAGCTCATTGTTTTAACCTTGCCTGACAGCCTGGGCTAGTCATCAGTTAACCCTTCCCGAATAATGCAGAGTCAAGCTTGAACAGCCGCGACGCCAGTATCAATACCAGTATTGTCGCCACCAGCAAAACTACCCCGAGCGCACTGGCAGCACCCCAGTCATACTGGTTTTCGAGGATGGCCGTTATTTGTGTGGCAACCATAATCACACGTCCACCGCCCAACACTGCGGGTGTCACATAAAAGCCCAGGCACAGTACAAACACAATGAGTGAACCTGCAACCATCCCCGGCATCGACAGCGGGAAGTAAATCTGCCAGAAAGCTCTGGTCGGTGTTGCCCCCAGATTCGATGCCGCCTGCATTAGATCGCGGTCAATCTTTTTCATGGCGTTGTAGAGTGGCAGCACCAGAAACGGCAACATAATGTGGGCCATGCCGATCAACGTGCCTGTCATGTTATGTACCAGCTTTACCGGTGAATCCCATAGGCCAATCTGAATAGCAAAATCATTCAAAATGCCCTTGCGCTGCAATAACACCAGCCACGCGTAGGTTCGCACCAGTAAGGATGTCCAGAAAGGCAACAGCACGGTTAACATAAACAAGCCGGCAATTCGATTGGGTAACTGCGCCAGAAAATAGGCCAGCGGATAACCAATTAATATACAAATCAAAGTCGTTAAAATACTCACCTGAAACGTGGTCATGAAGGTGCGGGCATAGGATTTGTATTTGAGCATTTTCTGATAGTTCTCAAGCGAGAACTGGCCATCACCACCGAGAAACGACAAATAAAATAACCAGCCAACCGGTATTAAAACAACCAGCACAATAACGACCAGCGCAGGTGCCGCCAGCCCCAAAAGCGTCCACTGCTCAAGCCTGTTTTGCCTTTTTAGTGCGTCAGCATGTTTGAGCCGTGAACCTGCAGATGCCGCCATTAGTCTGCTTCCTGTGGAATGACAATGACATCCTCACGGTGCAAACCCAGCTCAATTTGCTGACCGTTTGCAAGACTTTCGATATTGGCCGCCTTGCCAGTGCTGAACCTCACCGCAACATCGACTCCAGAGGAATCGGCACCCGATGCAAGCGCGACGATCAGGAATGCAGATTCCCCCTGAAATACCGACTCGCGAATGGTGCCGCCAAACACGATGCCGTCAAACGCAAAACCATTAATCAATGGCTGAGACGAACTTGAGTTTTTGTCGAGCACCAGCAAGCGCTCTGGTCGAACCACCAGCGACCATCCTTGATTGTTCTCAGTGCCACCCTGCGCTGATACCGCGGCCTGCACAGTGGCAATTGATTGATCACCAAAATACAACTGATCACCACCACCGAGGCTGAGTGGCAGCAATGTCGATTCACCGATAAAGTCTGCAACAAAAGCATTGGCCGGCGCATTATAAATTGCCTCAGGGGTGTCTACCTGCACCAGCTTGCCATGGTTAATAACCGCTATGCGGTCAGACATGGTTAGCGCCTCTCGCTGATCGTGGGTAACGTAGACTGTCGTCACACCCAGTTGCCGATGCAATTGTTTGAGCTCTATTTGCATACGCTCTCTGAGTTTTTTATCAAGCGCAGAAAGCGGCTCATCCATCAACAGAATTCGTGGTCGAAATACAAATGCGCGCGCCAGCGCCACCCGCTGTCTTTGACCGCCAGACAGCTGATCAATGTTGCGTGCCCCAAGACCATCGAGCTGCACGGTCTGCAACGCCTCTTCAACGCGGAGAGCGCATTCTTCAACCGATACTTTACGCAGCTTTAGCGGGAACGCGATGTTTTCGGCCACTGTCATATGCGGAAACAACGCATAACTTTGAAACACCATGCCCACCTCTCTGCGATGCGGCGGATACAGAATCATTTCCTGATCGGCAAATCGAATACTCCCGGCATCAGGTCGATTAAAACCCGCTATGGCCATTAACAGTGTCGTCTTGCCTGAGCCCGATGGCCCCAGCAGCGTCAGAAACTCTCCGCTTTTTATATCGAGATCAACAGCGTCCAGAGCGTACATATCCCCATACTTTTTAGTTAATCCACTAATTTTTATAGGCAGTGCGCTATCGGATGAATGGTCCAGTGACATGAATTCGCTTATACCGTTTTTAGCTGGTTTTCAGGTAAAAAAAAGCTCTCGCCAGCAAGCCGGACGAGAGCTAGTAACTAACGCAAGTAACCTCTGTGCTACTCGCTCATAAGCTCCATGTAGAGCTCAAGGGCTTCCTCGCGATGCTTTGCATACCAGTCAAGTTGCACTGGCAGCATCATCGGTACATTTGACGGATGCGAAGGCAGCGACTCAATCAGCTCCTTTGACGCGGTAGTCACTTCATAGGCCTTTTTATTCGTTGGCCCGTATGTGATATGGAAAGGCAGATTTGCCTGGTACTCGGCCTTGGAGATTTCAGCCAGAAATTTCATTGCCACATCCTTGTTTGGCGCTCCTTTGGGCATCGCAAAACAGTCGTAGTCGAGCAGTGCCTGTTTCAGCGTATAACCCACCTTGGCGCCATCTTTTTTGGCGTTATCGAAGCGGCCGTTCCAGCCGGTGGTCATATCGACTTCCGCGTCTTTCATCAACTGCGCCTGTTGCGCACCTGACCCCCAGAATACGGCTATATGCGGCTTTAGCTCACGAATCTTGTTAATGGCTCTTTCCATCCCCTCACGAGTGGAAAGTACCTCGTAGACATCTTCAGGCGCCACACCATCTGCCATCAACGCCGGCTCGAGCGCGCCATCAACATTGTTTGCGCGGTAGGCTCTGGTTCCCGGAAATTTTTCAGCATCGAAAAAGTCAGCCCAGTTTTGCGGAGCACCCTCGCTGCCCGGCTCGCCATACTTGTCTGTATTCCATGCCATGACCGTGGCAAATACGTCGGAGCCAACGCAGTAGTCTGTATAAAGGTTGGGATAAAAATCAGACACGTCGACCACGCTGTAGTCGATGGGTTCGAGACAGCCTTTAGCGGCAGCATTTGCAGCACCACCGGAACCGGAGACTACCAGATCCCAGGTAACCGACCCTGACTCTACCTGCAGACAGGTCTTCGACATGCTGGCACCTGACTCGCGAATTATTTCGATACCGGTATTTTTGGATGCATCATTGAACAGTGCATTGTCCTGTGCAGCACCATAGGTACCACCCCATGAGACAACCGTGATAGGTTCAGCCACTGCGGTGCCAGCCAAGAGCAGCACCGCCGCGGTGCCTGCCAGGGCGTGTCGTATCTGAATACTTAGTTGCATATTGGTATTCCTCCGTTTAGTTACTCTGAACGAGTATCAAAAACCTGTACAGCCTTCCGCACAATCGCATGAACACAAGTGCAGCCAGTGACAGCGTGCCGCTCCTGCATATGAGGCGAATAAATTCACCTCAATTGTGTGAGACCCGTGTATCACAGGCCCGGGCAAGCGCCCGGTAACATTCTCGCTTTTTCACCATACCAATGATTTATCGCGTAGCCAAGAGTTCTTGTAAAAAACGCCAACCGGAGCTCCGGCCTGCACTTCTGATACGCGCTATCGCAAGCCTGAGTACTTCACCTCACCAAGCAATGCCGACGGACACCGGCCACCACCACCGCGGCAATTTCCGGTTTAACGATTAGCGCAACACCGCTTTGCTCCGCATCCGCATCAGTTATACTGGCGTTTTACCCGTCTACTGGACAACTATGAAACAAATACAGCTGGTTCGCTACGGAAGCCCGGAAACAACTTGCGAGTGCATCGACTCCAATGATTTACCACCACCGGCAGCCGGTCAGATTAATGTTGCTATACGCGCCAGCGCCATCAATCCAGCCGATCTCCTTATTTTCGAAGACCGCTATCCCGGCCCTGATGCATTGCCTGCGTTTGTCGGCATCGAAGGCGCTGGCGAGGTCATCGCCGTCGGAGAAGGTATCGACGAATATCAGGTCGGCGATCATGTACTCAGCCTGGGCAGAGCAAATTGGGCGGAGCAGGTTTGTGGAGACGGCAACCAGTTTGTGAAAATCCCCAAAGAGCTCGACTGGACTTCAGCCGCACAGCTAAAGGCAAACCCTCCGTCTGCCTGGCTGATGCTTGAGAATTACGCGAAGCTTGAACCCGGTGACTGGGTTATTCAAAACGCTGCGAACTCAGCCGTTGGCCGACACGTTATTCAGGGATGCAAGGCACGCGGCGTAAAGAGTATCAACATTGTACGCAGAGCCGAGCTTATACCCGAACTGGAAGCATTGGGTGCAGACGTTGTTGTGGTAGACAACGGTAACGAAGCAGACAACATGGTCGACACTGTACGTCAGCGCATTGGTGCTGATGCCAAGGTTCGCCTTGGTATCGATGCAATCGCAGGCGAAGCAATGCTGCGCATGGCTGATACATTGAGCACAGGCGCACCGATTGTTAACTACGGCTTTCTGTCGGGCGATCCATGCATGTTACATCCGACACACACTATTGTGCACGGCCTCTCGTTGCATGGTTTTTGGCTGGTCGGTTTTTTTCAGTCCGCAACAAGACAACAGGTAGTCGATATGTATACCAACGTTGCGCAGCAGTTTCTTGACAATGAGTTGCATGTACCTGTTGAAGCAGAGTACAAACTGACAGATATCGCCAGTGCACTCGAACACGCGAACCGCGAAGGTCGTAATGGCAAAATACTTTTGCGAATGTAATCACCATGAACAATGACCTGCAAAATCGCTACCCCGGAATAGCCGATCTGCGCGCTCGCGCCAGACGGCGTATACCTCACTTCAGCTGGGAGTACCTCGATAGCGGTACCGGACTGGAGCACTGCATAGATCGAAACGTCAGTGCGCTTCAGGATATTAAACTGATGCCGCACATGATGCAGGGCAGTCAACCGCTCGATCTGGCGACAGAGCTATTTGGCGTTACCTACAATGCGCCATTTGGCATGGCGCCGGTGGGTTTAACCGGATTAATGTGGCCCGGCATCGAGACCATGCTGGCCAGTACTGCGGCACGCTATCGAATACCGTATTGCCTGAGCACCGTGGCAACTGAAACGCCCGAAGCAATCGGCGCGCAGGCAAACGGCATGGGCTGGTTTCAGTTATACCCGCCGCGAGACCCGGCTATGCGGCGTGATTTACTAAGCCGCGCCAAAGAGGCGGGTATGACGACGCTTGTCATCACTGCCGACACCACCACGCAGTCGCGTCGTGAACGACAAAAGCGAGCTGAAGTATCCGTGCCGCCTAAGCGTACTTTAAAAACCTACTGGCGCGCCGCCATCAAACCAGCCTGGTCTATGGCTACGCTTTCGCATGGCCTGCCCCGCTTCCGTACGCTTGAAAAATACGTCGACTCCACCGACATGGCAGAGATAGGTGCATACATGAATGCCAACATGGGACCGATGGACTGGTCGTACCTGGAAGAGACTCGCAAGGAATGGGACGGACCGATACTGGTTAAGGGCATACTTCGAAAAGAAGATGCACGCCAGTGTATTAGCTGTGGTGCCGATGGTGTTGTTGTGTCCAATCATGGCGGCAGACAATTTGACGGAGCGCCTGCACCGATTGAAGTATTACCTGCCATCGCAGACGAGCTGGGTAACGACGGTGTCATCGTTTTTGATAGCGGTGTTCGCACAGGTCTGGATATTTGCAGAGCCCTGGCACTTGGCGCACAATTTGTGCTGCTGGGTCGTGCCTTTGTTTTTGGTGCCGCAGCACTCGGGCAGCAGGGTAGCGATCATGTAGCAGATTTGTTGATTGCTGATCTTGAATCTAATCTGGGTAATCTTGGATGCAATGATTTAAAGCGGCTGTCTGAACATTTGATGCCATAAAATCATATCTTTAATGAACCAAGCGGCGGTTGTGATTATCTATGGCACACGTTGATCACGCACAATATTATCTGGCGTAAATCTGGTGGTGCGTTTCGCACCACTCAACACACCCTACTTCATACTATTGCGTAGTGCGACGCAGGGTGCTGTGAGTGACGCGATCCGCAGCATATGCCCTTCAACAACCGCAAACAGGTTCGCTCACATATAACGGGCGGTTGTGATTGCCGACAACACATCTTGATCACGCACAACTTTATCTGCCATTACTCCGCTGGTGCGTTTCGCACCACTCAACACACCCTGCTTCACGTACTACGGTACCTGCATAGCGCAGAGTGACAAACATCCGTTTCAACGCCAGAAGCATAGGAAATATGCATCCAGCCAAACCCCCGTTCCCGGCACCGGTACATAGTCGCGTTTTGCATAGTCACAATGACCCTCGCGCTGTCACTGGAATAGACAGCTAAGCGACATAGCTCTTCATTTAGCAACGCGCACAACACTGCCACTAAAGCTCGCACGCTTTTTGCCAGACAATTCATACGATGGTGCATGAAGCACCGCTCTCTAGTAACAAATGGAATTTGCTGTGTACTTTATTACTCAGTGGCGATCTCACAGATGAGTGTTATCGCAATCAGAAAGGGGCTGGATCTGCCCCTGAAAGGCAACCCCGATCAGACCATCAACTCGGCTCCGACCGTCACCTCCGTAGGATTAATCGGACGTGACTATGTTGGCTTGCGGCCCAGAATGGCGGTGGCAGAAGGTGATCGGGTAACCACCGGTCAACCACTATTTACTGACAAGCATGATCCGGCGGTGAAATACACCAGCCCCGGTACAGGCACTGTTGAGTCAATCAACCGTGGCGCACGCCGTGTGTTGCAGTCGGTAATTATTAAACTTGACGAACCGACCACAGATCCCAACGAATCAATAATTGACCCGGTAGCAGATCTGTCTTCGCTATCGACTGAACATATTCGAGAATCACTGTGCAGCAGCGGTATCTGGACTGCGTTTCGAACGCGCCCGTATAGCAAGGTTCCGCTGTCCGACACCACACCCGCATCAATATTCGTCACCGCCATGGACACCAATCCGCTGGCGGCTGATCCGGCGGTCATTATTGCCGAGCACGGTGAAGACTTCAGTCACGGACTGGAAGTACTGGCCAAACTCACACCGGGTAACGTGCATGTGTGCAAAGCACCCGGAGCTGACATACCGGTACCCGCCAATGCAGACACGGTACGCGCTACCGAATTCGCAGGGCCACATCCTGCAGGCCTGCCCGGCACACATATACATCATCTGCATCCGGTCGATTCAACATGCACGGTATGGCACATTGGCTATCAGGATGTGATAGCCGTCGGCAAGCTGTTTACTACCGGCAAACTGTGGCTTGAACGGGTAATTGCTCTGGCAGGGCCTGTCGTTAAGGAACCTCGTCTGTTACGCACCCGCTTGGGCGCCAGCACTGAAGACATCGTGCACAACTGCCATGAAAAAGTGGAGTGCAGAATCATTTCAGGCTCCGTGTTATCCGGCAGGCGCGCGAATAACTGGGCAGCCTACCTCGGGCGTTACAACACACAAATTTCCATACTCGCTGAAGGCCGCGAACGCGAACTTTTAGGATGGATAAACCCCGCCAGCAGCAAATATTCATTTGCCAATATTTTCCTGTCGAGCTTCAAACGCGCACGGCGCGTTTTTGATTTTCATACCTCGGTCAACGGTAGCCCCAGAGCCATGGTTCCGGTAGGTATTTATGAACGCGTGATGCCGATGGGTATTCTGCCAACACAATTACTGCGTTCGCTGCTCGTTTCCGACACAGATATGGCACAGAAACTCGGCTGCCTTGAGCTCGACGAGGAAGACCTGGCCTTATGTGCATTCGTCTGTGCGGGCAAGTATGACTACGGCCCCGCACTGCGGAAAAATCTTGAACTAATAGAAAAGGAAGGCTAGTGGTTCATCCAGCTAACACGTATGGGATCAGAACCAAAGAGCGGCTTCACCACAAGGTACTGCTCACAGACAATGGTTTCTCCCTTTTCAAAATCGGTAACACTGCCGTGGAGCCGCTGTTTGACTCTCATTGGGCTTGGCTGCCTGCACCCGCAGGCCGTGTTGCAGTTTCTCAACGCAGAGCAACTGTGCGTTCAAAACCACAATGTGCTGCGAATGCAGACAGTTGCGCTGCAACCTTAATTGTTAGTTGGAGGGACGATCACACATGTCTTCGATGAGACGTTGGCTGGATGACGCGCATCCTCACTTCGCCAAAGGCGGGCGCTTCGAAAAATACTACGCACTGTATGAAATGGTCGATACCTTTTTATACACACCGCCCGATGTGACGCGCACGTCACCCCACCTGCGCGATGCCATCGACCTGAAACGAGTCATGAGCTACGTGGTGGTAGCGACGCTGCCTTGTATTTTGTTTGGCATGTGGAATACCGGTTATCAGGCTCATCTTGCAATGCAGGCGCTCGGCATCACCGGGGTTGAAGGCTGGCGCGGAATGATTCTGTCGTTACTTGGAGTCGGATACGACCCGGCCAGTATGTACGACAACGTGATGCATGGCTTCTCCTACTTTATGCCCATCTATTTTGTGACACTACTGGCCGGTGGCTTTTGGGAGGTGGTGTTTGCCGGCGTTCGCAACCACGAAGTGAACGAAGGGTTCCTGGTAACCTCAATGCTTTACGCATTGATACTCCCACCCACCATTCCACTCTGGCAGGCGGCACTGGGGATATCGTTTGGCGTTGTGATTGGTAAAGAGGTGTTTGGTGGTACCGGCAAAAACTTTATGAACCCTGCACTGACTGGCCGGGCATTTTTGTTCTTTGCCTATCCGGCACAACTGTCCGGCGACTCTGTATGGACCGCCGTTGATGGTTTTAGCGGCGCCACCGCATTGAGCCTCGGTCAACAAGGCGGCGTACCGGCAATCACCGGCGCCGGTATTGAATGGATGGATGCCTTCTTCGGCTCCATACAAGGGTCACTCGGTTCAACTTCTACTCTGGCCTGTCTGTTCGGTGCAGCGTTTCTTATCTACACACGGATTGCATCATGGCGAATAATCGCCGGTGTGTTTCTAGGCATGGTGGTAACCACACTCGCACTCAATGCGATTGGCAGTGATACCAACGCCATGTTCGCGGTGCCCTGGCACTGGCACTTTGTATTGGGTGGCTTTGCCTTTGGCATGGTGTTTATGGCAACCGACCCGGTAAGCGCAGCACATACCGACACTGGCCGATGGATATTCGGTTTACTGATAGGGTTTATGACGGTGATCATCCGTGTGGTGAACCCGGCCTACCCGGAAGGTATTATGCTCGCTATTCTATTTGCCAATATTGTTGCGCCGTTGATCGATTACGGTGTCGTGCAGGCCAATGTGCGTCGACGTATCAAACGCCGCGGGGCAGTAGCATGAGCGACGCGACAAAGAAAACCACCGATACCGAGCCAGACGACCACACGGGGAGCGGTAACGCCCCCTTGCCAACTCCGGAAGCGCAACCGGCCGTGATTCATGTCAGCCAGCCCGGTGTAGCCTCGTCCAACCAGGCGACTAATGAGTCAGGCCTGACCGGGCGCTTTAAATCAGTCTTAAATCAGCCTAACGACAGCACACAGAAAACCCTGCTTGTCACCGTCATCATGTGTCTGTTGTGTTCAGTCATCGTATCAGCTGCAGCTGTTTTGTTGCGCCCCACCCAGACCGCCAACGCAGCGCTCGATCGCAAACGGAACATCGTGCAGGTAGCCGGGTTGCTGAAAGACGAAGGCAGCGTTGAGGTTGCCTTTAAAGATGTTGAGAGCCGCATTGTTAACCTGGATACAGGTGAATATACAGATCAGTTTAACGGCGTTGAATACGATCAATACGCTGCCGCAAGTGACCCGAACCTGAGCATTGCACTCGACAAGAAAGACGATATCGCAGGTATTGGACGGCGAGCACAATTTGCTGAAGTGTATCTCATTGGTGGCAGTGAAAACTTCAAACAAATCGTACTCCCGGTACACGGTCTGGGGCTGTGGTCAACGCTCTATGGCTTTGTATCACTGGATCAGGATCTGACCACTATCACCGGACTTAAGTTTTATAACCATGCTGAAACACCGGGGCTCGGGGGCGAGGTTGATAACCCGATATGGCAGGACAAATGGAAAGGCAAACTCGCCTTTGACGATACCGGCAACGTAAAAATTGAAGTGGTCAAAGGCACAGTCGTTCCGGGTAACCAGAATGCGGCCTGGCAAGTTGACGGATTGGCTGGTGCCACCCTTACCAGTCGTGGTGTTTCACAACTATTGCGCTTTTGGCTCGATGAACAGGGCTTTGGCTCTTTTCTGAAAAATCTGAAGCAGCGCGAGGCCTCATAGATGAATGCTCACGAAAGAGAAATGGCCAGACAGGTGGTGCTCGACCCACTGGTCGATAACAACCCTATAACCCTGCAAATACTGGGTATTTGCTCTGCACTTGCAGTAACCACCACACTTGCTGCATCACTGCTGATGTGTCTTGCACTGACCACGGTGGTGGCGTTTTCAAATGCGTCTATATCGATGATACGCAACCACGTACCGTCCAGCATTCGCATTATTGTGCAAATGACCATCATTGCATCACTGGTGATTGTTGTTGATCAATTGCTCAAGGCATTTGCTTACGATGTTGCCAAAACACTGTCGGTTTTTGTCGGACTGATTATTACCAACTGCATTGTACTCGGCCGTGCAGAAGCCTTTGCCATGAAAAACCCTCCGCTGATCAGCATGCTAGATGGCCTCGGCAATGGTCTGGGCTATAGCCTGGTGCTAATAATTGTAGGTGCTACTCGGGAGCTCTTCGGCTCCGGCACGCTACTCGGTTACTCAGTGTTATCAACAACCAACGATGGTGGCTGGTACTACACCAATGGCTTGATGCTGCTACCACCCAGTGCATTTTTTATCATCGGCATGATGATCTGGGGTATCCGCAGCTGGAAAACCGCACAGGTAGAAAAGGCCGACTACGAAATCAGCAACGCACATCACAGCGAGGTGGTCTAGTTCGATGGAAGCTTATCTCGATCTCTTCGTCAAATCGATCTTTATCGAAAACCTGGCGCTGTCTTTCTTTCTGGGCATGTGCACGTTTCTGGCAGTATCGAAAAAAATCGGCACAGCCATTGGCCTGGGCGCCGCAGTTATTCTGGTGCAGGCGATTACGGTACCCGCCAATAACCTCATCTATCAAAACCTGCTAAACGAAGGCGCCTTAGCCTGGCTGGGTCTGCCAGATGTGGATCTGAGTTTCCTCGGCCTGATCTGCTATATAGGCGTTATTGCCGCCATGGTGCAAATTCTGGAGATGGTGCTGGACAAATATTTTCCAGCACTCTACAACGCGCTGGGTGTGTTCCTGCCGCTGATTACCGTTAACTGCGCCATCCTTGGTGGCTCTTTGTTTATGGTGGAGCGCGACTACACCATGAGTGAAAGCGTGGTCTACGGTGTTGGCAGTGGCGCCGGCTGGGCACTGGCTATTACAGCACTGGCAGGTATTCGTGAAAAGCTGAAATACAGTGATGTACCCGGAGGCTTGCAAGGCCTGGGCATTACATTTATTACCGTCGGCTTGATGTCACTCGGCTTTATGGCCTTCTCTGGCATACAACTCTAAACCGCTGGTTTAACACAGGAAGGTAGACGAACAATGGTTGAAATTCTAACCGGAGTAGTGTTGTTCACAGCAATACTACTGATGCTGGTATTTATTATACTTGGCGCAAAGTCGGTGCTTGTCGCCAGCGGAAATGTCGATGTACTTATTAATGGCGAAAGAACTGTTCAGGCGCCAGTGGGTTCCAAGTTACTGGGCGCACTGGCAGATGCCGAGTTGTATGTGGCGTCGGCTTGTGGCGGTGGTGGTACCTGCGGACAGTGCCGGGTAAATGTGCAGGAAGGCGGCGGTTCAATTCTGCCAACTGAAACCAGCCACATCAACAAACGCGAAGCAGCCGAGGGCGGGCGATTGTCGTGCCAGCTTACGGTTAAACAGAACATGAAGATTACCGTGCCTGATGAGGTGTTCGGTGTTCGCAAGTGGGAGTGTACAGTGCGCTCAAACAACAACGTCGCCACCTTTATCAAGGAACTGGTGCTTGAGTTGCCAGCTGGCGAAACCGTACCCTTTCGCGCCGGCGGCTATATACAAATTGAGTGCCCGCCACATCAGGTTGACTACGCCAATATCGAGGTGGCTGAAAAGTTTCGCGGCGACTGGGACCGATTCGATCTGTGGAAGATTAGCTCACAGGTAAAAGAGCCGGTCATGAGGGCCTATTCAATGGCAAACTACCCGGAGGAAGCAGGTATCATTATGCTCAACGTGCGAATTGCCACGCCTCCTCCAGGCAGCTTCGACGATGTTCCGGCAGGTGCCATGTCGTCATGGATCTTTAATCTGAAGCCCGGTGACAAAGCGCTTATCTCCGGACCATTTGGTGAGTTTTTTGCCAAAGAAACCAGCAACGAAATGGTGTTTATTGGCGGTGGCGCGGGTATGGCGCCAATGCGTTCACATATCTTTGACCAACTTATGCGTCTCGACAGCAGCCGCAAAATCAGTTTCTGGTACGGTGCGCGAAGTCTGCGTGAAACATTCTATGCAGATCACTTTGATAAACTTGCGAACAAACACGAAAACTTTCAGTGGCACCTGGCGCTGTCTGATCCACAGCCCGAAGACGATTGGGACGGCCACACCGGTTTCATTCACAATGTACTACTCGAAAATTACCTCAAAGATCACCCTGCCCCCGAAGACTGCGAATTCTATATGTGCGGCCCACCAATGATGAATGCCGCTGTGGTAGATATGCTGCAGGAACTGGGTGTAGAAAACGATCACATCATGCTTGACGATTTTGGCGGATAAAAGATGGACAGACGAACTTACTTAAAATCCTCGCTGGCTATGGGCGGCGCTCTTTTAGTGCCCACAGGCATAGTCGCGCTGGTCGGCTGCAGTGGAACCGCTTCAAGCCCGGAACTTGCCGGCTTCAACGGCAGCATTATGGGCACCGGCTACAGCGTGCGTCTTGGCAAAGGCTCTTTTGCAAACGACTCGTCGAACCAAAGCGCAGACACGAGTGAACTGGCCCTGGCGGTACATGCCGTATTGCAAGACGTCGATACCCATATGTCAACGTGGCGTGCAGAATCGGAGCTGTCACAGCTTAACGACAGTGTTGATGCAGACTGGCAACCAATCACCCCGGCTACCTCGCATGTGATCAGTCAGGCACTGAACACCAGCAAGGCCAGCAAGGGCGCATTCGATGTGACGATTGGTCCGTTGGTTGATCTCTGGGGTTTTGGCGCTGGCGCCGACAATACCGGAGGGCGAAAGCCGGCCGGACAAGCCATTCAACAACAATTGGCACAAGTCGGACACGAAGCCATTGAAATCAACACCACAACGCAATCGATACGCAAACACAACCATGCGGCACGTCTCGATCTGTCTGGTATTGCCAAGGGCCATGCAGTTGATCGTGTGGCAGAGTTGCTAGACAGCAAAGGCCTGACTAATTATCTGGTTGAAGTGGGAGGCGAGTTAAAGGCACGCGGACGTAAACCCGACGGCAGCCTGTGGAAGGTTGCCATTGAACGCCCCATCGCAGGGCGCCGCGAAGCGTTCAGAGCATTGCAATTGCAAGACAAGGCAATAGCCACTTCAGGCGACTATCGTAATTTTTTTGCTGATGGCGGACAACGCTATTCCCACTCCATTGATCCACGCACCGGACAGCCGGTAACGCACGATCTTGCATCAGTCAGTGTTGTTGCAGAGTCGACAATGACCGCTGACGCACTGTCTACAGCACTAATGGTAATGGGGCCGGACGATGCAATGTCATTTGCCACACAACATCAGGTGGCAGCCCACCTTATTCTTAAGTCTGGCAGTTCCCTGAAGGAAGTATACAGCCCGACGTTTGAGACGCTGCTGGGTTAGCCAAACTCATATGGAAATGTTTTTTGTTACTTTCGGCATTATGCTACTGGCCGTCGTTGGTATGGCCATTGGGGTATTGTTTGGTCGACTGCCGATAGCGGGCAGCTGTGGCGGACTGAACACCGCCGACGGTGTTTGTCAGTCGTGCACTCGGCCATGCAAATCACGGGGCAAGTCGCGGGGCAAGTCACGAGGCAAATCACCGAGTAACGCGCAGGCTGATTTGCAACCACTGCATGCTGACAGAAAAATCATAAAAATAAACGCCACGGAATCGGAGAGCACTGATGCTCAATTCAATCAAAGTTAGCGACTACATGGCTGCGAGCCTCACCACGTTCAAGCCCGATATGGAAATGCGTGAGGCAATTAACTTCCTGGTAGACAAACGAATATCCGGAGCACCGGTTGTGGACGACCACGGCAATCTGGTGGGCGTGTTGTCAGAACAGGATTGCATGAAAGTGGCACTCAGTGCGGGCTACCATGGTGACTATGGCGGGTTGGTTAAGGACTATATGAACACCAAGGTAACCACCATTGATGCAGAAATGAGTATCCTGAAACTGGCACAGTTGTTTATCGATGCGCCATACCGTCGTTATCCGGTGCTACAGAACAATCGGCTGGTTGGGCAAGTCAGTCGTCGGGATGTTTTGCGAGCACTAAAGAGTATTGCCCGAAGCACTGTTGCATAATTCTATTTGATTCGGCTGCGTATCAAGCCGATCACAACAGTCGTCTTGCTACAATCGGTGGATGCGCAAGCTTATCCACCCTACATTAGCTACGTGTATGCTTTTTACATCTTCGCACGACTGATGCTGATACCGCCACACACTCCAGCAGACGCTCTGATTCACCGTAGACATTATGTAGTGACCTGCCCATCTTCAACGCCTTGGGTTATCGTAGAAGATGGAACCACCACAACAGAGCCAAATTGAAGAGGACAGGTCATGAAAGAGTTTAACAAATACGTAGGCCTAGATATACACGCAGCGAGTATTGAGGTGGGTATAGCCGATACGGGACGTGCAAAAGCGCGGCATTACGTGCCGGGACGGCTGGTATTATTGAACACTTCAAGCCGATCACAACAGTCGTCTTGCTACAATCGGTGGATGCGCAAGCTTATCCACCCTACATTGGCTACGTGTATGTTTTTTACATCTTCGCGCGACTGATGCTGATACCGGCACACACTCCAGCAGACGCTCTGATTCACAGTAGGGTGGATAAGCCTGCGCATCCACCAACAATGCAAAAGCTCACCTTATCACCCCTTCAAAGCCTCTTGCGGATGCCAGTCGCGACCGGGAACTGCATTTAGTAATTCCTGCGTGTAAGGATGGCTGGCATTGCTGAAC
>CALGNZ010000057.1 GCA_937957915.1 uncultured Granulosicoccaceae bacterium | reverse complement strand
ACAAACAGACAAGACCCTACCGGCGGTGTGCACAGTCCGAGGCCCAGGTTAACCAGCAAAATCATTCCAAACTGCAGCGGATCAATACCGAGGGTATTCATGATCGGTAGAAAGATCGGTGTGCAAATCAATATGAGCGCTGCCATGTCCATGATCATGCCGAGCAACAGCAGCACACCATTGATCATCAGGAGTATCAGGATCGGGTTTTCTGTTAGTCCGGTTAGAAATTCAATGGTCAGATTTGGCACCCGGAAGAACGTTAACATGTAGGCGAAAGCACCTGCGCAGGCGATCAGGATCATCACCATTGAGGTGGTTCTTACCGCTGAAACAACTGCCGTCTTGAAGCTTTCCCAATCGATGCTTCGATAAACCAGGATGGTAACCACAAATGCATACAGTGCTCCGAACGCACCTGATTCTGTTGCGGTGAAGACTCCGGAGAGGACGCCGCCAACGATAATGACCGCCGTCAGCAAACCGGGTATGGCGCCGATAAAGCTCAGCACAAGCACGGTCCAGCCCGGGAATTTCTCGGATGGGTAGCCACGTTTTACTGCGATAATATAGGCGGCAACGGCAAGGCATATACACATCAGAATACCGGGGATAACGCCTGCCAGAAACAACTTGGAGATCGACACCGCGCCACCGGTCGCGAGGGCGTAAATGATCATGTTGTGGCTCGGCGGAATGATGATTCCTGCGATCGAGGAAGTCACGGTCACGTTCACCGCATAGTCGGCATCATAGCCCTTGTCTTTCATGACCGGAATAAGTATCGAACCCAGTGCCGAGATATCGGCGATTGCCGATCCGGAGATACCGCCGAACAACATTGACGAAAATACGTTCACAATGCCAAGGCCGCCACGCACAGCACCGACCGCGTTTTGCGCAAACCGCACCAGTCGCATGGCGATGCCGCCATGGAACATCAGTTCGCCTGCGAAGATAAAAAACGGAATTGCCATCAACGAATAGACATTGATGCCAGCGACGATGCGCTGAAAAACAATAAGCAGCGGCAATCCTTCATGAAAGAAAGCTGCAAGGGCGGCAATGCCTAAGGCAAAAGCAACAGGCAGCCCGATGATGACACAAAGGGCAAACACCCCGAGTAGAAGCAGAAGTCCCATTTTTGTCTCTTATTCTATGCTGTCTTTGCGCTCATCCAGCCCCATTAACAGGCGGATGAGATGACCGACGGAAAACAGAAAAACCAAAGCACCACAGATGGTCAGCGGCAGTGAACGCAACCCTTCCGGCCATTGAATCAACGGAATCAGCGTTTTCCATTTAAACTGGGTGAGTTGCAGGCCGTACCAAAACATAAAGCCCCCAAAGCCTGCCATGAGCACGTCTGTGATAAAAACAAATACTGTGCGCACCTTTGAAGGAACTGCACTGCGGAATAAAACAACGGACAGGTGTGTGTCCTGGCGTACGCCCACCGCAGCCCCGAGAAACGCAATGACCATCAACAGCAAATGGGAGACTTGCTCAACCCAGGTGGGTGTATCGTTGAGGACGTAGCGACCGTATACCAGCCACGCAAACATAAGGGTCATCGTCACGAGAGCAGTACCGGCCACAATGAGGCAGATACGGGAAAGCAGATTAAATGCCCCGTCCATTCCCCGCAGCAATGCGGACGACGGTTCCGGCGTTTGGCTCATTATATCCCCTCGTTGAAATGCGCCCTGCACCTCATATGGGAAGGCGAGAGCTTTGTTGAGTATTTCTGTAGATCACTATAACACTGTAACAACGAGTGTCAGATACTGCGGGCGCTCAGCGCAGTTGCGGGGCTGCCTTGCGAATGCTCTTTAACCTGACTCTTTAACCTGATTCGTTAACCTGATTCTTTAAACTACCAACAAAACGCCGGACAAAAGCCCCCGGCCAGCGCCGGGGGTCTTCAAGTGGTGCTAACGGTTATTCAGTTGACTGGGCCATTTCAACCAGTTTAGCCATATCAGGATTGGCAGCGAGGTAGTCGTCATAGACCTTAACCATTGCTTCCTGGAACGGACCCTTGTCAGCGATTTCGTTGACTTCGACACCAGCAGCTTCGACATCTTTGCGAGCCTGCTCTGACTGTACTGCCCACAGCTCACGCTGAAACAAGGCTGCTTCTTCTGCAGCACCGCGCACAGCAGCTTGCATTTCTGGCGACAACGCAGCGAACTTTGCAGTGTTTACGCAGATGCACTCGGGAATAATCAGGTGCTCACTGAGTGAATAATGGGTAGTTACTTCGTAGTGGCCCACGTTTTTGAATGACGGAAAGTTGTTCTCTGCACCGTCGACAACGCCGGTTTTAAGCGCTTGCTGAACTTCAGCAAATGCCATCGGCGAAGGGTTGCCACCCATTGCTGAAATCATCGATGTATACAGGTCGTTATTCATGACGCGAATCTTGAGACCTTCAACATCAGCGGGCGTGTTGATGGGCTTTTGGCTGTAGAAAGACCGCGCTCCGGCATCCACCCACGCAAGCGGCTGTACACCAGCTTCGGCCATTGCAGCTGCTATGGTTTCACCAGCTTCGCCTTCCAGAACACGAAACATGTGCGGCACGCTTTTGAAGATAAATGGCAGAGATACGAGGTTGGCTTCTTTGACCATCGGACCAATCGGGCCAAGGTTGAAGTTACCAATTTCTATGGCGCCAAGACGAACCTGCTCCAGAGCATCCGGCTGCGAGCCAAGTACGCCACCATGGAACACTTCCAGTTTGATTTCACCTTTGGTGGCCTCGTCGACGAGTTCTGCGAACTTGTCCATTGCAGCTGTGTTCGGGTGACCGTCATTGTGGATGTTCCAGGCACGCCAGTTTTCAGCCGCAGAGGCATTAAAAGACAGGCACACCAATGCACCAGTAAGTACTAAGGAAAGTTTTTTGAACATAAATCCTCCGATGAGTGTGAGTGTAGCGGTGTTACAAGTGAAACGTTATGTGTGTTGCACTCAAACCGATGACGCTGTAAGAGCCGCGCACCGGACATTGAGCCCTTTGAAAACAACATTAGCCACGCTATCTTATGGTATACAACGTTAAGAGAAGAGCATACCTCCATTGATATCGATGTTGGTTCCGGTAATAAACGCTGCTTCGTCAGACGCAAGGTATGCCACCAGATTTGCCACATCTTCCGAACTGCCCTCGCGCTTGAGAGGGGTAATGTTAGCGACGTGTGTACGCACTTCCGGCTTGGTGAAGGTATTGTGGAAATCAGTGTCGATCATTCCCGGGCAAACGGAGTTGACACGGATACCCGGGCCAAACTCTTTGGCCATACCCCGCGTCATTGTCATCACGGCCCCTTTAGAGGCAGCATATGCCACAGCACCCGGCCCACCACCATCACGACCTGCCTGACTGGCAAGACCCACAATCGAGCCGCCTTCTGACATATGGGGCAGCGCCGACTTCACAACGCGCACAAATGAAGTGGCATTGAGATTCATCACATGATTCCAGTGCTCCATGTCCATTTCGGCAATGGTTTTACGCGCTACCAGCCCGCCGGTTACATGCACCACGATATCTATGCGTTTGCCAAAAGCCTCTACTGTGGCTGCGGTTAACGCCGCGACATCAGCATCGGACGTCATATCACCCTGTGTAATGACAGCACCACCACCCGCCGACAGAATTTCGCTTTTGGCAGATTCTGCACCGGCTGATGAGTTGAAATAGTTGAGAGACACTGAGGCGCCGGCAGCGGCAAGCCGCATTGCGCAGGCCCGGCCAATATCACGACCGGCACCGGTGACGATCGCCACTTTGCCAGCGAGAGCGTTTGCAGCGAGTTGTGTTTTTTCAGCAGTCATTTTCTATTGCCTGAATACTTTGTGATTTGCAGAATACTTGTTGCCCGCCTGCGTCGACTAACAAGGCCGCTGGCGGCCCCGTTTCGCGTTCGATCGTGCCCGTGTACAGCCCTGTGAACGTGAGATCGTCACCAAAAAACGACACCACAATGCTGCCACCAAATCTGGTATGGTAGAATACCATCTGATCTGCAACTGTTGTCAAGCAACATTTTCACTAATTGACTGACAACACACCGCAACCCGGCCCAGGTGAAACTGCCGCAGGCGGTTGCGCAGCATCACGAGGAAATACGCTCATCGATGAAGGTTCGTTATGCAAGAGACCACAGGTATGTTCGAACGCCGCACCACAGCAGATGTGGTGTTTGAGCAGTTGCACAGTGAAATAGCATCGCTCGAGTTGTTACCCGGCACCAAACTCTCTGAGGCGGAGGTGGCACGTCGGTTCGGTATTTCCCGCCAGCCGGTTCGCGAAGCATTCAGCAGATTGGGCAACCTTGAACTCGTTTTAGTACGGCCACAAAAGGCGACTATCGTTCGCGGGTTCTCGTTACAACGGGTGGCACACGCAAGGTTTGTTCGATTGGCAGTAGAGCTCGAGGTTATTACGCAGGCTTGCTCTGTTTGGGATACATCCTGTGCTGAAGCGCTTCAGCGTAATCTGCAACAGCAACACGAGGCCTTAAAGTCTGAACCCGACCAGTTCCACTCACTCGACTTTCAATTCCATAGACTGATTTGTGAATTGGGCGGCTGTCCGCTGGCAGTGGAAGCGATAACCGAGTGCCGCCAGAAGATTGATAGGTTGTGCACTCTGAGCCTGGAAAGGCAAAGCGAGGCTACTTCGCTGCTTGACGATCACGAAAAACTGGCGAACGCGCTAAAGGCAAATTCAACAGAGCGTGCACTTGCCATTACACGCCAGCATCTCAGTCGACTTGACAGTACTATTGAAGAAATACACCTGACACACGCCGACTACTTCGAGTAAAAATTCGCAGCTATTCAGGAGATACCACAGGATCAGCGCGGTTCGAGCCGCTCACCGACACCCTGCTTCTTCGGATCTACTATCGAGCTGTGACAACGCGCCCGCCCAGAGGGGACGAGCTGATTTTGTTTTTTACCTACCCAAACCTCAAGCGGCTTTATGCGCCTCTTCTTCAACCACATACTCACCGGCAGGGTAACTATTATTTGATTCAGCAGGGACACTTGCCACACGGTTCGTTTCGGTAGCAGCCGTGGCCACTAATAGTGCTGAACCGGCATGGCCATTATGTTTTGCCGTGGCAATGATTTGGCTGTTTCGAATTTCGTCACTTTGCCAAGGCCATTGAGCCACTCCCTGTCGCAGCAGATCACGGGAAATACCAGCCCGCTCAAGCAACTGATCATCCAGGGTTAGCAGCAACTGACGGGTTTTAACCAGCGCGTAGTGATTAAGATAGTTTTCAAATTTGGTGACGATCGATGAAATCATGGAATTTCCTTGCAGAATATAAATTTTTTATACACACCCTGTCGGGCAATGAACAGCTTGTGGGGCGTGCGGAAAGTTCGGTGACAAACTTTTCACAGTGACAGTCGTCAGAGCAAGGCAGAAAAATGCAGGCATAGCAGGGCCTACGTCGAATTTTTCAAACGCCGCTATGGCGGCTGTCACGAAGAAAAGTGTTATCGAACTTTCCAAACGGCCCACTATGCAACAGACACAGTGCGGTCACAGTCAAAGCCCGGACGTCCATGCCGAACTACATAGCCAATTTCACCTCGCCCGATACCCAGATCTCTAAGGTCTTTGTCTGAAAACCCTCGAAGCGTTGATGCGGCAGTGTTGAGATCCTGTTGCGACTGCATGACAGGCGGCTGATTGTTTTTAAGATACTCAGCACTTCTCCACGGCCAGGCCTTAACGCCCTGCTCCAGCAACTCCCGTGAAAACCCGGCATCTTCGAGTAATCGGTCATCAAGCGACAACAGGTGGGCGCGCGCTTCTTTGATCTCCGCCAATTCCTTTCTTCGCTGTGACTGTATAAAAAGCGTGGCTATTGAAAACATGTTTGTGAACTCCTGTAAGAGGAATAGATAGTTTTATTCACTAATACCGGTAGTAATCATCTTCGCACTATTACCGGGGAGCCCTGTTCGACACACGTGTCATTCAACCGGTGAATGTCAACGTTGTTCAAGCCAGAACACCTTCGACACTTACAATAGGTTCGAGTCGGCCACGAAACAAACGACATTATCTAACGCCATGGGATAGTTATTCTTAACCTGCAGAAATCACCGGCAGCGCACCGATTCGGTGTGGGGTTTTATAGTCAGCTAATCAAAAATTCACATAACGTTTACATTTCCAATGTACGCTCATACCTCGACTATTAACAGCTTCACTATGCAGGGTCGCGTCCATGCCACGAAATCTACCATTGAAAGCTCTACGCGCTTTCGAGTGCACCGCAA
Source organism: uncultured Granulosicoccaceae bacterium (assembly GCA_937957915.1). Lineage (GTDB taxonomy): Bacteria > Pseudomonadota > Gammaproteobacteria > Granulosicoccales > Granulosicoccaceae. Next base: position 16,698 of record CALGNZ010000057.1, on the reverse strand, counting down.
GGCACCTAAGCATTCGTGATGCTGCCGAGGAACTGCATGTCACACCGGCGGCTGTCAGCCAGCAGATCAGGGCTCTGGAGGAAACATTGGGCGTGCCACTGTTTCATCGATTGGGGCGTGGGCTGGCGCTAACTTCGGTTGGAACTAATGCATTACCCTGGCTCGAAGATGGATTTAACAGCCTGCGGGAAGGCATGAACCAGATCCAGAAACAGGACGACGGTGAAACACTTAATGTCTGGATGGCGCCTTCATTTGCAAGCAAGTGGCTGATACCACAATTAACATCTTTCACTGATCGGTATCCCGACATCAACCTGCGCATATCTGCAAGCGTTGACTGGGTTGATAAACAGGATACCAACGCAGGCTTCGCAGAAGAGCAATTTAAGAGACTGGGGATTGATATCGCTATCCGTTTTGGCAACGGTCACTCTACTGGCTGCGAGGTGGAAAAACTAATGAATGTCTCGGTCGCCCCCTTGTGCAGTCCGGATCTCCCCAACGCCAATGGCCATGAATTAACTACACCTGAAGATCTGATCCACTACACGCTACTACACGACGACAGTCCTTACGAAGGCCGACCAGACTGGCCCGGTTGGCTACAGGCAAACGATGCACCTTTGGTAGACGGACATAAAGGACTACGATTTAATCAGGGTGCAATGACACTTCAGGCTGCTGCCGAAGGACAGGGTGTCGCACTCGGACTCGATAAACTTGCCGCCAACGACATAGCCAACAACCGCCTGATCGCCCCCTTGCCCAACAGCTATCCGGTAGAGAGTGCCTACTATGTGTTTACCCGCAGAGGCGAAAATAAGGTACCTGCTATCAGCTTGTTTCGGGACTGGCTGATTAGCTGTGCAATGTCTGCACACCGCTCGTAAATCCAATAGCGGCCGGAGTGATCATGCCAGGCGACTTTCTATAGCGAATAATTTTACGAAAATAACACCACCCCGCTGCAAAACCGGCACTAGGCAGAGCAGGCCATGGCGAGTATCTTTAAAACCGTTGTATGAAGTCTTCCTCCAAGGTGATGTAGCGTGAATGTCGATGCCACCACGACATAAAATTTGGTGGCACCATTTTTGGTTGCTGTGCAGACTCCGAATCTAAAGCTATTGCCGTCCGCTTTCCCCCAAAGACTGAGGCAAAACACACCGGCCAGCCTGCACAGCAACTGACTTTACAAGTTATGCAATGTCGGCACCCGCTATAAACACCAGTTACAAACACCCGTGTGCAACATCGTGTTGCAACCAATGGCCAGTGGCAAAATGCGCTTAAACGACTCTCGCCAAAATATTTGTCGCAGGCAAGCGCTATTGCAAGGTGTTCGGTGATTTTACGTTCAACATACCGTCCTCCCGTATAAAGGCTGCAATTTCCTCAACCCCAACCCCCTCTCTGAGGTTACTAAAAATAAATGGCCGCTCGCCTCTCATCCGCAGGGTATCTTCTCGCATCACGTCTAACGATGCGCCAACATAGGGAGCGAGATCTATCTTGTTAATGATCAGCAAGTCAGAACGGGTTATCCCTGGACCACCTTTGCGAGGTATCTTCTCCCCTTCGGCCACATCGATCACATAGATTGCAAGGTCAGCCAATTCAGGGCTAAACGTTGCCGACAGATTGTCACCACCACTTTCGATAAAGACAACCTCCAGATCGGGAAACTTCTCCTGCAGGTCAGCAATTGCCGCAAGGTTCATCGACGCATCTTCTCTGATCGCGGTATGCGGGCAACCACCGGTCTCCACGCCCACAATTCGGTCTGAAGTCAACGCCTGGCTTCGCACCAGAAATTCTGCATCTTCGCGGGTATAAATATCATTGGTCACAACAGCAATTTCGTGATGATCTCTCATGAGTTTGCATAATCTGTCGAGCAAGGCTGTCTTTCCAGAGCCGACCGGCCCACCAATCCCTACACGTAATGGCGATGCTTGATTGTTCATGGCTAGTGTCCTGTATACGTCAGTTAAAAAATAATAGGGTTCGTTGCAAAAGAGCTTTGCGTGGTTTCACGAACGAAAAAGGCGGCTGTACTGTGTTTCGTGCAGACTACTCGCCATTGCCAAAGCCGGACTGGAGTATCCGATGTCATCATCCAGAACAGTCTGTGCATGGACCACACATTGATCGATCTTTTCTGCCAGTCTGTACAGCACTTGCTGCCCGTTAGTCTGACCCAGCGGCACCAGCTTAATGCCAGCCGTAACCTGGCTTTCAAGCCAGGCAAATGCATAACCGTGCATCGCGAGCAGGACAGGTATGTGTTCAGCAACACAATACTCGGTAAATACACCTAATTGACAATGGTCAGCATTACCGCCTTCACCAACATGGCATTCAATTTTACGGTTTAACTGTGTCACCAAACGCGCCATAGCCTGACCGCGCTTGCGTTCTTCGTCTCTCAATTCCGATGTTTCACGCAGCGACAATACAGTTGCCGCCAATTGTGCTACACGCCTGCTGCCAGCCGCTCGCAATGCACTGGCATGCCGGGTTTGAACATCCTCAGAGTTGGTATCGGCCGCACTGGTTTCAATGGCGCTGATTGTATTGCTTTCGCTGCCGGTGACATTGGGTTCAGGTGCACTACCATCAAGCGCACCTGGTTCACCGCCACTGGCCACAGCGCCACTGGGTTCAAGAGCGCGGGCTTCAAAAGCACCAGCTTCAAAAGCGCGGTAAAAACGAAGCATTAACGGTAATTCCTGTTGTGCCAGTGTGCCCATGAGTTGTTCCTGCACCCACGACTCAAAGGTTGCGGCATCATGTACCCATCCAGCGTCGACAGCCCATTCAAGGCCTTGCGAGTAGCTAAACGCACCCGTTGGTGAACCCTGACTTACTATTTGCATAAGACGCAACAGGGCCAGCTGCGAGCTCTGCCCATTGATCATTCAACCGTCCTCTGCGAGGTCACGGTCTGCTACACCGGGTGGCAACTCTGTCGTAGCGCTCACGAATACCAAAGCGCAGCCCACTAGTGATGATGGTGGCCTGCACCATGCGCACCTCCGCTAAAAGCACCACCTCCGTAAGCGCCAGGCTCAGGATTAAACGGGGCGGATACCTTTTTTACCGCCACACCCAAACCAGCCAGCATGTCATCCAGGACGTGATCATGCAGATAACAAACAACACCGCCCCCCTTTTCATCAAGCGCTATCTCTACCGGTACGTGTCGATTACCCAGGTGATACACCACTCGTGAGAAAACCAGCATATCGCCCGACTCTGCCACGGATAATGATTCATCCGCCGCCTGCACCAGAACCACAACCCCATCTGACGACATCAGCTTGTCTCCGTGTTGCAGACTTTCACCATGCGGCAGGAAGATACCAGCCTGACGTCCATCATCAAGCGTCACTCGCAACCGCGATTTAACACGCTTGTCTACAGGCAGGGTTACCGTTGTGGATACTTCTGTATTACTATCTGCCCTTGCACTTAGTTCAATCATAGTTCTGTCTATCAATACGATGGCATTAATCAATGCCAATCTGATTTATAGGTGTATGCCTGGCCAGGCACGAAGCAAACCGGGGCTGTTTGTGATGACTGCTGCGCAGCAACGCTGGAAGCTCAGGCACTGTTGCAACAGTACAACCTCATTCTTGCGCACTAAAAAAGATGATATAGCTGCGCCAATGGCAGCTCTGTAGCGGGCTCACAGGTCAGCACTTCACCATCTGCCTCCACCACATACGTCTGCGAGTCTACTGTTATATCCGGTTGATAATCATTGTGCACCATATGTTCTTTGCGCACTGACCGGCAGTTTTTCGCAGTGCCAACCATGTTGCGAAGCTGTAGCTCGTGAGCAATACCAGCGGCCTGCGCCGCTGCTGACAGAAATGTCATCGATGTTGCGTTCCTCGCACCACCCAGCGCCCCGAACATAGGCCTGTAGTGCACCGGTTGCGGTGTTGGTATGGAAGCGTTTGGATCACCCATTGGCGCGTAGGCAATCATTCCCCCTTTGATTATCAAGGACGGCTTGGCGCCAAAAAAAGCCGGCTTCCACAACACCAGGTCAGCCAGCTTCCCTACCTCGACTGAGCCTACTTCGTGAGCAATGCCATGAGTTAATGCAGGATTAATGGTGTATTTTGCGATATAGCGCTTTGCTCGCATGTTGTCATGGCTGGCAGGATCACCTGGCAGCGAACCACGCTGCACTCGCATCTTATGTGCGGTTTGCCATGTCCTTGTTATTACCTCGCCAACACGGCCCATTGCCTGCGAGTCTGAGGCGATCATTGAAAACGCACCCAGATCCTGAAGAATATCTTCAGCGGCGATGGTTTCGCGTCGTATTCTGGACTCTGCAAACGCCACATCTTCAGCAATTGCCGGATCAAGATGGTGACACACCATCAGCATATCGAGGTGTTCGTCTATCGTGTTCACCGTATAGGGGCGAGTCGGATTTGTTGATGAAGGTAACACATTACTTTGCCCGCAGGCCTTGATGATATCCGGTGCATGGCCGCCCCCCGCTCCTTCCGTATGATAGGTGTGAATGGTGCGGTCTTTCATTGCCGCCAGCGAATGCTCTACAAAGCCCGACTCATTTAACGTGTCCGTATGGATGGCCACCTGAATATCCATTGCTTCAGCCACGCTGAGGCAACAGTCTATCGCCGCCGGGGTTGTGCCCCAGTCCTCATGAAGCTTAAGCCCGATCACACCGGCACGCACTTGCTCCTCGAGTGCAGTCGGTAAACTGGCATTGCCCTTACCAAGCAAACCCAGGTTCACCGGTAGTGCATCCGCCGCCTGTAACATGCGATGTATGTTCCAGGGCCCGGGCGTACAAGTAGTCGCATTCGTACCGGTGGCAGGCCCGGTTCCCCCGCCAAGCATTGTAGTAATGCCCGAGCAGATCGCATCTTCCACCTGTTGCGGGCAAATCATGTGAATGTGAGCATCTATGCCACCAGCCGTCAGTATCGAGCCCTCACCAGCAATGGCCTCGGTACCCGGCCCCACTGCAATCGTGACACCCGGCTGAATATCAGGGTTACCCGCTTTACCAATCGCTGCAATGCGGCCATCTTTTATACCGACGTCTGCCTTGACGACGCCCCAGTGATCGATAATAAGCGCGTTGGTTATGACAACATCTACCACATCAGCCGATGCAAGCTGACTTTGCCCCATACCATCTCTGATTACTTTGCCACCGCCAAACTTAACTTCTTCGCCGTAAATCGTATAGTCCTGCTCTACTTCAACCCATAACGCAGTATCACCTAACCGGACCCGGTCTCCAGTCGTTGGGCCATACATCTCGGCATAGGCACTTCGGCTTATAGTTGTCATAGCGATCCCATTACCTGTTGATTAAAACCGTAAACAGTGCGGCTGCCACTGAGTGCTACCAGCTCCACGGTGCGCGACTGCCCCGGTTCAAATCGAACCGCGGTGCCCGCTGCTATATTTAATCGAAAGCCCCGAGCTGCATCACGATCAAACTGCAATGCCGGATTAACTTCAAAGAAATGATAGTGCGAACCTATCTGCACGGGTCGGTCGCCGGTGTTTGCAACCTCAACGGTAAGCGTCTCGCGATCAGCGTTTAACTCGACGTCTCCGTCGGCACACTGTATTTGACCAGGAACGATAACGTCATCTGCAACCTGCGAAGTTGAGCGGCTTGACTGCTGAGTCTGCAGTGGCGGCAGAATGGGCTCATGCACGGTCACCAGCTTGGTGCCATCCGGAAAAGTCGCCTCAACCTGCACGTCGTGTATCAGCGCTGGCACCTCGTCCATTACCTGTTCAGTTGTCAACAGCGTTTGCCCATAGCTCATCAGGTCAGCAACGCTGCGTCCATCACGCGCACCTTCAACAATTTCCATACTGATATAGGCCACAGCCTCTGGATAATTCAACTTTAAGCCGCGTTGCAATCGCCTTTCGGCCAGCAAGGCGGCGGTAAACAACAGCAGTTTATCCTTCTCTCTAGGGGTTAATTCCACAGTACTTCCTCCGGGGATGTATCAGGTTATTCGATCGATTCATGTGGCCCAAATGCGTGGCATCACTGCCGGTTTTTGCATGATCAAAGGGCGCAGTGCTATCCAGGTCTGAACAAATCCGCTACGCACTTTTTCAACACTCGAGCCCAGGTAGCGAACAACCAGCACATTATCAATTTGTGTTGCTGCAAACTCAGCCGGTGGCAGTACCTCGCGCACCAGTGAGAGCCAGTGTGCTGAATCAAGTGACGGTGCGACGGCGAGCATGGTTGCACAGACTGTACTGCCCCTCAAGCCAGACAGCCGATCAATGTCATTGCCACCGTCTACCACTAGCCGCTCCTGCAATAATGGCATACCATCGTGAAGCACACGTATGGATACAGTCGCCACCCCGGTGACAAAAGGATAGTTCCCCGCCTGTCGGCCAAAACAGTTTATATCCCAGCCAATAAAGCGGCTGGTGTGATCAATGTTTACTACTAACTCCTGGTGAGCGACGCATCGATCGAAATAGATTGTTTCCTGTGGCATCCATTCCATGCGACTGCCCGCCAAATCAAGACGCTGGCATTGACGCCCCTCGCGCCCGTCAGAGCCATAGAAGCGCGTTGCGCCAGGTGTTGTTATCAGAGTACTGGCATCCGCTGAACACTGAATCCGTACATTTAAACTGTCGCCTCCGACTATACCGGCGGGGGGGTGTAATATCACCGCATGACAGGTTGCACCGTCAGGGTAAAACGGTCTTTGCACAAGCAACGGACCGGAGTGGCGACTTCGCATCACCGTACGCGCTCCGGCACGCTCGAAATTGAGTGCCAGTGACGCCGGCCAGGCTTTGGCCCGACTGTTAACCGCCGTCACCACTGAACACTACCGGCGCGAGCGCACTGATCGTCTGACAACAATTATCGCAGACACCACAACACCCAGTACTAACATAGCCTGTTCAGCCCAGTGCACATGCCCGACAATGTTTGAGGGATGAGCGACTGCGCTGCTGCTTATTGTCAGTAAAGCCGATACCGCTACTATACGATCCATTCTGTCTACCCTTGTAATTTAATATTGAAAGTAACCAATTCAGTCAGTTTACAGTGTTAAACGACCAGATGCTTTTGCACCATATCTTTACTGAGCTCGTCTATCATGCCGCTGGCTACCACGCTACCACGATCCATAATGTAAAATCGATCGGCTACCTTTCTGATAAATGGCAATTTTTGTTCAATCAACAACACACCGATGCCCATCTCCCGACACAGCATGCGCACAACATCAGAGATTTCCTTAACAATACTCGGTTGTATTCCTTCGGCTGGCTCATCGAGTATCAATAGCTCCGGGTCAGAGATCAACGCTCTGGCAATAGCCAGTTGCTGTTGCTGCCCCCCTGATAAATCACCACCTCGGCGGTTTTTCATTTCCTTTAATACCGGAAACAGCTGATAGATGTTTTGTGGAATGTCGCGTGTCGATTGTTTACTCCCGAAAAAGCCGGTGCGTATATTCTCCTCCACGGTCAGCAGTGGAAATATCTGCCGGCCCTGTGGGACATAGCCAATTCCTGCCGGAGCGCGGGTCGCCGCAGACAGATTCTCAAATGCCACACCACCTATAATTATTTGTCCAGTGGCAATCGACTCCAGACCCATAACACATCTGGCCAATGTGGTTTTACCAACACCGTTGCGCCCCATCAAACAGGTGCAACTCTCGCGTGGCACTTCGAGCTCAACATCGCGCAGGGTATGGCTCTGGCCGTAGTAGTGATTGAGCTGATTAACAGTTAACAGGTAACTACTCACCGAGGTATACCCTGACGACTTCCGGATTACTTTGCACTTCCGACATCGCCCCTTCTGCGAGCACGTGGCCCTGATGCAATACCGTGACCCGACTATTGAGTGATCGCACAAAATCCATATCGTGCTCGACGACGACCACCGTGTGCTGCCCCGCCAGTTCAGACAGCAATTCTCCTGTTCGGTCCATCTCCTGATGAGTCATGCCCGCTACCGGCTCATCAACAAGCAGCAAACGCGGGTTTTGCATGAGCAACATACCGATTTCAAGCCACTGCTTTTGTCCATGAGACAACTGGCCCGCATCCGCTGACAGCTGATCCTGCAGTGCAATAACAGTGGCAATAAACTCAACTCTGTCGCGCTGCTCAGCAGACAACGGGTATCTCAACATATTCCAGGGGCTTCGGTTGCCCTGCGCAGAGATCTCAAGGTTCTCCCGTATACTCAGCACTTCAAATACAGTCGGTTTTTGAAACTTGCGACCAACACCGGCTTGTGCGACTTCGGGCTCCGACATCTTTGTCAGATTGATCGACTGACCAAACCAGACACTGCCACTGTCGGGCCGGGTCTTGCCAGTGATAATGTCCATCATCGTGGTCTTGCCAGCTCCGTTCGGCCCGATGACACATCGCAACTCGCCATCGTTGACATAGAAATTCAGATCGTTAATCGCTTTGAATCCGTCAAAGCTAACGTTGACTCCCTCCATGTAGAGTAATGTACCGTGCCTGGCATCCACATCTGACGGCGCGGCCCCACCAGCCAGACTGTCAATAGACGCCACCACCGCAGTATTTCGACCCTGATCCCTGTTCATGCTCTGGCCTTCCTGAACTTCCCAAGCCCCATTACACCACGCGGCAGCCACAGTGTAGACAACACAAACAGCCCACCGAGTACAAACAGCCAAAACTCCGGAAAGGCTGCGGTAAACCAGGACTTTGCAAAGTTGACAAGCAGTGCACCAATGACCGCGCCGTACAGTGTCGAGCGCCCGCCGATGGCCACCCAGATAACAATCTCGATTGAATTCAGTGGAGAAAACTCACCGGGATTAATGATTCCCGCCTGAGGCACGTAAAGCGCACCTGCCACGCCTGCCAGCATTGCTGATAATACAAGCACAATCAGCTGATAGTTCTCCACCCGGTAGCCGAGAAACCTCACCCGGCTTTCTGAATCTCTAATTGCTATGACCACACGGCCCGCTCGAGATGAAACAATCCATCTGCAGACGATGTAACCAAGTACGGTGGCAATCGCTGAGGCGACAAATAAGCCGATACGTGTGCTGTCGTCACTGATGGAGAAACCGACAATTTCCTTGAAGTCAGTCAGACCGTTATTGCCTCCAAAACCGAACTCGTTACGAAAGAAGGCAAGCATCAGGGCATAAGTCATCGCCTGCGAAATAATCGACAGATAAACACCATTGACCCTGCTCCTGAAGGCAAACCAGCCAAATAGAAACGCGAGCAGACCCGGTACGACCAGTATGGCGACCAATGCAACCGGAAACCAGTTAAAGCCCATCCAGTACCACGGTAGCTCCTGCCAGTTCAGAAACACCATAAAGTCAGGCAACACCGGGTGACCGTATACCCCCCGATCTCCAACCTGACGCATCAGATACATACCCATTGCATAGCCACCGAGTGCGAAGAACGCCCCGTGACCAAGCGTTAAAAAACCCATGTACCCCCAAACCAGATCAACCGACAACGCCAGCAAGGCGAAGCAAAGGTACTTACCCAGTAAGTTCATTTGATAGGTACTGATGTACCAGGGACTGGACTCAGGCAGATATAAATGCATACACGGCAGTGCCACCGCGGCTGCCAGAATCAGCGTGAGCAACACCTGCCCACAGCGATCGCCTCGCATCACGCTAATCACCAGCAGCACGCCCCCGTTGTGGAAACAGCCCGCGCGGGTATTTTTGAATAAACAGAATAATAAATACCAGCACGAATATTTTCGCCAGTACCGCACCCGCCCAGGGCTCGATCAGTTTGTTGATGACACCCAGCGACAGGCCAGCGAGTAATGTGCCCCACAAGTTACCCACACCACCAAACACCACCACCATAAAGGAATCAACGATATATGCCTGCCCCATATTCGGCCCGACATTGCTTAACTGACTTAACGCCACACCGGCGACACCGGCGATACCCGCGCCCAGTCCAAAGGTAATGGCATCAATAGAGTTTGAACGCGCACCCAGTGCTCTTGCCATCTCTCTGTTTTGAGAGACCGCTCTGAGCTTCAAACCAAAGAAAGTGTATTTAAGCAGCCACATCAAGGTGATAAATATCAGTAAACAGAAAACAAAAATAACCACCCGATTAACCGCGAGCGACAATGCCGGATCAAGTTGCCACAAGCCTGTTAACCATGACGGATTACTTACGGGGACATTTTGTGGCGAGATAAACGTACGCACCGTCTGCTGTAACACCAGACTTATTCCAAAGGTAGCCAGCAGCGTTTCGAGTGGTCGACCGTACAGATGCCTTATCACCAGATATTCTATGATCACCCCTGCAGTAAACGCGACGATAAACGCCGCCGGCAATGCCAGTAGAATGGAATACTCGGTTAAGCCTGGCAACAGCACCTGGATCGCCCAGGTGGTATAGGCGCCAAGCATGATCATTTCCCCGTGCGCCATATTGATCACGCCCATAACGCCAAACGTGATCGCCAAACCTATGGCGGCCATCGCAAGCACAGAACCTAAACTCAAACCAAAAAAGACGGTTTCGATTCGCGAGAACAGTGTTTTTCGTTTTTCGATTACTTCGAGCTGTAGTGCTGCAGCAACAGCAACCTCTGTTGATTCACTGTCGGCAAGCTTTTTTAAGCGCTGTGTAACCTGATCTCTGGTATTAACACCAATGGCATTAATCGTTTCAATTGTTAGCTGCGCATCACCGCTATCAAGATCAGACAACTGCGTGGCAAGGAGCATCAGCGCTTTTACATCCGTGTCTGTCTCTTCAGGAAACAATTCCTGAATGGCTGTCACCTCAGACTTGTCCAGCGTTTGCAGCATTCGTTCAACGGCAACGAGCCTCACTTTCGGATCTGGATCACGCAACGCCAAAGCGGCTATTGCAGAACGCAACTGTCCACGGATGGCATTATTTATTTTAACTTTTTTCAGTTCAGACTTACTTGCGTCACCCGCCTCGGTACCGCTCGCAGCCTCGGTTAGCGCGTACCGCTTTCCAGACCGCACACCAACTACTGGCAACGAATCAGACTTGCGCACATATAACTCACCGGCGAGCAGCGCGTTAAGCCAACTAAGCGTTCTTGGTGCTGAAGAGGCGATCAATCGATCCAATGCCTCGCTACGAGATTTCTTGTCACTCAGTAACGGCGCGAGCTCAATAATCAGTTCGTTATGATTTTCCGCATCACTGGCGTAAGTCTGCCCTGACAACACAGAGAACGCTAATAGAAGCGTCAGCAGCACTGTCGCCTGCTGCAACAGAGACTGGCAAATACAACGCCACCCGTAACAACGCGCATTTGGAATAGAATTCAGTGGATACACGAATATAGAAAAATCGATTGGCCAGAATGAGATGCGCTGAGGAAAGCCAAAAGTGCCGGCAGTAATGCTCGGCACTTTTGACCTGTACTACTTAATCCAACCACTTATAACAACGGTTGTCTTTTCCGGTCCCCTACAGGTTTTGACCAGAGCACTTGCCGGTTTTCACGTTGTAGTTACCACACGACAGCGGCTTTCGCCAATCCGCTATAATGTCTTTGGAATCAGGGAGAAAATCAGACCAGGCATCGCCCGCAACCAAACCACTGGTCTCTGACACTACGTCAAACTGACCGTCGTCCTGAATCTCTCCAATGAGTACAGGCTTGGTGATATGGTGGTTCGGCAGCATAGAAGATAGCCCACCAGTTAAATTGGGAACCGACACACCAATTATGGCTTCCTGTACTGCGTCCGGGTCAGTGGTGCCCGCTTTTTCTACTGCCTGAACCCACATATTGAACCCTATGTAGTGAGCTTCCATCGGGTCGTTAGTCACACGATCTTCATCGCCTAAAAACTTGTGCCAGTTGCCGATAAACTCGTCGTTCTCTGCAGACTCCACACTCATGAAGTAATTCCACGCTGCCATATGCCCCACCAGTGGTGCGGTATCTATACCAGACAATTCTTCCTCACCGACCGAGAACGCCACCACAGGAATATCTTCAGCGGACACTCCCTGATTGCCCAGTTCCTTGTAGAAAGGCACATTGGCATCACCGTTAATGGTAGATACGACCGCGGTCTTTTTACCGTCGCTGCCGAATTTTTTAATTTCAGATACGATAGATTGCCAGTCAGCGTGACCAAACGGCGTGTAGTTGATCATTATATCTTCTGCAGCGACCCCGTTGTCCTTCAGGTAGGCTTCCAGAATTTTGTTGGTGGTACGAGGGTAGACATAGTCGGTGCCGGCGAGAACCCAGCGTTCGACACCAATATCATCTTTCAGGTAATCAACGGCAGGAATGGCCTGCTGGTTTGGCGCCGCACCCGTATAGAACACATTCTTCGACGATTCTTCACCCTCATATTGCACGGGGTAAAACAACAGACTGTTGAGTTCCTCGAAGACAGGCAAAACAGATTTTCTGGACACCGATGTCCATGCACCAAACACTGCGTCCACCTTGTTCACTTCAATCAGTTCGCGTGCCTTTTCGGCAAACAATGGCCAGTCAGATGCCGGATCCACAACAACGGCTTCCAGCTGTCTACCCAGTAGCCCTCCCTTTGCATTTTGCTGCTCCACGAGCATTAGCATTGTATCTTTCAATGTCGTTTCACTGATGGCCATGGTGCCAGACAGCGAATGCAACACGCCGACCTTGATCGGATCTTCGGCAAAGCTGATATTGGCAGCCAACCCCAAACCAATGACCGCACTCACAACAGCAAATCTTTTACTCATCTGTGTTCCGCCTGTATCTAAAAAGTCGGAACACCATATCGTCGTCGAAAATACCTGTATGCTGCTAGATAGTTTGCGGCCCGCTGCATTATTTGCAGCACGCATCTCAACACACTGTTTTCATATATATTTTTAAAAATTCAACGATGAAAAAGAACCACCAAACAAGTCACTATCAGGTTCTTCCGCAATACGCATAACCTATCCGACTCATGACCGTTGATCCGATAAACGACAGACTAACAACCACGCGCTGATCTTGCTCTACAACTACCCACGTTTACCCGCGTTTAATCGGTTTTGAGATTGGTCAAGGAAGGGGGTCGACGCACCATGGTTGATGCAGAGAGCGCTGTCAGGCCGGGATGGCTGTTTGCCGTGCCCGCTGGAGCGATTAATCTCAACACCCCGCTTGCAGGCTGCGCCACAACCTACCGACTGCAGGGCGCAACCTCCTACACTGCATCTTTCGCAAATCGCGCATGGAGTTCACCAGCCATTTGCTCTAGAAACCGTGCAGACGCAACCGGCAAATTACGACCTTTTAAGTGACCGACCATCAGGCGCCCCTCCGGTACATCACGAGTGTCCAGCTGACAATGACTGACTGTGCCCGCGGCTGTTAGCGGCTCCAGCCCTATTGGCAATTGAAAGGTAATTGTGTCGTGTTCTCGCAAACTTCTCAGCAGCAGGGTTTGGCTATCAGATTCAATGTTCATCGGTAAATCAACCGAGTGCCTGACTGCAGCGCGCTCCAGCAGGTGCCTTATGCCATTTGCGCGGGTCGGTAATGCCATCGGGTAATTGGCACAATCACTCAGTCGAACCGTTTTCTCGCCGTCGAACGGATGCCCTGCACCAAACAGCAACTGTATGTTTTGCGGCACTTCAATCACACAATAAAAATCACCAACAATTTGTGGCTCGAAAATGATCGCAATGTCAGCTGCATAACTGACCAGCTCTGCCTCGACTTCATGACGATTACATACCCTGACTTCAAAGGTAACCGCCGGGTGTTCAGCCCGATAGGCGGATATCATTTCCGGCACAAACGAATTCATCATCGACTGACCACATACAATGGAAATGTGTCCGCGACGTTCGCCGGTCAGGTCAGCAATTTGCGAGCGAACCCGTTGCAGGTCAGACAGTTGGTTGCGAACATGGTGAATAAATATTTCACCCGCCGCACTGAGCCGAACGCCACCCGGCGTTCGATCGAAAATTGGCACTCCCAACTCATCTTCGATTCCGAGAACACGTCGATTAAGAGCTGTTGATGTAATTGCCAACTCATCTGCAGCCTTTCTTATGGAGCCAACACGCGCGATAACGTCAATGTAGCGCAAGGGTATTTCGTGACGAATGGGGCATCTCCCGCTAAATTTATTGCATCTTTTTTACCATAACACAGGTTAGCAATGTAGCTAACATTGCAGGGAGCAGGGCCGTTAGAAGTGTGCGCTGCGAAAATCAACCAGGTCACCTCGCTTTATTACCGCGGCTCAACAGCCCCGACAACCTCTGCCTTTGCTGCATTCGTTATCAGCACGTTATACACTCGCCGTGCAGATACGTTACCTGGAGGAATCATTTGCTACTGTTCGAGCCCGCAACACCCAACGAATTTCCAGAATGCACCGTTGTCGAATGGGTCAGACGCTCCGCCAGACGGCATCCCGAGCGTGAAGCTATTGTGTGCAATCAGCAGCGCGTGACCTGGGAAGAATTTGATCGTCGCGTCAATCAAGTGGCCAACATGCTCATTGACACCGGCATCAGTCGCGGCGATCGGGTCGCCATACTGGCATCCGCCTCTGTTGAATATATCGAAGTGTTTATGGGTTGCCTCAGAGCGGGCGCTTGCCTGGTACCACTGTCGACAATGGCATCCACTCAGGCGCTCGAGAAAATGGTGTCTGATTGCTCGGCAAAAGTATTTTTCGTGTCAGAGTCGATGAAGGAACTGGTGTGGCCATTCATCCACGACTTGCCTGACTTACTGCCGGGCGGCCGAATAGCGATCGACTTTGCCGATGACCACTGTAACGACTATCAATCGGTAACACGGGCCGCCGACAGCTCAGACCCGTTGATAGATATCAGCTTCAGTGACTTATTCAATATTATTTATTCCTCTGGCACTACCGGTGTACCAAAAGGCATTACCCACAGCCATTTAATGCGTGCAGTACAGATGGAGCGCGTTCAGCAAAACGGCTACGCGGATGAAGCTCGAACACTGCTTTCCACCCCGCTCTACTCTAATACCACCATCGTGGCTCTGCTGCCAACGCTGGTTGGCAATGGCACAGTTGTGCTCATGCCAAAGTTTGATGCACAACAATATCTGCAACTGGCACAAGACGAAAAATGCACCCATAGCATGTTGGTACCTGTTCAGTACAAGCGGATTATGGATGTCGACAACTTCGATTCATTTGACACCAGCAGTATGCGCTTAAAATTTTCAACCAGCGCGCCATTGAGAGCAGATTTAAAGCAGGATGTATTAAACAGGTTTCCGGGCGGACTGGTGGAGTACTACGGGTTAACTGAAGGCGGCGGCACTACCGTGCTCGCTGCACACGAATTTCCCGACAAACTGCACACTGTTGGCAAACCGGCACCCGGGGTTCAAATCAAGTTTATCGACGATAACGGCAATGAGGTATCTCCGGCACACGGCGGGGAGATCTGTGGTCGTTCGCCTGCCATGATGAGCGGCTACTTCGGTCGCGATGACCTGACTCTGGATACCCTTTGGCACGATAGCAACGGTGAAACATACTTTCGCTCTGGAGATATGGGACACATGGACGAAGATGGCTTTGTCCATCTTGCGGATCGAAAAAAAGACATGATTATCTCCGGTGGCCTCAACATCTACGCCAACGATCTGGAAATTGCTCTGCTCGAGGATGACGACGTTGAAGACGTAGCGGTGATAGGTGTACCGTCAGAACAATGGGGTGAAACCCCGCTGGGGTTAGTGGTACTTTCTGTCGACTGCAAACGCACAATTGATGAAATACTCATCAATGCCAACAGCAAACTGGGAAAGAGCCAGCGACTCAGCGCGCTTGAAGCGCGAGCAGATTTGCCACGCAGTTCTATTGGCAAAATTCTAAAACGAGAATTGCGCAAGCCTTACTGGGAAGGTGATCAGTCGTCAAAGTAGAGCACATGCTGAAGCGGCCATTTCAGGAGTCGAATGACCGGAGGTGTCTCCCAGGGTAGGTGAATAACACTGGCAGTCGACAGGCGGTGCAGCGATACACGCGCAAGTATCGAGATTGCTCTTCCAGTGGGACTGCTCTTCCCATGGAAACCCGACGCGTGAGCGAGAATTATTCTATATGCTGCCTTGCTAACGCTGCGGGTTTCCAGTTAGATCGACTTACTGCAACAGGTCCGTTGCGAGCTTTATCAAATCCCTTGTCGATAAAATCGAATTGACGCCACACTCAGCAAACGCGTGACTGCTCTTCCCGTGGAAACCCGACCCGTAAGCGAGAATTATTCTATATATTGCCTTGCTAACGCTGCGGGTTTCCAGTTAGATCGGCTCACTGCAACAGGTCCGTTGCGGGCTTTATCAAATCGCTTGTCGATAAAATCAAATTGACGCCACACGCAGCAAACGAATGACTGCTCTTCCCGTGGAAACCCGACGCGTAAGCGAGAACTAGTCTATATGTCGCCTTGCTAACGCTGCGGGTTTCTATGTACAACTATGCCTGTACCCTGCGGTCGTGTTATTAACTGCGGATTTTGTCTCAGCTCGCACTCGCCACAGCTTCAGCTGCCAAACCCACTGCCAACAGTGTCTTTTCGATATCCTGATCTGACAATGCAAGGCTCGGGTACATTTTTCCCGGTGCTTTG
>CALGNZ010000056.1 GCA_937957915.1 uncultured Granulosicoccaceae bacterium | reverse complement strand
GGTGTGTGCCCTTTGCTGTCCTTCGCTTAAGCTGATCGAACGTCAGCTTTGAAGTTGAAAATGTGAGCAGATTGTACTATCTGTTCGCTTATCATCCAGTTAACTCGCAAATAAAATAGGATGGCTTAGTTAAGGGAGGGGTGTCCCACAAAACACTTGTGGGATACGATTCATTTTTTTACCGTCAGTCACTGTTGTTCAACAAAGCAACCACGCACATCATCCACACACGATACATCGCCGACCTTTTCCCCTGCAACCAATCCAGTCAGCCAATCGGAAAACTTAACACCTTCCACTTCGTAGGTATAAAAATTTGGGGTGCCAAGAATCGTGTGGGTTGAACCACTCGCGGTATAGGTGTAGAACGTAGATACAGCATCCTCAATTTCCGCGTAGTGATGTAAAATTCGTTGAGGAATTGAGAAACTGTCAGGCGCATCACCCAAAAGTAAAGTGAAGTTTTTCTGAGTTTCATCGTTCGCCGCGTTGTATTGGGCGATCGTTAGATTTGTGGCATGGTTCGCCCCGGCTATGTAAAAATCTTCGAATGTCAAAGTCTCGTTAGTCTCGCCTTCATACATTGGCCATTTGGGCAAAATTGAGGCTGTATCCCAAGATTCAAAGGTCTTTGGGAGGTTCTTGCTATTGTAGCCTCCGGCGGCATCGGCCAGAAGTACCACCGGTGCACTGGTATACTTTTCCGCTACGATACCTGCATAGAACGAGGCGCCGACAGCCCCTGCGCTGTCTCCGGCCACAACGACATTCTCCGGTGTAGAAAAATTTTCGAATGTCCAGTCTAATACCGTCATGCTGTTTGAAAAGCCGGAATGTTGAACCTCAACTGTAACCTCCGCCCCTGTATCATTAGTATATATGTAGGTTTTGGCGCCCCCTCCGATATGCACGTCTCCAGTACAGTAGGGAAGAAAGACGATGTTGTAATCCGAGAATGGGTTACCTTCGTGGTCGAGCTTGAAGATGCCGTCCTTTTTCTCCGGGTTGTTTTGGTCCATGTCGGCGAAAGGTGTATGTGTGGTCGGTTTTGCGTTCAAATCACACTGCTGGCCGAACCAGCAGGCTCCTCCACCATTGAAGAACATCATCAGTTTCTGACTACTTGGGACCGGACGGACGAAAAACTTGTACGGCGTGCCAGTCGAACACACACCGTCCGTATCAATTGCGTTCCAGCTGTCACCCAACGATTTCACACTTGGCAAGTCGCCGGCCGCAAGGGTAACAGATGCCGTAAAAGGTAAGACTAGAAGCAGAAACAACACACCAAACAGGTGCGATCGCATTATTTGAATATTCTTCATGTTTTTATAAAACTCCCTTAACATTCGATTATAGGTAGGCAGGCGTAAAGCCCCAGTAACGCAATGATGTTTCATTGTTTGCCGCTTTCCAATACATGCTTATCGCAAGGTGTTTGAGACAGCTGGCTGACAGTCGCCTCGTGTGGCCCTCCGCAATAATAATGTGCCAAAACACGTTGGTTTCAGAGTGTTCACTTTTTTTGCTCGCCCGTCCAGCCTGAGCCTGCGTGCCCGTACAAAGTTAATTCGTCAAATTAGTAAAACGTGACAGATGAAATCAGACGGTTCATTTTTTCAAAAGCAGACTTTCTAAACACTTTCCGTTGTGGCGGGAAATGGCCGGAAGCCGTCTGTCAATAACCTAAATAGACCATTAGAACGTCGGTCCAACCTATAGCTTCTCCAAACGGGGAGATTGTACCCAAACCAGCCATTCGCTAGAATTTTTGTGGTCTTTAGAATACTAACAATTTGAATGTTTCAGTACGCTAATAGAAAGGACGTTTCAATGTTAGGCCAGCCACAAGGGCAGCCTGGTACTGACAAAAATTCACGTGTGTCTACGCGTCTGTCACATTAACTACATAGCGCCCAACAACCTGCCCTTTGAAAAAATTATCGAGGTAATCTGGCGTTTCAGTTAGCGATATTTCTTGTTGATAGTTTTCCAGGGCTGGCAACTTCATGTCTGTTGCTACACGCTGCCAAATATGTTTTTTGTCTTCAAGAGGGATATACACTGAATCTACACCTAATAGCGAAACCCCACGGGTGATGAAGGGAATAACGGTCATGGCAATTTCCGGAGAGGAGGTTAATCCGACCGAGGTTACGCCACCGCCAGGTTTAACTTGCTTGAGTAGGCCGGTTAGGTAATCACCACCCAATGTGTCAATAGCGTGAGCCCATTTTGGTTTTCCGACTAGTGCGTCTTTTACTTCCAGAATGGTGTCTCTGTGCAGAATTTCACTGGCGCCCAGCGCTTTCAGTTTTTCTGTTTGTTCAGGTTTACCCGAAAACGCCACCACGTCATACCCGAGTTGATTTAGCAAAGCGATGCTGATACTACCTACGCCACCTGTTGCGCCTGTTACAGCCACAGGACCATCACCAGGCTTAGCGCCTATTTTTTCCAGTTTTTGAATACACAGCGCTGCGGTCAGTCCGCCTGTGCCATACGTCATTGCTTCTTTTAACGTTAGCGTCTCAGGGCAAGATACAGCCCATTCAGCGGGTATTGATATCTTTTGTCCGAGGCCACCAGGTGTATTCATGCCCAAATCATAGCCAAAAACAAGGACTTCTTCACCAGCGCTAAAGGTGCCTGATTTATCGCTTTCCACGACCCCTGCTGCATCTATGCCTGGGGTGTGTGGAAAGTTCTGACTAATGCGTTTGTTACCGCTCGCTGACATAGCGTCTTTATAGTTGAGTGATGAGTAATGTACATCAATGAGCAAGTCATTTTCAGGCAAGTCACTAATGTTACGTTCTACCACCCTTTTGCTAAAGGTGTTGTCGGCTTGCTCTTCAACGAGTAGGGCTTTAAAGGTGTTATTCATACTCATGGGGTAACTCCGGATAGGGGTATCGTAGTGCGCATTGGTAAAGCAATGCTGTTAACAAGGTAAATTGGTTGGGGGTACAGAATGTTTTTAATTAGACAACATATTTTCAACAAACAGGCCAAAGCGAATAACTCTTCTGCATTCATGCTGCTGTTGCACCATAACCCAGGCTGTGTATACGCCAGCCATCTAAAGCTTCATTGTCTTTGTGGAAAGTTGTACGGCGGAGCCGATCTCCATAGCAGTTGAGCGCGAAGTTTAACAAAATGCCAGGGCTGAGGTGGCGCCCAGTTCAGCCTCCATTCGGTGCTGGTGTTCTGATATTCTCAAAAGTGAGAATAAGAGTTCGTCATTTGAAGTACAGCTAAGCGAAGCTTACAGGCTAAGGCTGTCCGGCTTCGGTATGACTGCCTTATCAAAAGCCGTTCAAATGGCAGATGTTGGCTGATAGCTGCCAACCTGGTTCCTGTCTATAACCTGGTGGATTAACCCGCTCAAAGAGAAGCAGGCTAACCGTATCGGACGTTCAGTGTTTCATGCTGGCAATTCAGTTTAGACGGCCTTCAAGTCATCAAGCGTTGGTAAGTCTGCACCTTTGCGAGTACAGGTGACACCTGCCGCACGTATAGCGAACTCCATGCTGCCCTGTAGATCGACTTCACCTTCAATGTTTTTGTTGTCAGTCACGTGCCCTTCGGTCTGTAGCCAGTGCAGGGTGGCTGCCTGAAATGTATCACCGGCACCTACGGTATCCTGTACATCTACTTTTACACCTGGCACTTTGATGTGAGTGCCGTCTGGCTTGAAGCCGCTGGCGCCGTCGGGGCCACGGGTAATAAACACCAGTTGCGCACCATGGTTAAAGCAGTCGGCCACGAAATGATCTTCGCTGTTTTTGCCCAGCAGTGTTTCGATGTCTTCATCGCTTGCTTTAATCAGGTTGGCGCTGGCTGCATGGGCATTAAACACCTCACGCCAGTGATCAATGTCCGGCTCAATCGACGGGCGCAGATTTGGATCATAGCTGATCACTCGTTTGGCTGTTTCTCGCTGGGTGAGTTTGATCAGCGTGGTGGAGGTTGGATCCACTGCTGTTGAGTAAGAGCCAACATGTACTACCCGTATGCCCTCTGGCAGTGGATCGGGAAGTTCATTTTGTTGCAGGCTAACGTCTGCTGTGTTGTCGGTATAGAAAACATACCGCGCCGAGCCATCCGTCTGTTTTTCAACAATGGCAAGTGTGGAGTTCAGGTCTGTGTCTATGCACAGGCTTGCATCAATGTTATTGCGCTTGAAAAAGTCGCGCATGCGTTGTCCATACAGATCGGTAGACAGTTTGGTCAGGTAGCCTGACTGATGTCCGAGCCGTGCCAGTCCGCCCGCTACGTTCAGCGGTGAACCGCCGATATCGCCAGACAAGGTGACATGACTGGGTGAACTGCTGCTGTCGTCAACGATAAACAAATCGTATAAGGCATCGCCACAACATAAAAACATAAGGAGCTCTCGGTGAATTTGAGTACAGAAGGTGACCGGGCCAGGCCTGTAAGCCTTGACAGAGGTACTGCAACGCAACCCGGTCCAGTTCAGTGTTTTTCAGGCGGATATTATACACCGGTTACCGGTTGCACTAAATCGAGCAGTAGTTGGTTTACCTGAACCCGCTGTTCGACATGCGGCAAGTGCCCGCAGTTTTCCATTGTGTGCCAGCGCCCGCCAAAGCGTGATTCGTCAGCAGCGACAAAAGCATTGATGTTGTCGTTCAGGCCCCAAATAACCTGTCTTGGTATAACAGAGGCGGATACCTGTTCAACCGCTGACGCTAGTTCATCGCCGGGGTTCAGCACATCGCGTGCGAGCGATCTTAACGTTGTGCGAACGCCCTGTTGGCCCAGATGCATCAGTAGCGGTTTGATTAGCTGGCTGCTGATCAGTCGTTCGTTGAATACTGTTTGTTGCAGCAGTTCAAGCGCTGCGGCTTCATTGTCGAGCTCCACATATTTTTCGATGAAATCAACGTTCGCACCGGAACCCAGCCCCAGTGGCGCGAGCAGGCTCAGTGACGCGATGTGGCTGGTGTTGTGTGTGGTGTCATGCGCTGTTGCAAGCATCGCCAGCGCGCCGCCAAGACTGTGCCCTACCAGATGCACTGGCAACCCGCTGTCAGAGGAGATTTTTGCCAGCGCAGGGCTCAGTATCTGATCGCTCAGTTGTTGTAGTCCGTCACGTGCCGGAATGTCCCAGGCGTTGCCGTGCCCCGGCAACTCGACAGTATAAACGGTTGTCTGTTTTACCAGGTCAGGTGCTGTGCCCAGCCACGAGTAGCGATCCGCACCGAAGCCATGCACAAGCACTACCGGTGGTCCGTCACCGCCAAAGCATTCTATAGTTTTTTTTGCATCTGAATGGGGCATTTAGAGGGGCACTTGTTTGCGGGTTTCTGTTGATCAGTCTGCGGTATATTAATAGTACAGTTGATGGTGGGTTCGCCTAAGGCGTACGTAACGCTGCGAAAGTGTGGCGAGACAACCATTGGCGCAACACTTTAGCGAAATTGTCGCTGAAGGCGGCGTATACCTGAGTCGCCTGTGTATTCACCTGCCTGAGTATTAGCTGTCGGTCTCGATAATGCCAAGTACGTCGCCGGCTTCGGCGATGTCGTCGGCCTCGACTGCCAGTGACTTGAGGATGCCGGTTGCCGGTGCTTCCAGTTCCATTGCTACCTTGGGTGTTGTCACCAGCAAGATTTGCTGACCCTCTGTAACGGTGTCGCCGGCTTTCACCAGCCACTCATCGATTTGGGCTTCATTCACTTCGTTACCAAGGTTGGGCATTTTTATGGGAACTTCCATCCTGCGTCTTCTCCGGTCAGGTTAATGGTTAATTGTAACAGTCAGCGTTTCGTTTTTTACAACGCATGTTTGTAAAGCTTGTGAGTGCGCTGGAAAAACGAGGGCGCAGTTACAAGCCGCGACGCGCCAGATCGAGCGCACTCCACGTTCTAATCGTATTCGCTTCAATTTTCATGTCTGGAAAAAAGTCCTGCGCAATGCGGCTGACGATATCGTCGGCTTGTACAAAGTAGCTTGCTTCCATTTCCGCACCCGGGACAATCCAGTTCGGTGCGCCAATTACCTGGGGAGCAGCCTTGAGTGAGGCAAAACCAAAGCGTGTAATATTGGCGGCAAGAGTGTTGGCGAAGCTGTTGCGTTCACAGGCTTCTGACACAATCAGCAGTCGACCGGTTTTTGCTACCGATGCCAGTACCAAATCGTAGTTAAATGGCACCAGTGAACGGGCATCGATAATTTCGCAGTCTATATTGTATTGCTCACTCATCGTGCCGGCGGCTTCGATTGCCGGATACAGGCAAGGCCCAATGGTGAGTACAGTGACCGCATCACCTGCACGAATTAAGGCAGGCTCACCTAATGGCAGCGTGTAATACTCTACGGGAACGCCGTCCGTTTGCAGGGTTTCGGTTTTGTCGTACAAGCGCTGGCTTTCAAAAACAACGACAGGGTCATTGCTTGAAAGCGCTGCCGCCATCAATCCTTTGGCATCGTAGGGAGTTGCCGGATAGACTACTTTAAGGCCGGGAATATGGGTTACCAGTGATGTCCAGTCCTGTGAGTGCTGCGCGCCATATTTACTGCCTATCGAGCACCTGAGTACCACTGGTACCGACAGATCACCACCGGACATTGCCTGCCACTTTGCCATTTGATTAAATATTTCGTCGCCGGCGCGGCCAATAAAATCTGCGTACATGAGCTCCACCAGCGCGCGGCCGCCTTCCATTGCATAGCCCACCGCCGACGACACGATGGTGGCCTCGGAAATAGGGGAGTTAAACAGTCGAGCGTGTGGAAATAAATCTGCAAGACCGCGGTAGACACCGAAGGCACCGCCCCACTCGCGGCACTCTTCACCGTAAGCGATCAGTCGATCATCGTGCAGCATGTGATGCAGAATTGATTCGAACAGTGCGTCGCGCAGAGTGATGGCCCTCATTGGTGACAGCGACTTGCCATTCTCGTCTATACCGAAGCGCGCTTTTTTTGCATTTTGTCGAATCCGGCTGCAACTCGAAAGATCAACTGCAGTGTCGGCTGGCTCCGGTGGTGATTGCAGATTGATAGAGGTATTGCTAAACATCAAATCGCCTATTAATGTCGGGTTTGCGTTGATGTTCATCGCAGGTGCATTGCCGGTATCGCTGACAACGGTTAAAACGTCAGTGATTAACTGCAGCACGTCGCTCCGCATTTTTTCTACAGTTGCGTCATTGAGGACAGACGCGCTGGTCAACGATGCTGCATAGCGCTCGATGGGGTCGTGCTGTGCCCACGCGCTGAGTTCCTCACGAGACCGATAAGCGTTAGCGTCGGAAGTCGAATGACCGGACTGTCGATAGCATTCTATATCCAGTAGCGCAGGGCCGTTGCCCTGCATTAACAGTGCGCGTTTTCTGGCAACGGCATCTGCCACAGCAAGCGGGTTGGTGCCATCAACCGTTTCGGCATGCAGGGCGCTTGGATTGATACCGGCACCAATGCGAGAGAGTTGGTCCCAGCCCATGGTTTCACCAATGGTCTGTCCGCCCATTGCATAGAAATTGTTGTTGAACAGAAACAGCACTGGCAGGCCTTTGGCCTGTGCGTCCTGCCACAGTGAACCGAACTGAGCCATGGTTGCAAAGTTCATGGCCTCCCATACCTGGCCGCAACCGGTTGAGCCATCGCCACTGATACTGACGGTGATGCCGTCTTTGTTTTGTCGCTTGCGCAGTGCAGCACCGGCTGCTATGCCAGCCGAGCCACCGACGATTGCGTTATTCGGGTAGGTGCCAAAAGGCGGGAAGAATGCATGCATGCTGCCCCCCATCCCCTGATTGAAACCGGTAGCACGCATTAGTATTTCTGACAAAAAACCGAATAGCAGAAAATTCTCACCCAGTTGTTTGCCGCTGCCGCCGAGTGTGCTCTCAACGGCGCGCAACAATTTGCCGCCGCCGTGCGCGCTCATGAGTTCACCGAGCTGATTGTTGTTGTATTCGTTGATGGCGGCCAGCCCTTTGGCGAGAAACTCTCCATGTGATCGGTGATTGCCAAAGATGTGATCATCGGCAGCGAGCGCCAGTGCCATGCCGACGGCAGAGGCTTCCTGACCGACTGACAAATGTGCAGGGCCTGCGTAATGGCAGGAAACACCTGCGTATTCGCCTGTGCTGCGAACTGCATTTAGCATGGTTTCGAATTCGCGCACAATCAGCATATGCCGCAGTACATTGATAAGGGCCGCGTCACCGCGTGTTGTCTGCTCAGTGCTTATATCGGTGCGGTACTGATAGAGCGGTATGTTCGGGAATTCAAGCTTGCCTGGTTGTTGCAGTCGCTCGGGATTGACATCAATTGACTTTGGCATAGGGTATTGGGTTCGGTTTTGGTCAGGCATTGCCGCGGGCCTTGCAAGCCTGGTGATTTGCGTGAGGGTATCGGATCAATGGTGCGATATTCACGGTTCGTTGTATAGTGTGCCTGACCATACCGGACATTTTGACATGACGTTAAAGAAAAGAAAGATTGGCGCTACCGGGCTCCAGGTAACTGAACTGGGGCTTGGTACCGCAGCAATGGCGGGTAATCACCGACCCGTAGCAATTGAAGATCACCGTG
This sequence comes from uncultured Granulosicoccaceae bacterium, assembly GCA_937957915.1. Taxonomy (GTDB): domain Bacteria; phylum Pseudomonadota; class Gammaproteobacteria; order Granulosicoccales; family Granulosicoccaceae. The sequence goes on along the minus strand of CALGNZ010000056.1, from coordinate 1,751 downwards.
CGGCACTCGAAGAGGGGCTTGGCCGGGGTATTAATTTTCTCGACACAGCACCGTTTTACGGATTCGGCCGCAGCGAACATTTAGCCGGAGACGCGCTCAGAGATCGCAAAGACTGGATTCTATCGACCAAGGCGGGGCGCTTGCTTGAGGCCGGGCCGGCGCCGGAGCACGAGGCCGTTGAGTGGCCGGGGTGTTTTCCGTTCAGGCAGATTTACGACTACAGCTACGATGGCGTGATGCGCTCTTACGAGATGAGCTTGCAGCGTCTGGGGCTTGATCATATCGATATTTTGCTGCTGCATGACATCGGCGAAATGCAGCATGGCGCCGAAGCCAACGCACCATTGCAACGTGATGCAATGACGGGGGGTTACAAGGCGCTGGATGAGCTGCGCAGCAGTGGTGCAATTAAAGCGATCGGGTTGGGTGTCAACGAACGCGAGGTGTGCATAGAGGCTATGAAACATGGCCACTGGGATGCCTTTCTACTGGCGGGCCGCTATACCTTGCTCGAGCAGTCACCACTTGACGATATGATACCTGCATGCATCGAGGCTAATACTTCCATTATATTAGGTGGCCCGTTCAACAGCGGGATACTGGCCGGTGGCGATACCTGGAACTACGCAAAAGCGCCAGCTGATGTCATTGACAAAGCCACGCGAATTCGCAAAGTCTGTGACGCTCACAATGTGCCACTGGCAGCAGCCGCACTGCAATTTCCATTGGCTCACGAGGTAGTATGTAGTGTCATTCCGGGGCCGCGTTCCGGGCAGGAGATGAGCACTCTGTTTGATTGGTTTGCACTCGACATTCCGGCTTCGCTGTGGAGTGATTTGAGATCTGAAGGTTTGCTGCATGAGCAGGCGCCGGTGCCAGCCTGATCAGCTCAGGCGTTGTTGAACTGAGGCCGGTCGCCCTCAGGCAGGGCGACTACTATACTTTTAATTCACTTCGTTAACTTAACAGTCACCATGTATGTCTGATGCAGCCGAGCCAGTCCCGGGCTATAGAATTCTGGACAATCTGGGCGAGGGTGGGTTTGCGCGCGTGTTTCTTGCTGAGCAAACCGCGCTTGAGCGCAATGTCGCATTGAAGGTGATGTCGCCGCAGCTTGCTAATGATGTTGACTACTGTGAGCGCTTTTTACGTGAAGGTAAGACGCTGGCCAGACTCAGTGATCACGTTGACATCGTTACCATTTTTGATATTGGTCAGGCGGGTCAGTTCTATTACATGGCAATGGAATACCTGGGTGGCCCTAACCTTCAGCAGCGTATTACGGATAGTGGTTACAGTGGCGACGTAAACGCCGTGCTGCGGTCGGTTGCAAGTGCGCTGCAACACGCGCATAACAGCGGCGTGATTCATCGAGATATAAAACCCGCTAATGTGCTGTTTCGAAATGACGGTGGTGCTGTGCTGTCGGATTTTGGTATTGCGAAGTCTACTTCCTCCAACGAAAACACACTTACAGTGGCGGGAGATCAAATTGGCACACCGTCATATATGAGCCCGGAACAGTGCCGTGGAGAAGCCGACCTCGACTGCAGAGCCGATATATATAGCCTGGGCGCTATGATGTATGAAATGCTCAGCGGCAAGAAACCCTATACCGCAACCGATCCGATGGGGATAATGCTGGCGCATATCAGCGAGCCAGTGCCGGAGTTACCGTCTGCGCAGAGCGGGTATCAGCCGATATTAAACCGGATGATGGCAAAGCAGCGTGATGATCGATACGCTGATGC
>CALGNZ010000055.1 GCA_937957915.1 uncultured Granulosicoccaceae bacterium | reverse complement strand
CGCCGCCGCCCGCTGACTGATCCGATCCCTCGGACACTCCGTAACTGCACAGGTAACCTAACCTTCGCGGACAAATGGTAGAGTATCAGAAAGATAACGACGGGCTCGGCTGTCCGGGCCCCGGGGCCAGAGCAGCGCCAGCCCGATCAGCAATTCGGCAACAAATGAAATCGATGCAGCAATCTGACAACAATGGTGCCAGAGGCGAACGAGCGCCTGACGAGTGGGCGACGACGCTTGAAGCAATCGCTCACTCTCAGGACCGGGCAGCATACACACGGCTATTCAAACACTTCGGTCCCAAGATCAAAGCCTTCGGTATGTCGCTCAACAGCGGCTACACCTCTGAGGCAATGGCCGACGAGCTGGTACAGGACGTCATGGTGAAAGTTTGGTTGAAGGCTGGTTCTTTTAACTCCAGCAAAGCAAGCGCCAGCACATGGATATTCACTATCGCAAGGAATTGCCGAATTGATTTTCTGCGGAAAATGAAGCGTATTGACAGCCCCCTGCGGGCTGAAGATCTTTGGCCAGTCGCCGAAGAGCCTGAACCGATAGAGGTGCTTGTGCAAGGCCGCGATGCAGAACAGGTTGCGCAGGCAATCAATGTGCTTTCGGTGGAACAACGCGACGTCCTGCAGGAGATCTACATGAAAGGAAAAACCCATTCCGAAGTTGCAGAGGAAACAGGGCTACCACTTGGAACCGTGAAATCCAGAGTCAGGCTTGCGATGAACAAAATGCGCAAACACCTGGCTTAGTTTCAGTTCGCTTTAGAACACCACAAAATTTGATCAAGAATTAGCATGACACATTTACACCCAGATACAGAATGGCTCACCGACTACGCAGCAGGATCACTCGCTGATTCCCATGCGCTGTGTGTGTCCGCCCACCTTGAACATTGCGAAACCTGCAGCTCAGAGGTCGAAAGCATGGCCACCGTTGGCGCCGCGCTCTTCGAATCACTCGCAGCGGGTGATAGTGAGCAGGGCAGCGCCAACGAAGGCTACCAGATCGATGATGCACTCATTGAACAGGCACTGGCTAAGCTGAGCACAGAGCAGCAGCAAACCCCGGCAAAGCCTGCTACGCCCGGCGCAAAAGGCAAGACGCACGACGGACTGCCAGCCGCATTTCGCACACTTGCGCCTGACGGACTTGAGAACCTGAACTGGAAGCGATTTGGTAAAAACCTGAGCATCGCCGACATTGAGAAAGTTGACGACAAACGCGAAGTTGCCCTGCAAAGGCTCGAGCCCGGTGCAGCAGTCGCCCACCACGATCACCGCGGACGCGAAATTACGGTGGTTTTAACCGGCAGCTTTTCTGACCGCAACGGCCAGTACTATCCCGGTGATTTTATTGTCAAGGAACCCGGCGAACAGCATCGCCCAACAGCCAGCGAGAATACCTCCTGTGTCTGCTTGTCCGTAACAGAGGCTCCGGTCAAGTTCACTGGCAGATTAACTCGCCTGCTGAACCCCGTGCTGGCGATGCGCCACCCGCGCTAATGCCCAATGCCCTTTGGCACGGTTGCCCTTTGCCACAAGAGCCCTTTGCCAAAAGAGCGCTATGCCACAAGAGCTGTTACCCAAAGAGCTCTTTAACAAAAAAGCGCGTTGCGACAGCGGCTCTGTCGCAGCGCCGGTACGTCACTGAACGGTAAGATGGTGTAAAGTGTTATGCGAGTGCTGCGGAAGTGCAGCCAGCTTCGCTGTTGAGCAGCCGTTGGTCGATCTCAACTTTCACCACAGTACGCTATCCAATACCGACAAATCTCATTCGCACAGGGACAAGGCAAATGCGCTTTCTGCTACCACTTTTGTTACTTACCTTACTGAACTCTCCTGTCAATGCCGACAGCGACGACTCCGGCAACAGTTATAACTCCGATAACTGGAGAGTCGCCAAAGCCGCAAAGCTGATTAAAAAAGAGCGCTATGCGAAGGCGCTAAAACAATTGCGCAAGGCCGTTAAAAAAGACAGCAAAAATGCAGATGCCTGGAATCTGCTTGGCTTTGCGTCACGAAAAACGGGCGACCTTGAAACCTCGGCAGACGCCTACTCAAAGGCACTGTCACTGGAGCCAGAGCACAAAGGTGCGCTGGAATATCAGGGAGAATTGTTTATCACTCAGGGTGCCATTGACAAGGCAAAGGCTAATCTCGCCACATTGACAACACTTTGCCCGAGTGGCTGTGACGAACGCAGCAAGCTCGAACAGGCACTGGCTAAACTACAGTAGTCATCAGAAATCACTTTACCTGCATTTCACCATCCAAGGTAACTTGACGACATAGTAACCAAACAATGAGTGATCTAGTGGGCTGTTTGGAAAATTCGTCAACACTTTTCTTCGCCACAGCCCCCATAGCTGCGTTAGAAAAATTCGACGTAGGCCCTGCTATACCTGCATTTTTCCGCCTTGCTCTTACGACTGTGACTGTGAAAAGTTTGTTACCGAACTTCCCGCACAACCCACTAGTCGCTGCAAGAGCATCATCTTACGCTGCAGTCATTAGAATACGGTTAATAGCACCGCGAGTTAAATTAAATTCCTTCTGCAAGGCACCTATAGAGACCCCGGCCTTGCTCATCTCCTGTAGCCTCGACGCCTCTTGCGGTGTCACCGTCGCTCTGGCATTCGACTTGATGGATGGTTGTTGCTCTGTCACCAAAGACTTCATGGACAAGAGTCCTGATAACATAGGACGTTCCGCACGCACGAAAGCACTCAATAACTGAAGGATAGCGTGCCCTTCAGCGCTATGATTTGGACAAAACGTCAGATTTTCGTCTCTAACCCTGACTGAACATCCTTTTTCTAGAATCGATTTAATGACTGATTGGAGATCAGAAAAACAATAGCCTAGGCAATGAAGAGATTCTACAACCACAGAGTCGTTCTCCTCTAGGTAGCCAATCATTCGACGCAACTCTGGCCGACTAGCATCGATCGATAGGTCCTTGTCGACAAATACTTGGCTGAAACTTTCACCAAAACACTCTACCGGACTTAAAACTTCGTCAGTGCTAGATCTGTGATAGGCCACCAGCCTACCCATACCAATTTCTTTTTGCATTGAGACCATTCGGGTTTAAATGTCGAATCGCATTCCCTGCCCACATGACCGTCCGTGTTACAAATCGAAAGATTCAATAGAATAATCGATATACCAATTCAAGATTTTAGTAACTAGCCAATCGCGCGCCATCCATGATAACGCATTTCACACCCCAAACAAAAAAGCGACGTCCAAATTGCAGATACAATCAGACCACTACTCCTCGACCTGTACATCGAATGACAAACTGCCGGATGCGCCTGCAGGCAGTGCATCACTAATGCGCCAATGCAGCGGCCCGCTATAGCCGCTGTTATTTTGTGCCGCTGCAGGAACAATCACCACACAACTTTGCAAACCCGCCGGACAGCTCACCGGTATGTGTAAACGGGTGTAGGCTGGCGTACTGTCGTGAATGTCTACAGCATCGATAGACGATGCTCCGCGAACTTCAAAATCAATATGGTAGCGCAGTATCTCCCCGGGTGACGCCGAGTTGGACACCGTTTCAGTCTCCGCTCTACTGACATTGCTAACGCGCTTCTCCAGCACCAGCTGACCGGTTGTGCCCAGAGCAATATTGATGGTGTCGACTACCGATGAAAGATGCACAATACCGTGACTGGCACTGGCATCATCAGACAAACTTAACGTCGCGGTCAGCGGTACCTGCAGCTGCATGTCTTCGGCTATCACATTTGGCATGTGCACACTAAAAATAAAACACAAAATAGCAGCCACGTCCGGGTCCGCATTAAGCGGTGCGCTAACCACAGGCTCATTGCCAGACAGAGACTGATCACAGTTGCTGTCTTCATACAGCTGCACCTGCCAGCCATCAAGCACCGTAACTGCCGCCGCCGCGGATAAATCAAACTGCAAACTGCCAGATGTTGTAACTGTGTAGCTATGCGGTATTAAAACAGTCTGTGCAGCTATCGCCGCACGCACTTCATCGTGTTTTAGCTGCGGTCGTCGTATCACACCGAACTTTACCGCTTCATAGGATTGCCATGCGCTGGCATGGGTGAAGGTGAGCACGTTAGTATTCGGCGTTGACTCTATCGCCTGTGTATTGCCTTTGTTATGAGACACTGCAATCCAGTCATTCGAATGTTGCAGCACTACCTGGTATTGCTCACCAATCTGCAGTGCGGCATACAATTCAAACTGACCAGACGCCTGACTGTTGGCGGAGGATACAACCGAACCACTCGCAACATGCAGCAATGCAACACTCGAGCTGTCAGCAGCCGACTCACCCCCGGACTGGAGCCCGTCATGGGCAGTTGCAGCGCCAGAGCCATTGTCGTTGAAGACTATCCCCAACAGTCGATTACCCTGAATCTGCGCCTGTACAGTGTTGCTGATACGCGCACCATCGCAGTTGTCATTTGAGAGTCGATCTGCACACAACATAAACACCGCATCATTGGCTACAAAATCACCACTGGCGCCGCTGCTGACCCACGCCTCGAAAGAGAGTTCGATCTTACCGCCAGGTGCAATCGCCAGCGGCGATACATAGTTAAGTTGCCCACCGGCAAAGAGATTATCTGACGCACTGGCGCCATCTATGAGCAGTGTACCGGGCATATAGCTTGTTTGAATCGGCAGCGTATCTTCCAGCCAGACATAACGCGACAAAGCACCCGTGTTGGTGATGGTCAGGTCGTACTGAATAGATTCCCCAAAGTACACAGCCGGTATTTGCCCGGTGCGATTATGGGTAACGGTTTGTGTTTTCGCGATACTCGCCTGCGACAGCTGACCAAAAATACAGGCGTTGCCACCCACACCTCCGGCAGGTATTGACGTAACACAATTCTGTACTGGCTGATCACCTGCCACTGAAGTCCAGATACCCACCTGTCCCTGGTCAGTGCCCCCGGTTGGATTACCGTCATCCGCCGTGAGCTCATCGACGGTCAGCTCCAGAGTGCCACCACTGCCATCAGCATTGACGCCGGTCAAAGCGCAATCTGTAATGCCGTCGCTGTTAATGTCACCGGCTGTTCCATTGGTACAACTTACACCGAGGGGCAATGCTTGTTGTAAGCCACGGTAGGTAAGCTCAGCCGGCAAAGTGTCAGTTACCATCACCGCATAGGCTACTGTACCAGAGGTATTCTGAAACCCCAGATTCCAGCCCACCTGTCCGACGTGATCCAGTGATCCGGTTGCAGACTTGGTGGCGCCCAATACCACGGCGCCATCCACGATGGTACTGACCAGTGCAGTTTCAGTAGGGCTGACATTACTGCTGCCACCGAACACATCACTGACACCGGCCAGCGCTTTATTGAAAAGACTTTTGCCAGACAGAAAAACATCATCTGGTATGCCGATATCGATCGCTATATTAATCAACGCTGAAACCGCCAGTGGTGGCCCACCGGCAGAACGCCGCAGTCTGACACAGAGCGTTGATGCATCCAGCGGATTGCTTTGCGACTGGTAACCTGCACGGCTACTGGTCTGCAGCGCCTGGGCCGTCCAGCTCGCTACCAGCGGTTCGCTGTTGCAATTGCTGTCAGTACTGGTTTCAAGCATAACTTCAGTGGCAGGAGCGCTGATGTACACCGCGCCATAGTCCGGATCAAACTCACTGCCATTAACACCATTGCGCGGCAACTGATCAGACAGAAAATACCCGAACAACGGCGTGTTACCCTGATTCTGAATCGATAACACATAGCTGAAAGTAGAATTAACAGGCCAGCCAGCCGGGGCAGTTTTAGTGGCGTTAACGGTCGGGTTTTCAAGCACCGTGACACTGGCTACCGATTCATAGTTACTGGCTGCCCAGCGACTGGTTGCAACAGCGTTATCTGCACCAGTGGATGCCAGGTCACTGGTACGTATTTGCGCAGGAAAATCCAGTACCGTACCGGCAAGCGTTGTTACCCGCACAGGCGCGTTTAACTTCAACCGATACGCGGGCACATAGTTATCCTGACTGGTGATATTGCCTATACGATAACCCCAGCCATTGGGAATCTGACAGCGTGGCGGTATGTCCCAATAGGCGATCGGATTTGCACTGGTCGGGGCAACAAAAGTGATATCCGACACACTGCAACTTTGACCCGAGACGTTTTGCCCGGGCTTCGGCAGATTAAGTCCGTCGGTGACCACTTCACCGGTGACATTATCCAAATCGATATTCGCCGCAATCGCAGATAGATCAAACGACCAGCGACCGTCCACATACTGTGATGCATGATTCGAGTTATGCGGCGATAACACAATGCTTGCAATAGCACCTGCCTGCACATTCTGTTGCTCGGCAGACGCATAAACTTTGGGGTACGAAACAGCACCGGTATAAGCACGGTGGCCTGACATGGACGAACACTGACGAGCAAATGGTGTTTGTGTCTGTTGAAAGGTGTACATGTCACCCGTCACTTGCACAATGCTATTAGCCGCCGGTGTCGCACAGCCAAAGGCACCGTCACACACACGCCACACTGCCTGTGTTCTGAATAGTCCGTAGTCACTGGCACCGGAAGATATATCATCGTTGGTTTTGACCACCAGTATTCGAGCACCCGGGCCAACTACAGCCGCGGGGTTGCTGTCATCCCCGGTCGTGCCCGTGTAGCTGCTAAAAGGCGCCGACCAGTCACGCTCAATCGGATACCAGCCAGCCGCCGGTGATTCACTTGCCGGATCAAAACTGTTATCAAAGGCAGCATCAACCGGATTGGGCGCAGTGCCAGTCGGGTCTTTGAAGAAATAAATAGCCGAGTTGGAGTCTTCGCGTCGTCTCGAACGGTAGCCATGAAAAGTTGTCGCGGCGGGCACGTCGATCACCGCATAGGCCTTATCCAGTACGATCGTGTGTGTGCGGTACGTTGAATCACCATAGGGTGACCAGGTACTAAAATACTCACCAGGACGCAAACCACCGTTATTGATGTAGTACTCTGGCCAGGCCGGTGCCGGGGTGTAGTCATTTTCAACCAGCAAGCCCGTCTGTATTCTATGCATGTGGTTATACCCCGACCGACAGGCTTCGAATACCACATTGTGAGTTCGGGTTCGAGTCGCGCTAATCGCAGGAGACGCTGCGCTCACCTGCGCCGCGGTACGTACCCTCGTGCCGTTTGCACACGCCGCTGGTACATCGTAGCGAACGATGGCACGCGCATTACTACTGTCGCTCACATAACTGGCACGAAAGAACTTAACGGTTACCGGATTGCTGTCGAGTGGTGCACCCACGGCAGGTAGATCAGTATTGATCGGCCAGTTGTAACGCGATGAGACCGTAGCAGAGCGAAACTCCGGCACGCAGGTCGAGGCACTGTTGGCCTCGATGACTACTGTTACATTTTCCAGATCCGACGGGTTGTTATCCTGCGCAACCTCATTGCGAATATAGTAATTGTCATAGATATTTTCGGCACCTGGCGCAACATTGCCATAAGGCGACCATGCCCGGATCGTACCGGCGTGTAAGCTGTTTATCGCGACCGCACTGCTCTGCGCCGCGATTGACTGGAAGTTGTTCAGTGCGCCATCGGCAGAGGTTTCGCCAAAATCCAGAGTCGCGGCAAGCGCTACCGCCTTGCCATCTACTGTACCCCTCGGTACATGCAGATTCACTGAAATCGACCCTGCATACCCGTCAGGCAGATCATTGAGTTGCCAGCTGATTTCACCATCGGTCGGACCACTGGTTGCCGGCACCTGCGACGGCTGCGACAAAGCAGATAGATCAACCGGTTCACCGGCAGTGCCATCACTGGCGCTAAGAAATTCCACCGGACGGTATCGTTGACATTCACTGCCGGGGATACCCGGGCTACCATCGTTATTGAGGTCGTAGCAAACCGTCGCATCAGTCGCCAGACCAAGACCAGCCGACCCTATGCCCGGCGTGCCGTTCAGGGCATTGAAGTCAACTTTAAGTAAGGGGTTGCGAGTGGTGACACTGTTCGACGAGATACCCAGAGAAAACGTAATATCACTGTTTGAATTCACTGAACTGGCAGACGGTGTTACCTGAAGCCCGGTGACACCCGTTGAAGTACCCAGCGCTTTCCACATGGAAATAGCTGCAGTACGCGCGCCGCCATTTCCCTGATACTTTAAGTCCCATCGAAAGCGGACCTGACTGGCACTGAGCGGCAGCGAGGAAAGGTCAATGGAGCTGGTGCCCACAGGCGGACTGGTTACAGCATAATTGGTTGCGCCATCGCATGATTCAACAAACAGGTTGTTGGTAGTAACCTGTGTCAGATCAGCGATCAGGAATTCCGCAAAAGACCAGCCGGTAAAGGCGCTGCCTGCAGGACCGGGCAACCCAAAACAACCGGAGATCAGTTCATTGTTTTTACTTTTCGCGGTTTGCAGGCCGCCCAGGTTCACGAAACCGGTTGAGGTGAGGTCAATGCCAGTATTATCGGCAAACACATCTTCATAACGATACGCATCGTTAACCGGCGCGGCGCGAACGACACTGAGCAAACCGCTCGCCATCGCAGCAACCAGCAACAACGTGCAGTACCGGAGAAGCGTTTGAAATTTTAGATGTGCAATACCAATTGACAATTTGCTGACCAGGCACGAACCACACTCAGCAACGGGCCAGATCCATGCCCTAACCGGGCGATAAACAACGCGGGCTTCTCAATTTAAAGACTTTGGCAGCAAAAGATAGCAGGACTTGCCGGGATATCGGCAATACCGCTTAACCCGGAAACGGGGCAGAAGCACAGGCACGGAGCAAATCTCCGTGCCTTAAGTTCTACTGCGTTGCATACCATCGAACAGACACAGCGGTACGGCGCTACTTTGTCGCCTCGTCTGTAGACACTGTGCCCGTCTCGACGCCACCCTCAGTTGCTGTCGGCGACTGTTGAGGCTTTTCGTCATTGTCATCGGCCTCAGGCGCGGTTGTAGCAGACGCCGGATCTGATGGTGGTTCTGCATCAGAAGCCGGTTCAGGTTCAGGCAAAAGCAGATCAACCGCTACCACTTTGTCGTAACTCGACTTGCTGATTTTGAAAATCGAGTCAATATCCTGTCTGGAAACCAGATAATTGTTATCAAGACTGGCAAAACCAAACTCATACTCGTCGTCCCCCGTCTTTAGCACCACTTTTTCAAAGTCGAGTTCATCGGCACCCTGATCAAAGATTTCTGTTACCCGAAGACTTTCGAACGCTGTGACAAGGCCAGAGGCTTTATCCTGATCAGTATTGTCACTGCCGTCATAAACCCACTGTTCGTCTTTCTTTAACAGCTCTTTGTCATTAACCCTCACCGACGATACATCGGCGACCTGGAGCAGAGTTTTGTCAAGCCAGTCACTCGATTCAGGTGGCAGATCAAATGTGTTTATCGCCACGCTGTATACTTCGTCCGCTCCCTCTTTTCTGACATGGGAGCGCTTGAATCCCGGTGAGGTGCCAATAAAAATATCGCCAACAGTGTCGCCGCCACTGCTTATTTTTACACGGCGCTGATAGTTATCATCGGCCACCTCCAGTTGCTGATGGCTTGCATCGGAACTGGCCACAGACCACCCCAGCTGCATATCGCTGAATGACTGAATAGCACTATCGACTCGTGACGTATCCGCTGGCAAACCGGTAGAACCAATCAACCAGGTGTCCTGCTTTTTATCCAGGGTGACCGACTCGCCCTCGCCTTCAATCAGTAACTGATCAACCTCACTGGCATCAAGCGTTAGCAGGCTGCCCTGCGGTCGCACCGACCTCTGGTTCCACGTATTGAAGTAAAGAACCCCGGCCACCGCTAACTGGGCGGCGAACAGACCAACCAGAATTGTAGATAGTGATTTCATTCTAGACCTCCTCACCGAGAATCAGTTTTCTTTGTCGACTCTGCCTTACACCGCGCGCCAGTCGATACATCGAAGCAATGAGTAGTATCGCCAGTGCCGCCAGTACATAGTTGGTGTACTCCCAAAACAGTTGCGAGCGCTTCTGCATTGGAGGCAATGTCCGATTAAATTGTCCGCGCCCGCGGATCTGCATCAAACCAGTGTCTTCCAGCGACCAGTCAACCACATTAGCCAGCAGTTGCATCGGTGCAAGGTACACTGTGCCACTGGCCGAGCCTGCCATTTGCAGAATCTGGTCTTTTGCAAAGTCATTAGAAGCAAAAACCATCAGTCGCGAAGACTCTGGTGAACGCTCAATAACTGACGTTACTGACAATGGCTCTTCGTCAGTCTCGTTATCGGTTTGCCCTGACGGCTGTGCTTGCTGCGGTGCCTGCGGCTGCGCACCCTCATCGGCAGCATCCTCTTCATTGTCATTTGCCAGCAGCGGAGACTCTTTACCTTCAAACAACGAAGTGAATCGCCCTTCGGCCACGGCCGCCAGCGTATGGCTGCCAATTTCACCCTCTGCACGATACGGTGCAACGCCACCTCGCTCTAACCGCGGCATAATGTCGATAGATTCAGACAACCACGACTTATCAGAACTCGATAACAGGGTGGTGACTTCACGTTCGGCGTTCAGTTCACTATCAATCATCAGTGGCGATGACCAAGCCATAGTGACCTGTGGCAACTGACTGGTAACCGGGTTGTCGGCATTCAAGCCATTGCCACGCACATCTACAAAGTACGGGTAGTTGATCATGCGCATCTCCTGCAATTGCAGACCACCCACTTTGCGTGTTACCGGCACCGGAAAAGCAGCGTTCTGAGGATCCAGTACCATTGACGAGCCCAGTTCAAAGCCATGATGCTTTAACCAGTCATCGAGCCCGCTGGTGCGCGGTGTCAGATCAATGCGCTGACGGCTGAAGCGTGCACTAAACGGTGCGGTAGAGACCACGACAGTACCACCCTGCATCAGGAACTGATCAACCGCAAACACCGATTTTTCATCCAGATTTTCCGGCGCCAGCAACAACAGTATATCCGCCTCGCCAGCTACCCTGCCATCGCTCAGATCCTCTGTTATCACATTCAGATCACCGCTGAGAAAGTTCTGCAATTGCATGAACTCGCCTGGCATTTGTCCGTACGGACTGGGCTGCGACGGTGGAACTGCCATAGCCACTGTTTTGGTAAAGCCGGTTGCAAAGCGTTTTATTGCCGCTTGTAGATTTCTGTCGAAGCCACCCTCGGTCATATCGTCAAGTGGGATCTGCACAATCTGATCATCCTTGCGCAGCGTCATATGAAAGTAAAAACGATCGTCACTAAACAAACCGGCAACCATCGGCTGGAAGCCAAAATCGCGGGCTATTTGTTGTGCTATCGCGCCGTTGTTTTCATCGGGGTTTAGCTGCCTGACCTGCAGTCGACCAGACGACTGCTGTTGATATTCATCAGCCACCGAGAGCACGGTTTTACTGAACTCAGCCAGCTGCGCCGGCATTCGGGACGCCTCCGACAAGTACGCGGTAAATTCAAGATCACCCTTTACCGTATCAAACAGATTACCGCCTGCCTGGTAAGCGGTAAGCACCTTTTTAACAGCACGCGTCAGATCGTGCTCCGGGTTACGCAGCTTGACATCAATTTGCGTATCGCCGCCCGCCTTCACATCAATGAGATCACGGAAGCCAAGCACTACGTTTTCATTGCCGTACTGCACAAGCACATTAAAGTAACTGCTGACAATGGACGACTGATATCGATCCGCCACTTGAAACGGCACCGGTTCGATACCGTACTGTTCATTGGCCTCGACTTCCATCTGCGGATCGGAGAGCGGATCGATAAACTCGGTGATCACGCGTCCGTTACCGGCAATTTCATACTCACGCATCAGGTCACGCACCTGCGGCACCAACGGCGCGAGGAGCGGATGCGTTTTACTGCTGAAATAACCGCGTAGCAGCAGGGGCTCCTGCAATTGTTGCAGGTAGTTTCGCGTTGCAGAGGATATGGAGTACTGATCACCCGCCGTAGTGTCAACGCGCATCTTGTTCAATTGCCCCACCCACAGATTGGCAGCCAGGAAATTCACCACCAGCATTCCAGTGATCATTTGCCATTGTCGATGCCGACTCTGTCGCACGCCCGATGTCCAGCGCTCTCTTTCAAGAAAGTAGGTGTTTAACGCAAGGAACACCGCAACGATACTGATGTAAAAATAGAGATCTCGAAGATCAACAACACCTCGCGTGATTGAATCAAATCGAGAACCGGCACCAAGCAGGCGCAACCACTCACTGGCAGTGTTGCCAAAAAATCCGGTCAGCGCATCTGAACCGACCAGATAAAAAATGCCGCACAACACCACCGACAAGATGAGACTGACGATCTGGTTACTGCTGCGCGAAGAGACAAACAGGCCGATGCTCAGATAGGCGGCCCCGAGAAACACCGTTGCAATATAGCCGGCAAATACAGGGCCCCAGTCAAGATCACCGATAATGGAAACCGTTATTGGCAACGGTAGGGTAACCATAATCGCCACCACCAATAACCACAGGCAACCAAGAAACTTACCCACCACAAACACCCACAACGGGGCCGGCTGTGTTAACACATGCTCAAGCGTTCCAGTGCGGCGTTCTTCACTCCACTGCCGCATCGTTATTGTGCTGCACATGAAAATAAGCAGCAGCGGCATCCATTCAAATAGTGGCCTTACATCGGCAATATTACGGGCAAAGAACGACTCACCCCAAAAGAAGACAAACAAGGTGACCAGCGCAAACACCCCGATGAACAAATAAGCAACTGGCGACGAAAAGAACAGAGAAATCTCCTTTCCCGCCACCTTTGTCACAATGGACAGCAGATTGCGTTGTTCTGCTCTAGGCTGCATGACGGCTCTCCTTTTGCGATTGCTTTGAAGCCGTGGACTGATTCACCTCACGGAATAATGATTCAATATCGCGCTGTTGTTGTGTCAGTGAAAACAGATCCGCGCCTTCACTGATTAACTTATGCGCGACAGCAGCGCTCACTTGTTGTCGGTCTGCACTATCCGCAAGCGTAATAAGATAATTATTTTCAGGTTGCGCCCTGACTTGTTGCACTCCATCAACCGGCTTCAACAACTTTGTTAAATCACCACTTGTGTGACTGGCCTGCACCTGCAACTGATTACTGCTTTGCAGCGCCTGCAGGTTTTCATCAACCACCAGTTTTCCGCCACTCATAATCAGCACTCGATCACACAGGGCTTCAACCTCCTGCATGATATGCGTAGACAGCATTACGGTTGCAGACTCTGCAATACGCCTGAGCAATTGACGCATCTGATCAGTTTGCGAGGGATCAAGCCCATTGGTAGGCTCATCGAGAATCAGTAATTTCGGCTGCCCCAGAATTGCCTGTGCCACACCGGTGCGTTGCTTATAACCGCGCGATAACGTAGAGATAGGCTGGAGCAGCTTGTCAGTCAGATCAGTCTCCCTCACCACCCGTTGAATTTCCCCGCCCTTGTCACGTGCCGGAATCCGCTTAAGGTCCGCCGCGTAATCCAGATAATCAACAACCGTCATCTCCGCATACACCGGTAGATTTTCTGGCAAATAGCCAATCTCCGATTGAACAAGCTTTAAATTACTGTCTAGCACCCGCTCATTGACAGTGATCTGTCCACTGTCCGGTTCGAGGTACCCGCTAATCATTTTCATTACTGTTGTTTTGCCAGCACCGTTGTGGCCCAGCAAACCAACAATTTCACCCTTGCCAATCGCAAACGACACATCATCAACCGCCACAAAATCTCCGTAGCTGCGACTGATGTTTTTAACACTCAACATGAATGCGCTCCTATCACACAGCGCAGGCTGCGCTATGCAGTAAATATTTGCAGTTTGAATAAAACGACGAGACAACCACACCAACTCAGCACATGGGTTCGCAGCAGATCCTGAACCGGGCAACGGAGAAATATTAAGGCCTGTTACGACCAGCACTTGCTGTTCGTTGATCAATAGATCGCCACACAAATGCCAGGCACCCTGCCTTGCGTGCGAAGCGATACGCAGATACAGGTATGGTTGAGCGAAACACAAGCACCGCGGTGCCGCTCAGCACGGAGGGGGACGTGCCAGCAATGGAATAATGCCAAATTGCGTGCTCATTTGAATACTCATACAAATGACTGGTTAGTGGTTTGAACTGACGAGTTGATCGCCCGACAAATGCGTCGCAAACGGCGCTCGATTTATTTATAGGGCACGGTATTTTTAATTTCAAGACCATGGCCAACGCTCCGTTGCAAATCGGTAACTCTGACTTTTTCGGCGCTACATTTGCCCGCACGCCTGGCCACGATTAGTCCTTTGCAGCCGCGATATTGACCCACGTAAATCGTCTATCGATCGGTCTTGCACAGGCGATTGGTGCGGTTCGCGTCGACCCTGGCAGGGATGTACCGGTTGCACACACCAATTGAGAAACCTGCTCCAGGCATCCACAAAACCGAAACACCTACAAAAAGACCCTTCCACACTTCCCAAAAACGACTCATTCTTCCGAGCACTACTCAGCCCTCAGCGCAACTGATATAACCAATCACAGTTGATCGTGTACGATTGCGGCAAACCCCAACAAGCCAACGGGCAGACCAGAGAGCGAAGCATGAAATCAGAAGCACAGGCGGTAGTGATAGGCGGTGGCGTGGTCGGCTGTTCGGTACTGTTTCACCTCGCCAAAGCTGGCTGGACAGATGTCTTGCTGATTGAGCGATCGGAACTGACGTCCGGCTCCTCATGGCATGCAGCCGGAGGATTCCACACCCTCAACGGAGACCCGAACGTTGCAAAACTTCAGGCGTATACCGTTTCCCTGTACGAGGAGCTTGAGAAAATTTCCGGCCAGTCGTGCGGGCTACACCTGACCGGCGGCGTCATGATGGCCGATACTGAAGAGCGGATGGACTTTCTGCGCTATGTACACGCGACCGGCCGCGCACTGGGTATGGAAACCGAAATCATCACGCCAACAGAAGCCAAAGCGATGTTTCCGCTGATGGATGAAACCTGCTTTGTCGGCGCCCTGTGGGATCCGGTAGAAGGTCATCTTGATCCATCGGGCACCACCCACGCCTACGCCAAAGCCGCGCAGAAACTCGGTGCAACTATCGAGCTGCGCAACCCGGTAACCGGACTCAGTCAATCCAGTGATGGCACCTGGAGCGTCATCACCGAAAAAGGCATTGTCAAAACGGAACACGTCGTCAATGCGGGTGGACTATGGGCACGCGAAATCGGACGCATGGCCGGACTCGAGCTACCGCTGCTGGCGATGGAGCACATGTACCTACTGACCGATGAAATGCCGGAGGTCACCGAATTCAATCAGGACACCGGACGCGAGCTGGTTGGCGTGATCGATTTTCGTGGAGAAATATACACCCGACAGGAACGCAACGGCCTGTTGCTTGGCACCTATGAAAAAGCCTGCAAACCGTGGTCACCCATTAACACGCCGTGGGATTTTGGTCACGAGCTGCTGCAACCTGACCTCGACCGTATTGCACCATCGCTGGAGACCGGCTTCAAACACTTCCCGGCTTTTGCGCAAGCCGGTATCAAGCAAACCATTAACGGCCCGTTTACCTTCGCACCAGATGGCAATCCACTGGTGGGCCCGGTGCAGGGCTTAACCAACTTCTGGTCAGCCTGTGCGGTGATGGCAGGCTTTAGTCAGGGTGGTGGTGTTGGTTTAACCCTCGCCAACTGGATGGTTGATGGTGACCCGGGTGCTGATGTCTTTGCCATGGATGTCTCCCGCTATGGTGACTTCACCTCCCTGCGTTACACCAACGCCAAGGTGCGTGAAAACTACTCGCGACGTTTTTCTATCCGCTTTCCAAACGAGGAACTGCCGGCCGCCCGACCGCAGCAAACCACTCCGCTCTACGACATCATGCTGCGCGACAACAACGCCGTCATGGGAGACACCTGGGGACTTGAAACACCACTGTGGTTTGCACCACAGGGAACTCCCGCCGAAGACACGCTGTCGTTTCATCGCTCCAATGACTTTGAACATGTCGGCAATGAAGTGCGTGCCGTGCGCGAACGTGTAGGCATTACTGAAATCGCAAACTTCGCCAAATATCGTATCTCCGGCTCCGGTGCCGAGGCGTGGTTAAATCAGTTGCTGACAAACAATATGCCGGCAACCGGACGCATAGCACTGTCGCCTATGCTGAATCATCGCGGCAAACTGATTGGTGACTTTACCATTGCAAAAGCACGTGACGACGTATTCTATCTCTGGGGGTCATCCGGTGCGCAAATCTATCACATGCGCTGGTTTGAACAACAGCTGCCAGCAGATCAGACAGTACAGATACACCGCTATGGCCAGACCATGGTTGGTATATCGATAGCCGGCCCACAATCCAGAAATGTGCTCGCCAAACTCGTCGATTGCGATATATCCAATACCGCGTTCAAATTTATGGACCACCGTGCAATGGACGTGGCGGGCTGCCCGTGCCTGGTTAACCGTATGACTTATTCGGGAGACCTCGGATATGAACTATGGATGGAGCCTGCCTACGAAAGACAGATCTATCTCGCTATGAAAGAGGCAGGTGCCGAGTTCGACATTGCTGACTTTGGTATGCGTGCGCTGTTGTCGATGCGGCTGGAAAAGAACTTCCCAACCTGGGCTGCTGAACTGCGTCCCATCTATGGGCCGTTTGAAGGTGCGATGGAACGCTTTATTAAACTGTCCAAAGAGAGCTTTATTGGTAAAGAGGCAGCGCAGGCTGAACACGACACTGGCGGCAAACTCAAACGAGTCAGCTTCTCGATAGACACAGACAATACCGATGTAATGGGCGACGAACCGATATGGGCTAAAACCAGCACCGACTACGGATGCATTGAAAAACCACATGGCTACGGTGCTCCCCGCTTTGATATCAGCGGCACAGAAATCCCCAACGCCATTACTCAGATAGATGGTGATTGGCGCGTGGTTGGCTGGATAACCTCTGGTGGTTATGGACACTTTGTTGAAAAATCACTGGCACAGGGTTATGTACCAGTTGCGCTATTGGATGACAGCACCACAGAATATCAAATAGAAATTCTGGGTAATCGCTGCAAGGCGGTTATAGAGTCTGAACCACCTTTTGATCCGAGTGGGTCTTTGATGCGGTCTTAAGAGTTGCGCCCTGCCGGGCGGTGATCAAAAACAAGAGCCACTCTTGCTGTCTCGTTGCTCGATCTCGACAATAGTTCCGAAGAAGCAGGGTGCTGTGAGCGGCACTCAGAGCACCCTGCTTTGTAAACGCGTACTTACCGATTGCGATATTATCGGCTCATTCTGAGCGTAGGATGTGGTGAGGGAAACGAACCGCACCAATCCATCAACTAGACTTGATGCACTCACTCACAAAAATCTATATCGCGCCTGTATTCATGCTGTCCTAAGCTGCACGACAGCGCACCGCTCGCCGGGGCGAAACCTCCGAAATCAGCAATAGCAACGAGCCATCGGATTGCTGTGGCGCTTCGTCGTCGTGGGAGCTGTTCCCCGAACGGCGAACTATTATGCTGCTCTCACTAAAACGCTGTGTCCTTAACAGACTCCATCGATACAAAAGTAGACGTACTGGCCACATGTGGCAAAGACGACAGGGTCTCTCCCAGAATTAACCGATAGGCTTGAATGTTCGACGTGCGTATCTTTAGCAGATAATCATAAGCACCTGCAATCATGTGGCATTGCTCTATTTCAGGGACACCCTGCACCGCTTCATTGAATGCGGACAACGCTGCCTCACGAGTGTCAGACAGCTTCACTTCGGTAAAGGCCACGTGCTCACGATCCATCAACTGCGGATTCAGCACGGCTCTGAAGCCCAGAATGTAGCCATCCTTCTGCAGGCGTTTTAAACGAACCTGACAGGGGCTCTTGGAAATACCTACTTCGCGTGCAAGTTCGGTAACGGGCATGCGCCCGTGTTCGGCCAGAATTCGAACTATGGCGGCGTCTATTCGGTCCAGATCGTTCATATCAGTCCATATTACCGTGATTATTCCTTTCTTTGGCGGATATAAAAGTCATTTTTCCGTCGTTTGGCGCCATTTAAGTCGAAAAGATTGCACGCAAAATGTCACGATCACGTGCAACACCGGATCGATGGAGTACCCCCGATGACCCAACTGCAAACCCTGAGAACACAGATTCGCGAACTCAAGCTGGCTGACGAGGAATCTGTGATTGCCGGCCTGATCGATGATGCCAATCTGTCAGCAACCCAGAGAGCCGGTTTTCAGGCAGATGCGATTGATCTGATCGAAGCGATCCGTGCCGACGACGAACCGGGTTTGATGGAAGTGTTCCTGACCGAATATGGCTTGTCGACAGAGGAAGGCGTGGCACTGATGTGTTTGGCCGAGGCGCTGCTGCGCGTGCCGGATGCTGAAACCATCGATGAACTTATCGAAGACAAGATAGCGCCTTCCAGCTGGGGCGAGCATCTGGGTAAGTCTTCCTCTTCATTGGTAAACGCATCGACCTGGGGACTGATGCTGACAGGCAAGGTACTGGACGATGATCAATCGTCAGGTATATCCGGCTTATTGCATAGTGCAGTAAAGCGACTCGGTGAGCCGCTGATAAGAACTGCTGTTAAAGCTGCAATGAAAGAGATGGGCAATCAGTTCGTACTTGGCGAAACAATAGAAGCAGCAGTGGCACGTGGCGCGGCGATGGAAGAGAAGGGCTACACCTACTCTTACGATATGTTGGGTGAAGCAGCCCTGACCATGCGGGACGCTAACGACTACTTCAATGCTTACCATCACTCACTGACCACGCTGGGTAAATACGCTCGCGACACTGATGTGCGCAACAACCCCGGCATTTCAGTGAAGCTTTCCGCGCTGCACCCGCGCTACGAGCTAGGCCAGTACGACAGAGTGATGAATAAACTGGTTCCGCAACTGACGGATCTGGCTTTGCTCGCCAGGTCAGCCAACATGGGTTTAAACATTGATGCCGAAGAAGCAGACCGGCTCGATCTGTCGCTCGATATTATCAAGCGCGTCCTCGAAGACGAACGCATGCAGGGCTGGAGCGGGTTTGGTGTGGTGGTACAGGCCTACGGCAAACGTGCCGCCGCGGTTATCGACTGGCTCTATGCGCTGGCAGAATCACTTGATCGACAAATCATGGTGCGACTGGTCAAGGGCGCTTACTGGGATACAGAAATCAAACGTGCACAGGTCGAAGGCCTGAGAGATTTTCCGGTGTATACGCGCAAGTCGGCAACCGATGTCTCCTACATTTGCTGTGCGGCAAAATTACTTGGCATGACCGACAGAATCTACCCGCAGTTCGCTACCCACAATGCCCACACCATCAGCGCCATACTGCAACTGTCTAACAACACTGACTCATACGAGTTTCAACGTTTGCATGGCATGGGAGAGGTGTTGCATCGACTGGTTAAAAACAGCAATGACACACGCTGCCGCATCTATGCGCCAGTTGGCGCTCATCGCGATTTACTTGCCTACCTGGTGCGCCGCCTGCTTGAAAACGGAGCCAACTCTTCGTTTGTTAACCAGGTGGTCGACACCAACATCGCCGCAGACACTATTGCGACAGATCCTTTTGCGCAAGTCAGCACTGACTATCAGCAAAGTACGCCGCATATACTTATGCCGGCAAAGCTTTTTGCACCAAGACAAAACTCAACCGGCTTTGACCTTCATGATGAAGACACCTTAACGCAGATCGACAGTGCCCGCGCTCCTTATCAGCAAGTGCAATGGACCGCTGCCCCGTTGATCAATGGAAGCTGCACTGGTGAAGACCCGATCTCCATCATCAATCCATTCAACCCTGCGGATACAGTCGGCAGCGTGAGCCAGACAAGCGAAACAGATATAGAACTGGCACTGTCATCAGCAACGCCCTGGAGCGATACCAGCGCCTCTGAAAGAGCCCGAATTCTTAGAGCCGCAGCAGATCTCTATGAAGAAAACACGGCAGAGATATTCGCCATACTGGCCAGAGAGGCGGGTAAAACTACGCTTGATGCTGTAGCAGAGTTACGTGAGGCGGTGGATTTCCTTCACTACTATGCCCAAGAAGCAGAAGCGGCTGAAGAAGCAGAAGTGGCTCAAAAAGCAGAAACAGCACAGCCGAATTTGACCGGTAATACAGCCCGCGGACTGATCGTTTGTATTTCTCCATGGAATTTTCCACTGGCCATATTCACCGGGCAAATTGCAGCAGCACTTGCCACTGGCAATGCCGTTATAGCCAAACCCGCTGACCCGACTCCGTTAATTGCCTATCTGGCAACCACATTACTACACAAGGCTGGTGTTACCAGAGGTGCACTGCAACTGCTGCCTGGCACTGGCGCAAAAGTGGGCGCAAAGCTGGTTGCAGACAAACGCATTGACGGTGTCTGCTTCACCGGATCTACCGCTACCGCCCAACTTATCAACCGCTCCATGGCCGACAACGTCAGCCCGGATGCACCATTGATCGCCGAAACAGGCGGTTTAAACGCAATGATCGTTGATTCCACCGCCCTGCCGGAACAGGCAGTCGGGGATATCGTCGCGTCTGCATTTCAATCGGCCGGTCAGCGCTGCTCTGCCTGTCGCTTGCTATATTTACAGGAAGACATCGCAGACGGTTTTCTGCAGATGTTGTTTGGCGCTGTTGATGAGCTGGTGGTCGGAGACCCATGGCAATTCACCACCGACTCCGGGCCTGTCATCACAGAGGCTGCGCGTCGGTTAATAACAGAACATATAGATCAGGCAAAGCGCGACGGCCGATTGCTCAAGCAATTAAACGCTCCGGCTTCCGGTACATTTGTTGGCCCCGCTATAATTAGCGTCAACGGTATTGCAGATATGAAAACCGAAGTCTTCGGGCCGGTATTGCATGTCGCAACATTTGCCGCAGAAGAAATTGATCAGATCGTTGCAGACATCAACAACAGTGGCTATGGATTAACCTTTGGTCTGCATACCCGCATTGACGATCGAGTGGAACAAATTACCCGACAACTGAATGCAGGCAATATTTATATCAATCGCAATCAGATTGGTGCGGTGGTCGGATCGCAACCGTTCGGTGGCGAAGGTCTGTCAGGAACAGGCCCAAAAGCCGGTGGCCCTCACTATCTAAAACGGTTTACGCGTTCCGGCAACAGGCCAGCCACCGGCGTCGAATCATCACAGGAATCAGCAGAGAACAGGCGCAACCCCGTTAACACTGAACAACTTCAGCAGGCAATTGATGCAACCCCTGCGGTTAGCCGCAATACCATTAACGCTATCGACCTGCCCGGCCCCACCGGCGAGTCCAATCGGCTGCGTGAATTTCCAAGAGGATTAATACTGTGTCTTGGCCCGACGATCGATATGGCTCGCGAGCAGGCAAAGATTGCACGATCAGTTGGCTGCGAATCACTAATTATATGCCCGCTTGGCCAACACACCGACGAACAGGCAGAAATCTCCATCTTCGATGGCGTACTAAGTAACGAGGCACTAACAGAGGCGAGCGGTTTTGCGGCAGTCGTCCACTGGGGCAACACCGCAGATGCGCGCAAAATAAGAATTGCACTGGCACAACGCGACGGTCCGCTACTGCCGCTTATTACTGAAATTGATTTTGCAGACTGGTGTACTCTGGAAAGACACACTTGTATCGACACCACGGCTTCCGGAGGCAATGCGTCTTTGCTGGCACATGGTGAATAGCCAGATAATATGCCGCCAACCGAAACACTGCTGTCGTTTATAGCTGCCACCGCAATATTTGCCTACATGCCCGGCCCGGCCATGCTTTACGCCACCTCACAAACGATTGCCGGGGGGCGCAGGGCCGGATGGATGGCAGCAATAGGCATACATCTCGGTGGCTACGTTCACGTAGTGGCAGCGGCGGCAGGCCTTTCCGTGTTGTTTACTACCGTTCCGGTTTTTTACTGGGCAGTGAAGGTGATGGGGGCTGCCTATCTTATTTGGCTGGGCATTAAACTGTTCCAGTCGAATGCTACAGAAATGACAACAGATTCTGCCCCACCACCTAGCAATTCAACCGGTGTCTTCAGAGACAGTGCACTGGTTGAAATACTTAACCCGAAAACTGCGGTGTTTTATCTGGCATTTTTGCCTCAGTTCACCGATGTTTCAGCAAACTTGCCTATTTGGGGGCAACTGCTAATTCTCGGTACGCTGGTAAACATCGCCTTCTCAAGCGCTGATGTCTTGTGTGTATTACTGGCGTCAACGGTGAGCAATGCGCTCAGACAATCTCAAGCTGGAACTCTGTATGCACAACGCGCTGGCGGCACGCTGCTTGTGGGGCTGGGCATCCACTTGCTGATCAATCAGCAGTGAGCACCACTCAACCACCAAACCTGTCATCAATATCAACCCGCGGTAGACAACGATAACCGATTACGCAGGAGAATACGTCACTGGTGCGCCACGCCGACTTAACTGCCACTTCATGTAACTCGCTGCAGCTACTGGCAGATGAGTAGACCGAGCTCTTCGATCCTAGAAACCCTTTCAAATACACTCGCTCTTTCTCGGTGACGAGATCGCGGAGTTCCTGACATTGATAGGCTCTGGCTTTGAGCGGCACCTCGGCGACACTAGTGCCGCTGGCAGCTATAAGCAGAGAAGCCAGTAACAACGAGTTGGCAGTCCTGATTCGCATCGAAGCTATCCTTTTAATTGAGTGAATCGTCGTTTAAGTGAATTGTCGTTTGAGTAAACTGAAAATTCGACACCTGATACTCAGACACGTCAGTCAAAACAAGGTTCAAAGACGCTGTTTATAATGGTCTGCGAACACAGATGCTAAGCCGCTTTTGCTTGCGCCCTTTCTGTATACACCTTTGCTGCTAACAACCGCGCGGCGCAAACCAGCCAGATTCAGAGATCTGCTAATCAGTAAACCTGACAGCGCCTATATACGGCAAATTGCGATTGCGTTGCGCGTAATCAATGCCGTAGCCGACAACGAACTTGTCTTCAATTTCAAAGCCGACGATATCGGCGGTAACTTTTACTTCGCGACGTGTTGGCTTGTCGAGCAGCGCACACACCAGCATGCGCGATGGTTGTCGTGATTTGAGCAGGTTGATCACGTGATGCAGGGTGTGGCCGGTATCAATGATATCTTCCACCACCAGAATGTCGCGGTTTTTGATTTCACCGCGCAAATCCTTGAGAATTTTAACTTCACGCGATGACTCCATAGAATCACCGTATGAAGATGTCTCCAGAAAATCGACTTCAACCGGCAGATCAAGCTCACGCACCAAATCTGCAATAAACATAAACGAACCGCGCAGCAGGCCAATAACGACTAGCTTCTCAGTGCCTTCAAATTCTTTGGTGATGGTCTCGGCCATACTTTCCACACGGGCTGCAATAGCCTTGGCGGAAATCATATCGTCGATTACATAGTTATCGTGTTTCATGACAGAGCCCGTACCACTAAATCCGATTGTGTTGCAGTAATAATTCTGGCGGAGTTAACGATGCTGGCGCTCCACCAACGTCGTTAATAGCCAATGGATACGTGCATCAATAGTGCCTTTACACCGCAGGCGTGTAGGAACCACCATGATCTGACGACCACTGCAGGGGCTGATTCAGAAAACTCTCTACTTCATCAAGCGTGTTGGTATCAAAGTACCCTTTGTTGCGACACAGCTTGAGTACATCCCACCAGGTTGCCAGGTGATGCAGGGTCAGTGACCGCTCAGCCAGCTTGGTACGCGTATCCGGAAACACATCGTAGTAAAAGATAACCAGCGTGTGCTCGGTTACTGCCCCGGCGGCTCTGAGCGCATCTGTAAATTTAACTTTCGATCCGCCATCTGTGGTCAGATCTTCAACCAGCAGTACTCGCTGCCCCTCATTGAGCTGGCCTTCGATCTGTGCATCTCTGCCAAAGCCTTTGGGCTGTTTGCGCACGTACTGCATGGGCAACCCCATACGATCTGCTATCCATGCGGCAAAGGGTATGCCCGCTGTCTCGCCACCGGCCACCGCATCAAAGGCTTCAAACCCGGCATCACGCACCAGCGTCGACACGGCAAAATCCATTAAAGCCGAACGTATTCGTGGATAAGAAATCAGTTTTCGACAGTCAATATAAACCGGACTGGCAAGCCCGGAAGTCAGCTTGTAAGGCTGATCAGCGCGAAAGTGCACTGCATCTATTTCGAGCAACATACTGGCTGTCAACTCAGCGATGGTTTCTTTGTCAGGAAAAGTATTTTGAAACATAGCGTATCCGGTTTACGTTTTATTAATGTGTGCGACGTGCCTGCCGTGTAGATTACCGCATCGGTCGCAGGGTTCGACCTCGGTTCCACAATGAGTGCATTGAAATGGAAGCAGTACGAACCTGGCGGTCAGACTCGGCAATTTAAAAGATCAATCGGTAAGCTAAACCACATGCCAATAGAGCGCATGGCCCGGGTCAAACACCGTTAATGGACCGGATGCCGTTTGAAGCTTTTCATCTGCTGCCAGTGGTGTGGAACGTTTTTCAAGCGTAATGCTATCGGTATTAACCGGCAGCCCGTAAAACGCCGGGCCATGCAACGAGACAAAGCCTTCGAGTTTGTCGAGGGCGCCCTCTTCTTCAAACACGTGCGCCAGGCACGACAGGGTATTCGGCGCATTGTAGACACCTGCACACCCGCAGGCAGATTCTTTCGCATCGTCAAGGTGAGGAGCGCTGTCTGTACCCAGAAAGAAACTGCTGTCACCCGAAACCGCTGCTGCACGCAAGGCCAAACGATGTTGCTCCCGCTTTGCTATAGGCAGGCAATAGTAGTGGGGCCTGATGCCACCGGCAAATATATGATTGCGGTTGATCATCAGGTGATGGGTAGTTAAAGTCGCAGCCAGCGATTGATCGTTCTCGCTGACATAGTTAACACCTTCAATGGTAGTCACGTGTTCCATCACTACCCGCAAGCCAGGTATTCGGCGACGCAGTGGGTCAAGTACCTTCTCGATGAACACTGCCTCTCGATCAAAAATATCAATGTCCGCGTCTGTTACCTCACCATGCACACACAATGGCAAGCCAATCTCCGCCATCTTTTCGAGCACTGCGGTAACTCTTGTTACATCAGTGACGCCGGAATCGGAATTGGTGGTAGCACCTGCAGGGTAAAGCTTTACCGCTTTGATCAAACCAGACTGCGCCGCCTCGGCAACATCGTCTGGTTGCGTGGCCTCTGTAAGGTACAGCGTCATCAGTGGCTCAAATGGGCTTGCTGGCGGTATTGCGCGCTGTATCTGTTGTCGATAACTTTCCGCATCAGCAGCAGTAACGACTGGCGGCACCAGATTCGGCATCACCAGCGCTCTGGCAAAATGCTGCGTAGTGGCTGGCAACACCGCTTTCAGCAATTCCCCGTCACGCAAATGCAGATGCCAGTCATCGGGGCGTCTCAGGGTTACTTGTGTTTGCATGGGCAGCGTCAGTTGGTCAATCAGACAATGATATCGCTACTGTTCGCGTACTACCAGCCGTTTACCGATTACTGCCAGCGATCACCCTTGACTACTGCTGTGTAGCGGCCGCCATCGATCTCAAGCTCAACTTTGGACCCCGGTGCTGCCGCACCGGCCTCGACCATCGCAAACAGCAGGCTTGCCTTATATTTTGGCGAGTAGGCGCAGCTGCTTGCAGAACCCACTACTCTGCCCGCTGACTGCAGCGACCATTTTGAACGCAGCGGTGGCAAGCGCTCATTCTCTACCATCAGGTTAACCAGTCGTCGTTTGACGCCTTTACTTTCGAACTGGCCGATGCTGTCGCGCGCCATGAATTCAGCGGGCTTGTCGAGATTGATAAATTTTTCGAAGCCGCACTCGAGCACATGATCATCGTGAGTCATGTCACTGCCGTAGGATTTCAGTCCGGTTTCCAGGCGCTCGATCAGGTTCGGTGAGCCAGCTCTGATCTGGTATTTCTGGCCAGCCTGCCAAACTGCATCCCACAGCGCCAGGCCGCAGGCTGAATCCTGCAGATAGATTTCAAAGCCTCCCTGCCCACTCCAGCCCGAGCGCGCCAGCACAACCGGCGCACCGGCGATGGTGGTTTCGATAAATCGGAAGAATTTGATTGACCGCGCATGCTCGCCCACCAAATCGGCCATCAGATCATCCGCCCTGGGGCCCTGCACAGCGAGTGGACTTACATCGGGCTCGAAGACATTCACATCCATACCGCGCCCGTAGGCGACACCCTTAACCCAGAGCATCACATCGGAATCGGCAATCGAGATCCAGAACCGATCTTCCGCCAGACGCAGAATAATCGGATCGTTCACCACCAGGCCGTCCTGATCAGCCAGTGGCGCATAAACCCCTTGCCCGACCGCGCAGGGTGCAATATGCCGGGGCGTAATCAACTCCACGAGCTCCAGTGCATCTTTGCCACTGACTTCAACCTGACGCTCGGCCGCGACATCCCACACCTGCACGTGCTCGCAGAGGTGGCGATACTCGTCTTCGGTGTCGGTGAAATTCACTGGCAGCGTCATATGGTTGTAGATAGTTACCGACTTGACGCCTTGCTCAAACACCCTTTGCTCGTACGGTGTGGTACGCAGCCTGGGAGACAGGACTATTTCTACAGGGTGCATGGGAGCCTCCGGAATCATAGGGAATTCAGAACATCGCAACCTGCCATGGTACCCGACCATCGGATGCGCCAGAATCTTCTGACTTCTACCAGCGCGGACCTGCGTTATACTTCTGCGCCTTCGCACCTCATTTATAACAACACCCTGGATCGAGAAAACTATGTTCTACACCACCGACAAGCGCGACCACGGCCTGCCGCACGACCCGTTCAAAGCGCTGGTGGTGCCGCGTCCGATTGGCTGGGTGTCCACAATCAGTGCCGACGGCGTACCCAACATTGCACCTTTCAGCTTTTTCAATGCGCTGTCTGATTACCCGCCAATGCTGATATTTTCCGTCGCCAACGGCAAAGACTCTGTCAACAATGTTCTGGCAACCGGCGAATGCACCTGCTCACTGGCCACCAAAGCACTGGTCGATGAAATGAACATGAGCAGCGCGGCAGTAGACAGTTCCGTCAGCGAGTTCAATCTTGGCAACATCGAGACTGCCGAATCACAAATGGTCAGCCCCCCTCGCGTTGCTGCAAGCCCGGCGGCATTCGAATGCAAACTGTGGAAGTCTATTGAACTGCCGCTCACACCGGGCAGACCCGACTCAGGCTACACCAGCGTTATTGTCAGTGTTGTCGGCGTATACATTGATGATCAATACATCGTCGACGGCATGATAGACACCGCCGCCATGCAACCCATCGCCCGCCTGGGGTATATGGACTACTCGGTTGTGTCTGCCGACAATATGTTCTCACTCAACAGACCAGACGTTGCTGAAGATGGCAAAACAGCGACCCTTAAAAGCGGCCCGTGGGACGGGTCATATCGATAGTTACGTTTATCGGCTTTTTTGATCGGCGCCAGAAAAATTGTTGATGGCGCCCGCTACTGCTGTATTCATTAAAAACAGTGCGTAAAAGCAGCAAATAGATAGCCAATCGCAAAAATGGTAGATGCGCTGTGGCTTATTTCCCCAACGATACCAGATGTAGGGGCCGTAAGCCTAAGGCGCACGTACCAATTACGACGCATGGCAAATCGGCAATCCAGCTGTGGCCGCTGTGGCGAAAAAAAGTTATCGACCTTTCCAATCGGCCCACTAACTACTGAACAATAGCTCTGCGAAGTAAATTAAGCCCCATCAGGCAAAATACGCAAAGCACAACTTTCTGAAACTGATCACCATTAAGACGACGCCTTAGTCGCTCACCCACTGAAAAGCCAATCAACGTGGGTATCACCATAAGCCCCGATACCAGCGCCAGCTGAGTCGTGAGAAGCCCGTTGCTGATATAACCCAGCACTAGCGGCACCGACCCGCATAAA
>CALGNZ010000054.1 GCA_937957915.1 uncultured Granulosicoccaceae bacterium | reverse complement strand
GGACTCGCACTGGATACAAGCGCAGCGGGTAATGGGGGAAGTATTTAAACGGGATGATCAGCCTCGAAACATATGGGATCAGCATGCGGTTTTACTCGAGTGCGTGATTGCCGGTGACGGCGACAAGGCAGAGCGCCTTGCACGTGAGCATATTCTGCAGGCAGCCGACTTTATGTTGAGCAGGCTGGGCAGTTAATCGGGTATCGAGCGTTTCTGAATTTGCTAGGTTCGCTCGAGGCACATGGCGATGCCCATGCCACCGCCAATGCAGAGCGTGACGAGTCCTTTCTTCGCATCGCGCCTTTGCATTTCGTGCAGTAGCGTAACAGCCACCCGGGTACCGGATGCACCAATCGGATGCCCCAGCGCAATCGCACCGCCGTTAACGTTTACCCGCGCTGTGTCCCAGCCCATGCTGCTGTTTACCGCGCAGGCCTGTGCGGCGAATGCCTCGTTGGCTTCGATCAGATCGAGATCGTTTGCGTTCCATCCGGCTTTTTTCAGCGCTGCCTGACTAGCCGGGATCGGACCAGATCCCATTATGGCAGGGTCAACACCGGCAGTCGCCCAACTGGCAACACGCGCCAACGGGGTGAGCCCGCGCTTTGCCGCTTCATCTTCCGACATCATAACGGTAGCTGCGGCGCCATCGTTCAGCCCAGATGCGTTGCCCGCGGTGACTGAACCGTCTTTTGAAAAAGCAGGGCGTAACTTCGCAAGTGACTCTGCGGTGGTGCCGTGGCGCGGATACTCGTCATGATCGATAGACAGCGTTTCACGGCGGGTTTCGATAGTGACAGGTGTTATTTCTTCATCGAAAGTGCCGGCCAGTTGTGCAGCTTCTGCTTTTTGCTGTGAACCTGCAGCGAACGCGTCCTGAGTCTGACGGTCAATCGACCATTGGCTGGCGACGTTTTCCGCCGTGTTACCCATGTGGTAGCCATTAAAGGCGTCCCAAAGGCCGTCTTTGATCATGGTGTCGACGTAGTTGAGGTCACCCATTTTCTGACCATTGCGCAGATGTGCACAGTGAGGAGACAGACTCATACTCTCCTGACCGCCGGCAATGACGATATCGGCATCGCCGCAGGCAATTGCCTGGTAACCCATTGCGATAGACCGCAAGCCGGAGCCACATACCTGATTGATAGTGATCGCCGTTCGTTCGACCGGTATGCCTGCCTGCACCGCGGCCTGGCGCGCGGGGTTTTGGCCGGTGCCAGCGGTGAGAACCTGCCCCATGATGACATCGTTAACCTCTTCACCGGCAATTGAGGCGCGTGCCATTGCTGCGCGTATTGCCGTTTCACCAAGGGTAGACGCAGGCACGCTGGCAAGCGCTCCGTTAAAGGCGCCTATCGGGGTGCGCGCAGCGGATACGATCACAACGTTTTTCATAAGATTGTTCTCAACAAAATGTTCTCAGGCAAAAATCAGCTTCTTGTTTGGTGGCAACACTGCGTGGCAGTTGCAGGGTTTATACTCTCAGTGCACCGTCTACTTCTATGCAACGACCGCTCACGTAGTCATTTTCAAAAATAAATTCGACAGCTGAGGCTATTTGATCAGGATCACCAATAGTACCGAGCGGAAGTGCAGATTGTAGTTTTTCCAGTGCCTCGGGTTTCATCGATTGCACCATCTCTGTGCCTATAAAACCAGGGGCGATTGATGCGGCACGAATGCCATAGCGTGCCAGTTCTTTTGCCCACACAACAGCCATTGACTCAACACCGGCCTTGCTTGCAGAGTAGTTTGTCTGACCGATGTTGCCATGACGCGAGACGGATGAAATATTGATGATACAGCCTTGTGTTTTGTTTTGAATCATTCTGGCTGCAGCTTCACGTCCGCATAAAAAAACCGCCGTCAGGTTGACATCGATAACACTCTGCCACTGTTGCAGCGACATTTTTGACACCAGCTTGCCATCTTTATATTTGACCAGCAGTGCATCGCGCGTGATACCTGCGTTATTAACCAGGCCGTTTAAGGCGCCGAAATCTTCGACAACCTGATCGAACAGAGCTTCAACGTCAGGTTCACTGGTGACATTAACGCCATAAGGCGCTACCTGTTTTGCGCCAGCCGCACGACATTGTGCCGCGGTGCTTTCAAGGCTGTCGAGGTCAATATCGATGAGTGCCAGACTTGCCCCTTTGGATGCCAATCGCGTCGCCATGGCGGCGCCTAGCCCGCGAGCGGCACCGGTGATGGCGAATGTGGAACTTTTGATTTTCAAACTGGAATCCTTTTGCTTAGAGTCTGCTCAGTGTCAGGCGCTGCGCAGTCGAAGTCTGACGAATTGTGCTGCGCGGCAAGAATGTGTCACGGCCTGGTCTTGGAGGGCCTGGTTTTGTATCAAAGCGTGCGATTCAGAAACAATCGCTACAGCGCCTCCCTCAGGACACGCCATCTTTTAATCATGGAACTCCGTCGATCGCTGACAAGTTTGGTCTTGACTGTATCGTTACAACCAGCCTATGGTAGTTTATCGAATCCAGACTGCTTCCGCTGTTCTGTCGAAACTGGATTTTGATTTTCTGATGGTTTTGGTTTTCGTAGCTATTTCTGTTGCTTTTACCATGAAGAAGTTGGCTTGAGCGAATTGAGTCGTGGATTTGTAAGAAGCTTTGCCCGGTTTCGCAGTTGCGTGGTGTACAGGGTCAGCGCGTCTTAGGTATTTTATCGGCTTGTCATCCGCGCCAGTAGAATATTGCGTTAGTACACTGCTGTTTATTTACAAACGACTACATTAATTACTTGGAGGAACCAATGAAGCGATCACTGATATCGGTGGCGTTACTGTTTTCAGCAGCGGGAGTCGCGCAGGCGAATTGCCCGGCTGTGACAGTCGCTGACCCAATGGGTGTGGAGGCTGGCAAATACCCGCAGCAATATGAATTATCAGCGTTTGAAGCAGCAGCAAATTGTAAGATGGAGTTTACTGCCAACCCTGATATAGAGTCACTGAACGGCAAAATTCGTGGTAATCCGGATTTGCCCCCTCTGGCAGAACGCCTTCCGGAAGAGCCGCTGGTGGTTGCGCCCTATGCATCCATTGGAAAGTATGGTGGCGTCTTCGACATGATGTCGAACGCAACCGAAGCAGGTACCTCTGACTTTCTGGCGGTGCGCCATGTGAACCTGGTGCGCTTTTCTGACGATTTACAAACTATCGTACCCAACGTCGCCAAAGGCTGGGAGTGGAACGACGACTTCACTCAACTGACCTTTTTCCTGCGCAAAGGCCACAAGTGGTCCGACGGTGCGCCGTTTACTGCCGAAGACGTCAAGTACTGGTACGACAATCTTTCGATGAATCCCAAGGTGTACGAAAAGCCAAAAAGTTACGTGCTCGTGGGTGACGAGCCTATGACCTTGGACGTCGTCGATCCGCAAACTATACGTTTCAACCTGCCGGCCCCGAAGCCAGGACTGTTAGCGCATTTTGCCAATTCTTACGCCCAGGGATTCCAGCCCAAGCACTTCCTTGGCAAGTGGGATCCAGAGTTAAACCCTGAAGCGGACGCAATGGCCGTGGCTGCCGGTTTTGAAAATGGCCTCGAGGTCATATCGAACTACTACGGCAACTCCGACTGGACAGATACGCCAACACCCATGCTGAGAAGCCCGAATAAGGTGGCCAATTTACCTGCCGATACGGTTCCGACGCTGGAATCTCACATCCTGATTTCAGAAAGTACAGAAGGCCGTCACCTGGTGGCTAATCCTTACTTTTTCCAGGTTGATACCGCGGGTAATCAGCTGCCCTATATCAGTGAGCAGGATGAAATTTTTGTCAACGAAGACGAAGTACGTTTGCTTAAACTGGTTAACGCCGAAGTAGACTTCAAGGCACAGTCGCTGCAGTTGTCCACCGCACCGCTGCTACTGGAAAACCAGGAGAAAGGTGACTACACCATGCAGCTGCGCCCCGAAGTCACGATCGCAAGCTTCGGTATAAACATGACGCATGAGAATCTGGAAAAACGCAAAGTCTTCTCTGACCTGCGCTTCCGTCAGGCGATGTCAGTCGCGATGAATCGCGATGAAATGAATGAGACCGCCTTTTTTGGTATGGGTGAGCCAAAGCAATATGTTGGTTTTACGGATTCGCCTCCGTTCGTTGATGAAAAGTGGAAGCAACACTTTGCGCAGTATGATCCAGATCTTGCAAATAAGTTGCTGGATGAAATTGGCCTGAAAGACGTCGATGGAGACGGATTCCGTGAATTACTCAACGGAGATAAGCTGGTCATTAACCTGCAGTTCTCGGTGCAGGGTGTACCCGCTGCATTGGTGGAACTCATCGGTCAACAGTGGGGTGCGGTCGGGGTTCAGACGACAGTCAAAGAAGTTACCCCGGATGAATACCGTTCAGCGCAATCGTCCAACAAGCTTGACGTCAGCATGTGGCGCAACGGCCAGCCTCTTGCCATCGTGTTAGGTACCAACCAGATTTGGGTGCCGCCGTATCACGACTATTTCACCGTACGCACCAATATGCTGTGGGCAGAATGGATTGATTCAAATGGCGCCAGCGGTGTGGAGCCACCGGATTATGCGAAACAGATGATGGAAGACATCACCGGATTCCAGTCCGCACTGGTCGGCACACCGGAGTCGGACGAGCTGGGTGCACGCCTGGTAGAGAACCTGGTTGAGAACCTGCTGTTTATCGGCACGGTTCAGGTGCCGGCGCCTATTTACCATCGCAACGCCGTGCAAAATGTCGTCGAGTATACGACTCACTCGTTCGAGTATTATCGTTCTTATCCGTATCGCCCTACGCAGTGGTGGCTTGACGAATAGGTCGAGTTGTTAACACCTCTAAACGGCTGCGGGTCATTGTGCCCGCAGCCATTAAATCCAAGTCTTTTGAGGTGAAAAACTCAAAAGTAAAAATCCTGACCCGCATTGTTCATGGGGTGCTTTCAACCCCGTTAATGATGTGGGCTGAGTACCTGTTAATGTCCTTTATTCCTAAGGAGGCATAGAGGCGCCAATGTATCAATTTGCTCGCTTCGCTGCCACTCGCGCCGCATTAGCAGTCATCACTTTAGTTATCGTTTCCTTTATAGTTTTCAGTCTGATGGAGCTTGTGCCCGGGGACTGTGCCGAACGATACCTTGCCTTTAAAAACACTCAGGGCAGCCAAATATCGGTCGCTGACATCGAAGCCGAACGGGTGCGTCTCGGTCTGGATAAGCCTTATCTTGTCAGGTGGGGCAGCTGGATTTTCAATGCATTCCAAGGGGAATTTGGCGATAGTTGTATTCTACGTGTCAATATCGCCCAGCTGCTGGGGGAGAAGTTCTGGATCAGCCTGGGTATCTGCCTGACCTCACTGGTACTGGCGTACCTGATTGCGATCCCGGTCGGAATAATTGCAGCCACATCTAAGAATGCGCTGCTGAACAACAGTCTGCGTTTCGTCAGTTATCTGGGTCTTGCAATGCCCAACTTTTTGCTTGCGCTGATGATCATGTTATTTTCAACCATCTATTTCGGCGATAGTCTTACCGGTCTGTTTTCTAAAGAGTTTCGTAACGCCGAATGGTCTCCTGAACGGGTCAGAGATTTTCTTTCCAGAGCCTGGTTACCGGTGTTTATCCTTGGTTGGTCAGCCACTGCTTTTGCTATCCAGACAGTGCGTGCACTGATGTCTGATGAAGTCGGGAAGCTTTATGTCACCGCCGCCTCTGCCAGAGGAGTCACTGGCAGAAAGTTGCTGTGGCGTTATCCGGCGCGGCACTCCCTGGGGCCCATCGTTAATTCCCTCGGGTTTGATCTCAATCGAATTTTTAATGAACTGCCTATTGTTGCATTGATCTTGACTCTCACTGAGGCAGGGGCGCTATTGATCGAGGCATTGGCTCGATCTAATGATCAGCAATTGGCAGGGGCGATAATTTTCTTACTGACGGCCAGCATTGTGGGTATTAATTTTATTACCGATATCATACTTGCGCTCACTGATCCCCGTGTTCGCCGCAGCATTCTGGAATAACCGCCATGACAGATACTGCCAGCATTGAAAATACTGTAGATCAGAAGACCAAAGAGGCATATTTCACCGCCTCTCAGGGGCAGTTGATCTGGTCTCGTTTTAAAAAGCAAAAAGCCGCCATGGTCGGTGCGGCGATTTTGATCTGGTTGATACTTTCCGGCATCTTTGCAGGCTTTCTTACCCCCTATGATCCGACCATTGCAGGCCGCGATAAGACTTATCAGAACGGTTCGCCACAAATGCCCAAATTTTGGGATGAGAACGGTTTTTCCGCAAGACCGTTTATCTATAGCTACGAAAGAACACGCTCCATCAAAACCAACTTCCGGTGGGTTACCGAGATCAATAAAGACAAACGGCGCTATGTTGTCTTTTTCCCCAGGGGTGATAAATATAAACTGTTCGGCATGACCTTTGACAGGCACCTTTTTGGCGTTGATGAAGGCAAGATTCACCTGTTTGGCACTGATGCCACGGGTAAAGATATTTTTTCCAGAACCTTCCATTCGATCAACACGTCTCTTGCTGTTGGCACCATCGGTGTGCTTATAGCTTTTGTTCTGGCGCTAATCATTGGAGGCGTATCCGGATACTATGGTGGGTGGATCGACTCGATACTGCAAATGATTACCGATGCGGTGCGAACGATCCCCGCGATTCCATTGTTCATGGCTATTGCCGCGTTCATTCCGGATACAGTGAGCTCCGAGGGGCGATTTTTTATCATATCAATCATCCTCGGGTTTATTGGCTGGCCCACCCTTGCCAGACGCGTTCGAACACACCTTCTTTCCGAGCGCAATCAGGAATACGTGCTCGCGGCACAACTGTGTGGTGCACCGGCAAGGCATATCATAGGGCGACACCTGCTACCAAGTTTTACCAGCTACATCATCGTTGATCTGATAATTTCTTTTCCCTATATGGTGCTTTCAGAAACCGCTCTCAGCTTTATCGGCCTAGGGTTAAAGGAGCCGGTCAACTCACTGGGGGTCATGCTGCAGAACGTTACCAAGGCAGATGTGCTACTGAATTATCAATGGAATTTTATCCCGGTAATATTCTTTATAACGCTGGTTCTCGCCTTTGTATTTGTTGGCGATGGGCTGCGTGATGCCGCTGATCCCTATGCAGATACCAAAAAATGACAGAGCCACTGATTTCAGTTAAAGATCTGACTCTTCGTTTTAGAACTGATGAAGGTCTTATTACCGCAGTCGAAGATGTCTCCTTCGATATCGCATCCGGGGAAATTCTCGGGTTGGTAGGCGAGAGTGGATCGGGTAAGTCGGTTACTGCCAAGTCGTTGATGTTGCTTAATCCGGAAAACGCCGTCTATGACCCCAACAGTCGCATCACTCTAAATATCGACGAAAAACCGATCGATGTATTTTCACTGACCAACCCCGGAGATCGCAAGGTTATCCGCGGTGGTGCTATTTCCATGATCTTCCAGGAGCCGATGGCGAGCTTTGCCCCCGCGATAACAGTTGGCAGTCAAATGGTTGAACAGTTGCTCATCCATTCGGACATGAATGCCGCGAAAGCAAAGGAAATCTCCATCGAAATGCTGGCGCGGGTGGGAATTCCGGATCCGGCGCAACGCTTTGGCCAATACGCTTTCGAGTTTTCCGGTGGTATGCGCCAGCGGGCAATGATAGCAATGGCGCTATCAACCAAGCCAAAACTGCTTATCGCCGATGAACCAACCACGGCGTTGGATGTAACTATCCAGGCGCAGGTAATTGACCTGATGAAAGATCTGGTGAGCGAGTTTCATATGGCGATTCTGTTCATCACCCATGATCTTGGTGTCATTGCACAAACTGTGGATAAGGTCGCCGTCATGTATCTTGGCAAATTGATTGAGACGGGAACCGTAAGAGAGGTGCTCAGGAACCCTCGCCACCCCTATACCCAGGGATTGATGAACGCTTTGCCAAAGCTCGACGATCTAGATACGCCTTTGACTGCCATTGAGGGTGATATTCCGTCACCACTCGATCGACCAACCGGTTGCGTCTTCAATACTCGTTGCCCGGTATCCTTAGGGGCGGAGTGCGAGACGCGTGTACCGCTTTACACGGCAGCGGAAGGCGAACATCAGGTGGCCTGTTTTGTGGCCGAGCAGCAGGCCGACGAGCAGGCCGACGAGCAGGAAAGAGGAGTGCGAACATGAGCGATACTCTTATTTCCACCAATGATTTGTCGGTCCACTATCCTTTGCGTGGCAAGCTGTTTGGTCCCAAGCTGGTGGTGCGGGCAATTGAAAGCGTCTCTGTTGATATACAAAAGGGTAGCTTCTTCGGACTGGTCGGGGAGTCAGGGTCTGGCAAAACCACGTTCGGTCGCGCACTATTGCGCGCCGCACCAATCACCCGTGGCAAGGCAACCTATTCGGACGGTGAAGTTACCTATGACCTGCCATCGCTTAAGGGCGACGAACTAAAAGATTACCGCAAGCGTGCGCAACTCATTTTCCAGGACCCTTACGCCGCGCTTAGCCCACGCATGACAGTACGCGATATTATCGCTGAGCCTCTGGAAGTGATGAAGCTAACAAGCAGCCGCGAAGAGACCGACGAACGGGTTCGTACCATCGCCGCAAAATGCCGTATTAATCTGGAGCATCTTCGGCGCTTTCCCCACGCGTTTTCCGGTGGCCAGCGGCAGCGCATATCAATTGCAAGGGCACTGGTGTCCGAGCCGCAGTTTATTGTGGCTGATGAAAGTGTTGCTGCCCTTGATGTGTCGATCCAGGCGGACGTATTGAACCTGTTGAAATCAATCCAGATGGATATGGGTTTAACCTTCCTGTTTATCAGTCACGATCTGAGTGTAGTCGCACATACCTGCGATCACGTAGCGGTGATGTATCTTGGTCGTCTGGTTGAGACCGCGCCAACCCGTGAACTGTTCGCAGCACCCCGACACCCCTATACCAAGGCTTTGCTATCAGCCATTCCCTCTCTTGATCCCGATGATCAGGGCAATGCACAAAAACTTGAGGGTGAGATTCCATCACCAACCAACCCGCCACCGGGCTGTAAATTTCAAACACGCTGCCCACACGCAATCGATATCTGCCGCAAGGAAGAACCGAACCTTGCTAAATCGGGATTGGA
>CALGNZ010000053.1 GCA_937957915.1 uncultured Granulosicoccaceae bacterium | reverse complement strand
GATTGGGCAAATGCCTTATCTCTTTTTACCTTCAGATATTCTTGCTGAAAGGTCTTTAGCGCCTTTTTTGACATGATATCAGCCTCACTTTTCGCCACACGCGTGAACAACTGGTGATAAACATCTGTCCATTTTTCGTTTAGGTTGATTATTTTACAGGGTTGCCAGTTTTCAAACTTCAGATTGCGCGCACGACAACTGGCCAGAGCATTGTTGATTGCATGCTCTTCCGAGGTACGGTTTGATCGCCAGTTCCAGTTACCACTTTCAGATTGAGCAAACGCTTTATGTCCACTGGCAGTCAGGTACTTTTGTCTAAAAGATTTGAGTGCCTTTTTTCGAATGATGAGAATGTCACCAACGGTTTTGCTGAACCTTTCATCTGCTGTTTTAGGCAGTTTGTTAAATGCTTTATGAATCATCGTCATTGATTTTTCGAGCGCGCTTTTGCTGCATTTCTCATGTGCCATTAAAATTTGTTTTCTGTTTTCACCGGAAAACTCGACTCCAGATTTAACATCAACAAACTTATCCAACAGGTCCGTACCACAGCTATCTGCATAGTTGCGCATAAAGCGGTTGCCGACATTCGCCCAGCTGAGTGATTCGCTTATCTTGTTAGTGAGTTGACTGGCTACTTCTTTTTGTTTTTCTGCAGATAGCTGACTAAGCTTGCTGCGCTTGATATTGTCGACATATTTATTCGTCTGACGGCTTATCAACTTTTCCCATTTACTCTCCCAGTCGAGTGCTTCAGCGTACTTGTTTAGATTCGCCGCATGGGTAGTGCTGCAAAGAAGAATCAGCGTAGCTGTTATCAGAATTTTGTACATACACATTCTACTCTACTCAAACCAACAGACCATTGATCAGTCGGCGATTAAAGCAGGGGA
Source organism: uncultured Granulosicoccaceae bacterium (assembly GCA_937957915.1). Classification (GTDB taxonomy): domain Bacteria; phylum Pseudomonadota; class Gammaproteobacteria; order Granulosicoccales; family Granulosicoccaceae. Next base: position 11,262 of record CALGNZ010000053.1, on the reverse strand, counting down.
ACCCTTAAGTGGCCTGTTTCCCTAAACGAGTTTTCAACCTGCGTTAATTCCGCCTCGAAATTGCCGACCAGCATCTTCGATGCCAGTTTCCTTCAGACACTGGCACAACCGGCCTGACAAGCAAATCGAATCTCCCAAACTGCCGTACGCGTTCGGTACCCCTTTTCAGTTCGTGTCCTCGCTTGCATCCTACCGGGATGCCTGTCCCCCTTTCGCAGCTCCCCATCGATAACCTGCTGTTTGACATTTTATTTGTCATGACATAACATGTCATGACGTATAAAAATGTTGTTTTCTGTTCTTTGCGAGATTTACTACTATGTCTACTCACACCATCCCCATCGCTTTAAAGTCGATGGCAGTCGCTTCAAGAGTCTTTACCGGCTTCGCTCTGCTCGCCATTGTTGGCAGCCAGGTTGCAGTTGCTCAACAGGGCTCGGAGTGTCTGGCCTGTCATACGGGCCTGCCGGCAACCTTTGACAATCTTATTCCGGAAGAATCAGCAAATGAGCCCGTCGTATCCAATGCGTGTGACTACTCATCCGCGGACTTGTTTAGTGGCTGGGGCTGGAACCCGATTACACAGGAAAGCTGCCCACCCCTCGCAGACACGCCGCAGGTGGCATCAAACTGCGACTATTCCAATGCAGCCAGTTTCGACGGCTGGGGCTGGGATCCGGTAGCCCGAGAGAGTTGCCCGCCAGAACAAGAGGAAGATCCGCACGCGGCTTTTCCTGTTTGCAGTGCAACTTTGTATGATGTAGACGGCGACGGTTTTGGCTGGGAAAACGAGGCGAGTTGCATCGTTACTTCCGAGTCAGCGTTACCACCGGTTTTCACCAACAACCAGACTGGCAATCAGGTAGATCTGGTAAGAGCGAACTGGCAGGCCAATAACGACATCGCCAACCGGATCATTCAGTGCGATCTGTACTACTACAACGCCAATTCAGGGCAGTATCTTTTGGAGCCGGTACCGTTTAGAGCGGGTGCCAGCCTGAACAATCAGGTGTTTCCATCGTACCGCTTTCACCATCAGGCGCTGCCTTTAGTGTCTCCCTTTATCGGTTTAATCGACTCAGTCGAATATGTCGAAGGCTCGACAATCACTCCGACTTCGTTTAGCGGTGATGCAAACTGGACAACCAATGACGGACGATACATCGGACCGACAGTGCTTCAATCACCCTATGTCGAATTAATCAGCCTTGCTAACGGAACAAAAGCAATACGCACCTGGCATGAGAGCAGATTCGATACCGCACTTAGCCTGGCGTTCTCTGGCAACCGGGTACAAAGAGATGGCTTTTTCGAATGTCGGGATATTTCCGGCAGCGATCTTACTCCAACCCGTGGAACAGCTATCGCAGATACTGGTGATAGCTCAAACCAGTGTGACTATAGCAACGCAGACTCGGCTAACGGTTGGGGGTGGAACCCGGTGACTCTGGAATCCTGCGCACCACAGACTGATACCGTCGACAATACAGAGGCTTGTGACTATAGCAATGCAGACTCTTCTAACGGGTGGGGGTGGAATCCGGTGACGCAGGAGTCGTGTGCTCCACAGACTGATGTGGCCAACAACACCAGCCAGGGTTGTGACTACAGCAACGCAGGTGCGCAAGATGGCTGGGGCTGGAACGAGTCAACCGGACAATCCTGTTCGCCAAAGTAGGCATCTGCCGTAAAGCTGTAATGCTGGCCAACTGACAAGCTACCTGCTACAGGGTAGCTTGGTTACGGCGCAATCTGTTTCCGGCAAACAGCGCTGGGAGTACGCTCGCTCAGATTGACTAACTCTGGAATTCTGTCACTATTTACAACTGACCATCTGTGGCATAACCGCATTGTGCCAACAGTCTGTAAAGTACTTCAAATACTGCTCTAATTGTTAAAATGTCAAGACATAACCGGCGAAACTATTATGTTTCCACGTCAGGCTGTACTGCTGAAAAGGTTTATTACTATGCTAAGAAAGAAATACTTCGCTCTTTTCGCCGTAGCAATAATTACATTCACCCTGCCATTACAAGCCCAGGAGGAGAAACCCCTCCGGGACGGCGCAAAGCAAGCCCTGACTCAACACTATATACAAGCGGTTAAAAGAGCTGTCTCAAGAAAATTGCGGCCTCCAGCAGACATTGCCAACGGTTCTAAGTGCACTGTTGCCGTCGGACTGGTTTACCCGAACGAAGTTATTAAAGTGCAAATAGAATATTGCACGGGTGGCGGACGTGAACTTGAACTTGCTGTAGAAAAAGCCATTTGGAGCGCGGAGTTTCCAAGCCCGCAACATAAAGCCATATTCGACCAAAAACTCATTATCGAGATAACTTTCTAGAAAGTAGAAAGTCACCACAAACGCTACCCCTTGGCCTCAATGCTGTTCCTGTGTTCAGACTGCCACTTAATTTTCAGTTGTCTCAGTAGTTTCATCTGTATCAACCCTTAAGCCGATCAGGCGCATAAGAGCCAACCCATTGCTCCTGGTAATAACACCTGCACGAATTTTGTAGTCAAAGCTAATTTTGTCATCGACTATCTGATCTTCAAAATGAATATTGATCGCCTTGTTCCCGAGTGATTCAACGACTCGAGTTAGCGCTAAATCATGTGTGGTGACCAGGCCAACCGCGTTGTATTCCATCAATTGATGAATCACCCCTTTAGCGCCAATCAACCGATCGTGTGAATTAGTGCCTTGTAGAATTTCATCCAAAAGAAACAGTACCTGCGATTGCGTTTTGGCCAGATCAACAACACACTTAATTCGACTGATAACAGCATAGAAATGAGACTCCCCATGTAACAGCGAATCACTGGCTCGCATCGCACAACCGATGTTGAATCTGGACAATTCAAGTTTTTGCGCACGCACGGGTGCACCGCAGGACGCCAGCACCACCGCCGTACCGATAGAACGAAGCAATGTGCTCTTGCCCGACATATTCGAGCCGCTGACCATAATCAAGCGTTGATCAGAACCCAGACGTATATCATTTGGAACGCTGTTCTGCTTTGCAATTAACGGATGCGATAAAGCCACGGCATTAAACACGGGCCCCTCCGACAAAGGCGATATCGTCGGGTAGGTATTTTCAGGGTTTTCAAACCCATATCTGGCAAGCGAGGCAAGCGCCTCGACCTGCCCCACAGCCTCCAGCCACTGAGCAATACGGAGCGCAGTTTGACTTCGCCAATGTTCTAACCGAAACGCAAGATGAACTGGCAGGCCAAACAAAAAAGCAATAGGTACAAAAAATTGATTTTTCATCGCCTGATTCAAATTCATCACCAGGCTATACAATTTTTCCATCTGCGCTGAAGGGACAGTATTTCCGGACTGAAAACCATCTGTTAGCTGCTTCAGCAATACCGAATGGAACTCTCGCTTCTCAATCACCCCAAGCACTTCCGCCAGGTCTTTCAGAGTTGCGCTTACGAGTTCTGCCTGCCTGGCCATTTTTTTAATCTGCGGGAAGCACGAAAAATACAGTGGCACCTCCAACGCTATGACAAGCAACAGTGGCAGATAGCCATAGCCCAGCCCCCAAGCCACAAGAGCCAACAACGCAAGCACACCCAAAACGGTTGCCGCTACAAGCTGCCATTTTTCAAAAGAATAATCCTCATCAATCCAATCCGTGATGTCATCCCGGCGCTGGTCATTAGCAGACGTCGTATCCAGCAGAGCAAGCTCCTCACGAAGTTCCAGATGATTACTCAGCTCTTTTATCGCGCCTTGCCGCTTCACAATGGTGTCAATATCGGCCCCATGGCTCAGCCACTGAGCCAATGTATCCTGCCCAGGGCGAGTTCGTGCACCACAGACAAACTCAAACAAAGAACCTTCGCCAAAAACGTCAAGATCAGAAGTGTAAGAGTGCTGGCTATCAATGTATCGCGCGCCGTTATTCCCTTGTCCTACCCAGCTGCCCGCCATGTGATCGACCCTTTGGGCATAGAATTCCTGCGCTCGTTGAATTCTCTGCAAACGCTTCATCACCCGTGAGTGCAGCATGACCACGAAGACAAAAAGCGCTAGTGCTACAAACAACCATGCAACAGGCAGGCTTGTCCTGACCAGCGACAGCCAGCCAACAATAAGCAGACTTACGAAAACCAGCGTGCGAAGAATGGAGTATCGATCAGACGCTGATTCAGCGCTCAGGCATTCCGCTTGAAACTGTTCACTTTTTGCCTTGTAGACTGCGTGTGGGTCTGCCGTACTTTGCTCTATTGTGTACCTGGATTGATTTTGGACGATTAGATCTTCAACCATAAACGGTTTTTTCCAATGTCAGACCAGGGGGGCGTCATCTGATTTACTTTTTGGTTTATAGGTCAACCGAGACATGACGGTTGATTCACCCGATGTCATTTTTCTATAGTGCTCCTCCTTCCACGCCTGTTCATCCACACCGTCCATGTTGTAGCAGTTAGGCAATGAATCCCACAAAATATCCACCGCTGCACGAAGCTCGTCTTTATCCATCTCTCGTGTTGGCCAGCTTCTGATGTAAGCCGGAACATCAAACACCGGCTCCGGTTTATCTTTGTTCATCATTCACCTTTATCTTCTCTGGTTGACCGCTGGTAAAGATACCATGAACAGACATCATGAATATCCCCAGCATTGTTCTGAGCCGAGGCACGGACCGTCTGGCTGACAGGTCTGCCTGTATTTCCCGAAGAACGCATACGCAAAGCAGCCCTCCGTTTCGGATGTCGATATAAATACCTCCCATCAGTTAGTGTGATGGTTACACTACACGGGTTTCACCGACACACATTCAAGAGACATACATGCAGCACTTCTCGCTACTCGATCTATCCCCGGTCCCGGAAGGCAACACTGCCGGCGACGCGCTGCGTTGCACGGTCGAGCTGGCGCAGTCGGCAGAAGCCGCAGGCTATCATCGCTACTGGCTGGCCGAACACCACAATATGCCAGGCATCGCCAGTGCGGCCACCGCGGTTGTAATCGGGCATGTGGCGGGCGCCACATCGACAATTCGTGTTGGTTCTGGCGGCATAATGCTGCCCAACCATGCACCGCTAATGATCGCAGAGGCATTTGGCACGCTGGCCACCCTGTACCCTGATCGAATTGATCTCGGGCTTGGCCGAGCGCCAGGCACTGACCAGGAAACCATGCGCGCGCTGCGTCGCTACATGGCACCTGAAGACAGCTTCCCACAGGATGTGCAGGAGCTGCTGGGTTACTTAAGCGATGAACCGTCAGGCTCCGTGCGGGCGGTACCAGGGCAAGGCACGCATGTGCCGGTGTGGATACTCGGTTCCAGTCTGTTTGGCGCGCAGCTGGCGGCCCACATGGGCCTGCCCTACGCCTTCGCCTCGCACTTTGCACCGGCAATGCTTGACGCTGCACTGGAGATCTACCGGCAAACATTCAAACCCTCACCCTATCTCGACAAGCCTTACGCCATGGTGGCAGCAGGTGTATGCGCAGCAGACACGGATGAGGAGGCGCGCTATCTGCGCAGCTCACAAATGTTGGGGTTTGCGCGCCTGCATACCGGCAAACCCGGTAAGTTACCACTACCGGTACACGATGTTCGAACTGAAATCCCACCGCATGTTCTGACGGGTGTCGAAAAGGCACTGAGCTGTTCAGCCACAGGCTCTGCTGAATCCATAGAGCGCCAACTACGAACCATCATCGATAAATACCAGCCCGACGAGCTGATCGTCACAGGCATGATTCACGATCACTCGGCACGCCTGCGATCATTTGATATTGCCGCTGGTGTCCTGAGAAGCCTTCGTGCCTGATATTTTTTGCCATACAAACAGATCCAAAATGGCACCAGGCAGCACCCTGATAAATACATCTCACCACAACCACAGCCGCTACGCGCTTAACATTAGTTCTGACCTGTCTGCCACTTCGACCGATCGACCATCGGTAACAAGCCAGACAGCCCGGAATTTGTACGATACAAATTGAATTTCACAACGATCAGGCTCTTGCCTTTGGTACTATTGTGGCAGCGCACTACTGTGCAAATATTGAATATAAGTCGCATGCCCTTGCACGCGGTATCCTCCGCGGGATTAACACTAGCTATCACTAAGGATTTCCAATGCCTCGCATTAGCCGACGCACTCTTTTAGGCAGCGCTGTAGCTTTCGCAGCCTGTCCTGTTTCGGCACAAAATTATGGCTGGCAGTCAATAGCAAACCAGGCCCGTGCACTGGATCAATGCCGTGCAATCGTTATACACCAGGAAGGCAAACAGGTTTTGGCCGAGCGATTCCGTGGACCCGGGCTTGATCAACTCATCCCCATCAAATCCGTGTCAAAAACAATCATTGCGGCATTGGCAGGTATCGCCATAGACCGCGGTGAAATTCCATCAGTGATATCTACTCTGGGTGACCTTATACCCAGCCTGATTCCGCCCGCAGCAGACCCGGCAGTGGCAACAATAACGGTTGAAAACCTGCTTACGATGCAGGCAGGTCTCGAACGCACGTCGGGCCCCGGTTACAGCAAATGGATCACCAGCAGCAACTGGGTAGAGAATGCCTTGTCTCGGCCCATGGTTGCAGAGCCAGGCACCAGAATGCTGTATTCGACTGGCTCCTATCACATACTCGGTACAATATTGTCTAAGATCACTGGCACAAACCTGCTGACTCTGGCTCGCTACCGGATCGGACGCCCGTTAAACACCGAGATTCCCGCCTGGACACGTGATCCACAAGGTCGCTATCTCGGCGGCAATGAAATGGCGATGACGATACCCGCCATGATTCGCTTTGGCGAGATGTATCGTAACAAAGGCCTGGTTGGAGACAATCGAGTACTGAGCGAAGAATGGGTCAGCCAGTCTCTGCAATCAGTCACCCGATCAATGTTTTCAGGCCTGGGCTATGGTTACGGCTGGTTTCTCGGAGACAGCGGCGGTACCTCTTATGCGCTGGCTCGAGGTTACGGCGGTCAGGTCATTTGCATCGTTCCAGATCTGGCGCTCACTATAGTAATTACCTCTGACCCGGAGCGCCCGGCTCGCAGCGCTGGTTATTTCGGTGACTTAATGCGTTTGATCAATGATTCTGTTATTCCACTGGCCCGGGCTAATACGGTCTAGGCTAAGCCTCGTTCGGGCGACGCTTCTGCACAAATGGATCCAAAGTTGATTTCTGACAACAACCCAAATATTGTCTGCATACGGCACTCTGGTTTAGTCAGTGACGAATCTCGTCGCTGAGCTCTGGGGCTACCCCAGGGCAGGGAATTGCTGACATTACGCAGCATGAACGGCGCTGCACTGCGTGCAGAGATGTTCAGGCAACCACTCGGGCAGAGTGCCGCTCTCGCCCAGGACCTTCCATGTGAACAAGCGGGTATTTTTCACCAGACAACTGGCCAGCTGGCTCTATCACACACACTGGCACTATAAAACACTGCTTGCAGTAATCATTGAGCGTGTGGAATACCTGCCAGATGACGGTAATGCAGTGATCAACGAATTACTGTTGCAATACCCGGCAAAACCATCCGAGCGTGCAATAGCCAACCTGCTTAATTCATCCGCGCGTTTGTCCAAATGGTTCGCTGCAACTCCCACACCGACCATCAGGGTTCTTAACCTTGACCGTGACGGATTCACAGGTCAGCTTACAGACGAGGCAACAGGCCACACCACCAACCGGCTGCCAATCATTGATACTGTCGGCGATCTTGCGGATTGGCTGACGCTATCTTTGCCCGAGCTTGACTGGTTTGCCAACTTCTGGCGATTCGATACCGCAACCCCCGAGCACTTCAAACACTACCAGTATCAATTACTGGAAAAGCGCGATGGCGGGTTCAGGTTAATAGAAAAACCCAAAACCCGTTTAAAACAGCTTCAGCGGAAAATCTACCAGGAAATATTAACCACCGCAGATACCCACTCTGCGGCGCACGGCTTTTGTCCGGGTAGAAGTTGTTTATCACACGCTGCTAACCACACCAATAAGCGCTATGTGATGTCATATGATATTGCACAATGCTTTCAGTCTATTGGATGGCTGAAGGTAAAATCTGTTTTTCTGCGTATGGGCTATACACAAAATGTCTCCACCTACTTAACCGCTCTTTGCACACATAAGGTACAACTAAAAAGACAGCAACAAGCAGCGCTTAGCCCCACCCAGAGAACACTACTGCGGCAACGCCATCTACCCCAGGGCGCACCCACCTCACCCGCACTCACAAACATCGTGCTGTTTCGGCTTGATCAACGATTAACCGGGCTTGCAAATCGCCTTGACCTTGATTATTCACGCTATGCAGATGATATTGCTTTGTCGGGCAACGGGCACCGCGACTACCGGTTTCTGCAGCCACTGATCGGGAAAATTTGTCTGGACGAAGGCGTTACACTTAACTACAGAAAAACCCGTATCAGGCGCAGCCACCAAAAACAGCGGTTAACCGGCATCATAGTAAACAACAAACTAAACATTGACCGAAAGCAGTTCGACACACTAAAAGCAACCCTGACAAATTGCGTACAACACGGACTGCAAAGCCAAAATCGTAACAACCACCCGCACTTTGACGAACACCTTCTCGGTAAAATTCAGTACGTAAAATCACTGAATAAACAACGGGGACTAAAGCTCGAGAAGATCTACAGCGATATCTGGTTGGCTTAACGTTTATTTGAACATCTTTCCAATGAGATCGTATGCCCTGCAAATGATGCCACCGTGACAGCCCGGCCGAATTTGGAACATCCAATGCGGCATCGGTACCATAAAACCAGTACCAGCCCACATTACGCAACATGCTTTCGTATTGACAACATGTTGTCAATGAATCAAAATTAGAACCGTGGAGATTAGATATGCCCGCTCGCACCCATGAGGGAGAGGCGCTGACGCAGTTGATACTTGAAACCTTCCAGCTAAACGGAACAATGCTGGAGGCCGGTAACCGCATCACCGAACCCTACGGCCTCACCAGTGCCAGATGGCAGGTGATGGGTGCCGTGCAACTGGCGAATCAACCACTCACCGTTGCACAAATAGCGCGACGCATGGGGCTGGCACGGCAGGGGGTACAGCGGATTGTCAAAGATCTTATCCAGCTGGAGATGGTTTTTACAGAACCAAATCTGGACCACAAACGCTCGCCTTTAATCTCGTTAACCAAAAGCGGTAACGAGGTGCTGGCGAACATAGATAAAGACCAGGCGAAGTGGGTAAACCGGCTGGCAGACGGGCTGAGTAATCGGCAGATTAATGCGGCGCTGAAGACGCTAAAGATCGTACGTGAGCGATCTGAAGAATCAGGAAGCGCTTAAACGAAGGACAACGACGATGGCTGCATTTAAAGAACTGAACGATCACGTGGGTTTAGCTGATCAACTGCAAACAGGTGAAGATGGATCGGTGGTATTGATTAATGTGTTCACCATTGATCCGGCTGACGAATCAGATTTACTGACTGCATGGGCTCACGATGCTGAATTTATGAAAGCACAACCCGGGTATATCTCTACGCAAATGCACAAGGGCATAGGCGGTAGCGCAACATTTATAAACTACGCAGTTTGGGAAAGCGTCGAGAGCTTCAGGGCAGCATTTTCCAACCCTGAATTTCAACGTCGCATCAGCGAGTACCCGGATAGTGCGGTGGCCTCCCCGCATCTGTTTAAAAAGATTGCTGTGCCAGGCTTTTGCGTGGACTAACCGAAACAACCCAAACTACAAGGAGCGCCAAAATGAAAACAGTACTTGCAGTGGTTGTCGCATTTGTTATCGGAGTGGCCGTGGCGCAAAGCGCATCAGACACTCCAGTCATTCTGATCAACCCCTTTGAAGTGCCGGACGGCAAGCTGGACGAGAGCATTGCCATGTGGGAGTTGGCGCGGGATTATCTGCAACAGCAACCTGGCTATATCTCAACCGCCCTGCATCAATCGCTAACCGATGACTCGCGCTTTCGACTGGTTAATGTCGCCAGTTGGCAAAGCGCCAGAGACTTTCTGGCCGCTTCCAAAAAGATGCGCTCGGAAGCAGGTCTGCCCGGAGTTGAAGGCCTGATCGCCAGTCCTGCGCTTTACACCATAATCAAACACGACTAGGGAATAGGAAATGCCGGCAAGAAGCAGCAACGAACGCTTCGGAATAGTAGCGGTAGGTATCCACTGGGTTAGTGTCCTTGTGGTGTTTGCCCTGCTTGGATCGGGGTTACGAGCAGATGGTGCCGAAACCTCCCTGTCCAAAGCGGCAATACTTAAATTTCATGTGCCACTTGGTGGGTTTATATTATTGCTGACAATCACCCGTATTGGCTGGTGGCTATGGGCTGACAAAAAACCACCTGCGCTGCCCGCACCCGGTTGGCAAACCTCCTCAGCAAAACTGATCCACACCCTTTTCTATGTTGTTCTACTAGGCATGGGAGCCAGTGGTGTTGGCATGCTTGTTTTGTCAGGGGCAGGCTCAGTCATCTTTGAAAGCGCCTCCGGCACCCTCCCGGATTTTTGGGATTACGCACCCAGAACTCCCCACGCACTGGGATCCCGGCTATTGATGGCACTGATCGCACTGCATGCCGGAGCAGCTTTGTATCACCACTTTATCGTAAAAGACGGACTGCTAAAACGCATGTGGTTCTAACGCATTTCATTACAAGGAGCAATCGATGACCATTACCAGACTCGCGACACTTATAGCCGCTATCACTTTCACTGGCAGCATTAACGCTGCAGACCAAACTGATTACCAATTCACAGCCGGTAATGTGCTGGTCCGATGCATGGCGCCTGATGAACATCCGTTGATTACTACCGAACTATTTAACGCCGCTTTCCCTGAGTGGATTACCTCCATGCAAAAGATGGCCAATAACGGACTGATAAGCCGAGCACATTACCTTGGAGAACTTAAGGAGGGAATATTTATTGTTGTCGAGGGCGAGACACGAAATCAGGCGATGGTAAACGCAACGGCGGTTATTAGTGAAATTAACGCGGTCACGGCCAAAGCGATTGAAGAAACAGGAGAGTCACCCGATTTTGCAATCGACGATGCCTGCCAGTTTATAGAAATTGGACCGGTCGCAATAATACCTGCAAAATAGCTTCCTTCATGAATTCCAGCGTGCTTCTGCCTGACAATTTAGCTCTGCAAGCGACACCGGGTTAGCAGCACTCGCAGGAGACATCAGCCAAAAAGCAACGCCTCACCCACACCAGAATCAGACTCGGCGGCGCAAAACGCCCCGACGCTCTG
>CALGNZ010000052.1 GCA_937957915.1 uncultured Granulosicoccaceae bacterium | reverse complement strand
CGTGTTCGTAAAAAACACTCAGGCACAAAAAAGCCGCTAACCAGTAGCGGCTTTCCCGTTATATGGCTCCCTGAGACGGGCTCGAACCGCCGACCCAGTGATTAACAGTCACTTGCTCTACCGACTGAGCTATCAGGGAATAGGTAAGAGCGGAATATTAGCTGGGCGCTCTTTAATCGTCAACCGCTACATCAAATAAAAGTATTAATGTTTCGTATTGACGATCATTTCAGGCCACTATTACTGGTACTGGCTCAAGCTGCTACTGGCTGAAGTTGCTCCGGGCTCAACCTGCGAGCAGATCACCGATGCGCTGCATCGACTGCTGCAAATTCTCCATGCTGGTCGCGAATGACAGTCTGACGTGTCCTTCGGTGCCAAATGCTGAGCCAGGAACGACGGCAACGCCGGCTTTGTCGAGCACCCATGACGAGAATTCCACATCGTTTGAGATGTCGTTGTTCGCATCAATGGCGGCCTGAACGCTGGGAAATGCATAGAACGTACCGTCTGCGGCAATGCAGGACACGCCTTGCATTTTATTGAGCTCGGCGACGACAAAGTCGTGCCGTTCTTTAAAGGCTTTCAGCATCGGGGCAATGCAGTCGTTGCCGCCGGTGAGTGCTGCGGTTGAGGCCCACTGTGAAATCGACGTCGGGTTGCTGGTGCTCTGCGACTGGATTTTGCGCATAGCGGCGATCAGTGGCTCGGGGCCGCCTGCGTAGCCAATGCGCCAGCCGGTCATGGCGTAGGCTTTTGATACGCCGTTTAACACGACAGTGCGGTCGAACAGCTCGGGGCAGGCGTTTACAATGTTACAAAAGCCGCCTTCGGACCAGACAATATGCTCGTACATGTCATCGGTGGCGATGACGGCATCGGGGTACTTTTTCAGCACTTCTCCAAGCTCGGCGAGTTCCTTCATTGTGTAGGCCTTGCCACTTGGGTTCGACGGGCTGTTGAGTACCACCATGCGAGTTTGCGGTGTCATCGCCTGGTCGAGGTCTTCGGCGGTCATTTTGAAGGCCTGTTGCTGGCTGGTTTGTACTATTTTAGGTACGCCACCGGCGAGTAACACGATGTCTGGATACGAGACCCAGTAAGGGGCAGGGACTACCACTTCGTCGCCGTCGTTCAGTAGCGCCTGGGCCAGATTGTAGAAACTCTGCTTGCCACCACAAGACACCAGGATTTCACCTTTCTGGTAGTCGAGGCCGTTGTCGGTTTTGAATTTACTGATGATGGCTTCTTTCAACTCGGTGATGCCGTCCACCGCCGTGTATTTGGTTTTGCCGGTGTTGATGGCATCGATAGCCGCTTGCTTGATATGCTCCGGGGTGTCGAAGTCGGGCTCGCCTGCTCCGAGTCCAATGACGTCGCGACCCTGTGCTCTCAGCTCTGCGGCAAGTGCGGTCACGGCCATTGTCGGTGATGGTTTGACCTGAGCGAGTTTTGAAGAAAGTGTGATAGCCAAGTTAGTTGCCTGATAAGGTGACACGACACGCAATCGTTGCAATGTGTTAGTTGTGTGCCACGTTGTAACGGAGCCCGGGGTACCGGGGCCTTCATCTCCAGCTGCCGGTTAACCGGCTTATAATAGTCAACCAGAGATATTATCGACGACCGTCTGCTATGTCCAAACCTTTCAGTATCGAAAATAAATTCAGCCCGGCCGGGGATCAGCCTGCGGCCATTAAAGGGTTGATCGACGGGCTTGAATCAGGCCTGGCATTTCAGACCTTGCTGGGTGTCACCGGCTCGGGCAAGACGTTCACTATTGCCAATGTGATTGAAGATCAGCAGCGCCCGGCGATTGTATTGGCGCCGAACAAAACGCTGGCGGCGCAGCTCTACGGTGAGATGAAAGACTTCTTTCCGGACAATGCAGTTGAATACTTTGTGTCGTATTACGACTACTACCAGCCTGAGGCGTATGTGGTCGCTTCGGACACGTTTATCGAGAAGGATGCGTCGGTCAACGAGCACATTGAACAAATGCGCCTGTCTGCCACCAAGGCGCTGTTTGAAAGGCGCGATGTGATTATCGTCGCTACGGTTTCGTCGATTTACGGTCTCGGTGATCCGCAGGCCTACCACAAGATGGTGCTGCATCTGGAGCGCGGTAACGTTATTGATCAGCGCGAGCTGTTGCGTCGCCTGGCGGAACTTCAATACACGCGTAACGATATGGAGCTCAGGCGTGGTAACTATCGGGTGCGTGGCGAGATTATCGATATCCATGCGGCGGAATCAGACCGCGAGGCAGTTCGGGTTGAGCTGTTTGACGATGAAATCGAGAATCTGAGCTTTTTCGATCCGCTGACCGGCGAGGTGCTGCGGCGGGTGCCGCGGCTAACGGTGTACCCGAAAACTCACTACGTAACACCGCGCGAAATTCTGGTGGCCGCGGTCGATGACATCAAAGATGAACTGAAGATTCGGGTCGAGGAACTGCGCGAGGCAAACAAGCTGCTGGAAGCGCAGCGGCTGGAGCAGCGCACGCTGTTCGATATCGAAATGATCAACGAAATTGGCTACTGCTCGGGTATCGAGAATTACTCGCGGTATTTGTCGGGCCGTGCGCCAGGTGAGCCACCGCCGTGTCTGTTTGACTATCTGCCGACCGATGCCATTCTGTTTATCGACGAAAGCCATGTAACCGTGCCGCAGCTCGGGGGCATGTATAAGGGTGATCGCTCACGCAAGGAGAATCTGGTCGGGTACGGGTTTCGGTTGCCTTCGGCTCTGGACAATCGGCCGCTCAGGTTCGATGAGTTTGAGCAGCTGTCACCGCAGACGGTTTTTGTGTCAGCAACGCCGGGCAACTATGAGGCCCAGAATACCGGGCAGGTGATTGAGCAGGTGGTGCGGCCAACCGGTCTGATCGACCCGGAGGTCGAAGTGCGTGATGTTCGCACCCAGGTAGATGATCTGCTGTCTGAAATTCACCTGCGCGTTGAAGTGAATGAGCGCGTGCTGGTGACAACGTTGACCAAGCGTATGTCAGAGGATCTGACCGATTACCTGTCAGACCACGGGGTCAAAGTGCGCTACCTGCACAGTGATATCGATACCGTCGAGCGTATGGAGATCATTCGAGACCTGCGACTTGGCGAATTCGACGTGCTGGTTGGTATCAACTTGCTGCGAGAGGGGCTCGATATGCCCGAGGTGTCGCTGGTGGCAATACTCGATGCCGACAAGGAGGGGTTCCTGCGCTCAGACCGATCACTGATCCAGACCATAGGGCGCGCAGCCAGAAACCTCAACGGCAAGGCCATTTTGTATGGCGACCGGATTACCGATTCCATGGCCCGTGCCATCGAGGAGACTGATCGGCGCCGCCAAAAACAAACAGAACACAATGAAAAGCACGGCATTACTCCAAAGTCGATCAACAAAAAAGTGCTCGATATCATGGAGTCGGGTCAGGCAGTTCCGGGTCTGAAGCGGAAAATCGATGCAAAAAAGGCCGAAACAAAGGCCTTCGCCGAGCTGTCGCCATCGGCCGCAGCAAAGAAAATTCGCGCGCTGGAAAACCAGATGTATGCTCACGCCCGGGATTTAGAGTTTGAGCAGGCGGCAAATCTGCGCGATCAGATTGAATTGTTACGTTCAGTAACGCTTGGGCCGGAGGCTGTTTAGCGGTCGATAATGTCGGCCGTGAACCATTGGCGGCGGTCAGGAGTCTCATCGCAATAGGCCCGGCGGTTGCGATTGGCGCTTTGAGGACCTATTAATCAGGGTGTGGACCGGTTGTCAGGTACAGGGAATTGGACAATACAAAGCGATGCGCCGCCTCTGGTATAATAGTCGCATTGACAGCAGCACTACCTGTTCTATTCCCCGCTAGTTAGCCACCCCTGTTGGCATGACTTTATCGCGTTTGTGCAATCGAGAAGGCTACCACCGGGCTGCTACAGCCGGGAATCTCTCAGTCAACAGTCGTGAAGCGAGCAGCCCTACCAGGCGAATGCTAAGTCCCGGTCACGTAACGGGCGCCAACTCACCCTACCGAATGCAAGAGGATCGATCCGTGTTAGAAGAATACAGAGCACATGTAAAAGAACGAGCTGAAATGGGTGTGGTTCCACAGCCTTTAAATGCGGTTCAGACCGCGGCGCTCGTCGATCTGTTGAAAGAGCCGCCAGCCGGTGAAGAAGAATTCCTGATGGACCTGCTCACGCAGCGAGTACCGGCCGGTGTTGATGAGGCGGCTTACGTGAAGGCGGGTTTCCTTGCCGCGATAGTCTCGGGTGACGCAACATCGCCGCTGGTTGACAAGAATCGCGCTATAGAAATACTGGGTACAATGCTTGGTGGTTATAACATCCAGCCCATGATTGCCGCACTTGATGACGACAACCTCGCTGAAGCGGCGGTAGCCGGGTTAAGCAAGACGTTGCTGGTGTTCGATGCGTTCCACGATGTTAAAGAAAAAATGGACAACGGCAACGCCCATGCAAAGAAGGTCATGGAGTCATGGGCCAACGCAGATTGGTATCTGAGCAACCCTGAAATAGCAGACAAAATCACCCTGACAGTGTTTAAGGTGCCAGGTGAAACCAACACTGATGATCTGTCACCCGCGGTGGATGCATGGTCTCGGCCCGATATTCCGTTACACGCGCTGGCCTTCCACAAGTTTCCGCGTGAAGGCTTTACGGACAAGCCACTCGAAACTGTTGAAGAGCTAAAAAAGAAAGGGCACCCGGTGGCTTATGTGGGTGACGTCGTGGGTACCGGCTCATCGCGAAAGTCTGCGACAAACACCGTACTGTGGCTGATGGGAAATGATATTCCGAATATACCCAACAAGCGCGAGGGCGGTTATGTGCTTGGCAGCAAGATCGCTCCGATCTTTTTCAACACCATGGAAGACGCTGGTGCGATGCCGATCGAAGTGGATGTAAGCGGCATGGAAATGGGCGATGTAATCGATGTGTATCCCCATGCCGGCAAGGTATGCAAGCACGGCACCGACGAAGTGCTGGGCGAGTTTGAACACAAAACTGAAGTGCTGATGGACGAGGTGCGAGCGAACGGCCGTATTCCGTTGATCATTGGCCGCGGCTTAACTGACCGCGCACGTGAAGCGCTTGGTCTGGAGCCGAGCGAAGTGTTTACCCGGCCTGGTGCGACAGTTGAGTCGGATAAAGGCTTCACACTGGCTCAAAAGATGGTCGGCAAGGCCTGTGGTGTTGAAGGCATTCGTGCGGGTCAGTACTGCGAGCCATTGATGACAACCGTGGGTTCTCAGGATACTACCGGTCCGATGACTCGCGATGAGCTGAAAGATCTGGCCTGTCTTGGGTTTTCAGCTGATCTGGTTATGCAGTCATTTTGCCATACAGCGGCTTACCCCAAGCCTATTGATGTAGATACGCACCACAACCTGCCTGACTTCATGATGACCCGTGGTGGAGTGTCACTGAACCCGGGTGATGGCATCATTCACAGCTGGCTTAATCGTATGTTGCTGCCAGATACCGTGGGTACGGGTGGTGACTCACATACTCGCTTTCCGATGGGTATTTCGTTTCCAGCGGGTTCTGGTCTGGTGGCATTTGCTGCGGCTACCGGCGTTATGCCGCTTGATATGCCCGAGTCTGTACTTGTACGCTTCAAGGGCAAGATGCAGCCGGGTGTCACCTTGCGTGACCTGGTGAATGCCATACCCTATGCCGCGTTGCAAAGCGGCCTGCTGACGGTTGAAAAGAAGGGCAAGAAAAATGTCTTCTCTGGCCGGGTGGTGGAAATTGAAGGCTTGCCAGATCTGAAACTGGAGCAGGCTTTTGAGCTGGCTGATGCAACTGCGGAACGTTCTGCGTCCGGCTGTACAATCAAGCTTGGTAAAGAGCCCTACATCGAATACATCACGTCAAATGTAACACTGCTGCGCTGGATGATAGAGCAGGGTTATGGCGATGCTCGAACGCTTGAGCGACGCGCGCGCAAGATGGAAGACTGGCTGGCTGATCCGGTTCTGCTTGAGGCCGACGCCGACGCAGAATACTTCGAGACGATCGAAATCGACCTGAACGAAATCAAAGAGCCGTTACTGGCCTGCCCGAACGATCCGGACGATGTAAAGCCACTGTCTGAAGTTGCCGGCGACAAGATTGATGAAGTGTTCATTGGTTCGTGCATGACCAACATTGGTCACTATCGTGCAGCGGGCAAGCTGATCGAAAAGTCTGGTGACTATCTGAATACCGTGCTTTGGATTGCGCCGCCCACACGTATGGACGAGCATCAGCTGAAAGAAGAGGGTTACTACAATATCTTTGGCCGGGTTGGCGCACGACTGGAAATGCCAGGCTGTTCACTGTGTATGGGCAACCAGGCTCGAGTCAGGCCGGGTGCGACCGTTGTGTCTACGTCCACGCGTAACTTTCCAAACAGACTGGGGCAGGACGCAAACGTTTATCTTGCATCAGCAGAGTTGTCTGCAGTAGCAGCAGTGCTCGGTAGATTGCCAACTGTCGAAGAGTACATGAACTTCGCCAAAGATCTTGATGCAATGGCACCTGAGCTCTATCGCTATCTGAATTTCAATGAAATTGCAGACTTTCAGAATGCGGCTGATGAGACCAAGGTTAAGTTCAAGGACATTCCGGTGACAGTTTCTGTTGCTGCGGCCTAGGGCCGAGCCTGTGGATCTGAATCTGTAGATCCGAACCTGTAGATCTGAACCTCTAGTGCAGGGCCCTGGAGAGCAGGGCCTTGAGTTTTAGAGCTTAATGGTTCACCGCAGGGCAGGCGTACGCTTGCTCGGCTGCCAGTATAAGCAGTGGATACCGGGTGTAGTCAGTTGCATTGAATAGTTGTGTAAAACCACTAAAAACCGGAAAGAGCTGTTGCCACCCCTCAGAGCACCCTGCGTCAGGGTGTGCCCTTCATCTCATATAAAATATAAGCGTCTGATTTTAATCGTTCGGGTGCCTGCGGCATTTTGAGATTGATCGCACCGGTGGGCCGCGCAAATTCAAGAGCACACGCTTTGCGTTTTTGATTTGTTTATCGCTCTACCGGGGCGCCTGTACCGGGCCACTCACCTTTGTACACATCTGAACATTCCTAAACAAAGAACGATTGGTGCGGTTCGCGCCGCTCGCCAACACCCTGCTTCTTTGGGTCATTATCGAGATAATTTCCCGCTGGGGTGAGTAATCTCAGAATCCGGCGTGTTTGCTACGCGACAGCGTGCCCCCTGCCGCGGCGGATTCCTTAGGTATTAATACCCAGGTCGCGATTAGCCTGCGTGATAAATCTTTGGCGAGCGATTAACAATCTTAGCCGACTGCCATTGCACTGCTTCCATAAAACGGCTGATCGCACACCCGCTAACAGACAGGCTCTTACGCAGCTTGCGTGGCTGTCCTGCTGTAAGAAGGTGGGGTTGCCCTGCACGTATATTTTTGGCGATATGGGGCTGATATTACTTGAATAGACACTGGCCAGTTTAGACACCACTTTCATGTCGAGCGTGTCAAAGTGCAACCGTAGTTTTTCAGCTTCTTCGACGCCGCGCCGTATTTGCTGCATCGTGTCTGGTTTAAGGTTGCCAGATAGTTTTAGCAGGGTCAGCACGTAGCGCGTGATCTGCATGTCTTTTGGTGTATCAGTGCCGCCGAGTTGTGCAACCAGGCGTTGCAGACCGGGCCTGAGGTTGGCTTTGCCGCCAAACACCGCAGGCACGGATTCGGAGTCAAGAGTAAACAGCGACTCCAGGGCTATTCGCATCACGCCTTCATCGTATTCACCACGGGTAGCTATCTGTTGCACCAGATCAGTGGCGAGGAACAGTCCGGCTAGCGCGGTGGTCTGGTTTTCGACTGAGGACAACATTGTGGTTTACCGATGGCTCATGGTGATTGCTGCTAATGGTGCTGGCTGGCTCGTCTGATTATGAAGCATGATGTCGATGCGTTTACTCCAGTTCGTTGCCATCATCGTTTTAAACGTTGGTTAATGTGTCAGGTGCCATTGCTTGCCAAATGCCCGCCCCGATGTGTAACTCCGATGTTAAGCTCGGTGTATAGCTCAGTGTACAGCTCTATGCTGATACCCCGGGGTTCGCAAGCGAGCGTAACTCAGTTCAACAGCGCTGCGCGATTTTTATCTGGCGTACTCAATGATGCCACCACCCAGACATTCATCTCCATCATAAAAGACCACTGATTGCCCGGGCGTTATTGCTCTGACTGATTGCGTAAAGTTAACCGTGGCCGTCGTTGGCGACTCTGGCACTACTTTACAGTTTTGATCGTGCTGGCGATATCTGGTTTTTGCTGTGCAATGAAAGTCTTTTTCAGGCTGTTGCCTGATCCAGTGTACTTTGCTCGCATACAGGGTTCGCTTGTGCAATGCCGGATGATCGTGGCCCTGCGCCACCACTAATGTATTAGTATCGCGGCGTTTTTCAACTACATACCAGGGCTCTGGCTTGTAGGCGGTTAAGCCGCCAATGCCAAGCCCCTGTCTTTGCCCTACCGTGTAGAACGCTATGCCATTATGCTCGCCAATGGTATCCCCCTCGGTGGTGATCATTGGGCCTGATTTGGTGGCCACGTATTCCTTTAAAAAATCACTAAAGCGCCGTTCGCCAATAAAGCATATACCGGTACTGTCCTTTTTATCGTGCACCTGCAGGTTGAGATCCAGAGCGATGGTCCGCAAGTCGGACTTCAGCAATTCGCCAACCGGGAATCGCGAGCGTGCCAGTTGCTGTTGATCGAGGGTGTGCAGAAAGTAACTTTGGTCTTTCGATGCATCGGCGCCGCGTAACAGTTTAACCTTGCCGTCGGCGTCCGTGCTGGTGCGTACATAGTGGCCGGTGGCGATTTTATCGGCACCGGTCTTTATTGCGTAGTCGAGAAAGGCTTTAAATTTTATTTCCTTATTACAAAGGATGTCAGGGTTCGGCGTACGACCTGCGTTGTACTCGTCAAGGAAGTCTGCAAATACGCGTTGCCAGTATTCAGCTGAGAAATTCACACTGCTTAGCGGAATGCCGAGCTGGGTGCAAACCCCGGATGCATCGCGAAAGTCTTCAACGGCTGTGCAGTAGTCGTTTTCGTCTTCTTCCCAGTTCTGCATAAAAACGGCTGTCAGATCAACTGAGCTGTGCTGTTGCAGCAGGTACGCGGCGACTGAGGAGTCAACGCCTCCTGACATACCGATCACTACTTTTTCAGCGTTCACTCGAAGTTCCGGTACAGTTCAAGGGGGTAGCGTATGCCTTTAAGGTAATCGTCGATGCACTCAATAACCATAGGGCTGCGCAACTGGCTGGAGCGCGCCAGCAGTTCACTTCGGGTCAGCCAGCATGCCTGAATAATTCCATCTTCCAGTATTTGGTCGGGCTGATGGTTATCAACTGTGCCGACATAGGTTGTTCGCATGTAGGTTTTGTCGCCCGCAGGGGGCTGATACTGGTATACGCCAAGGATGTACTGCGGAGTGAATTGCCACGCTGTCTCTTCGTTTACCTCGCGTATTACTGCCTGCTGCAGGCTTTCGTCTTTTTCCAGGTGCCCGGCCGGTTGGTTAAACACCGTGCCTTCGGAGTTACGCGCTGGTTCTTCCACGATCAGAAACCTGCCTTCGCGCTCGATTACAGCCGCGACTGTTGCTCTGGGCGTCCACACCATTATTTTTCCATCTCTGTTGCAGCCAGTTGTTTCTTTAGCTGTTGCAGGGCGGCGGCATCCTTATCGTTAATGATTTCAGGTCTGCCGTGGGCGCCATCTGTAGAGAAAAAATCGGCATCCATAAATTCCAGAAAAGCCTTCGCCTGAGGAGACAGAAATTTTCCTCGACGCATAACGACGCCGAAGCTGCGGCTCGGGAAATACTTGTCTACGGGTATGGTTGCGAGGCGCTCGTGTCCGCGTAAACAAAAACTGGTGACGATACTGATGCCGAGCCCGAGTTCTACGTAGCGCTTGATGACTTCCCAACCGCCGACCTCGAGCACTACGTGGCAGGGCAGGTCGTGCTGGCGGAACACACCGTCGATTTGATTGAGTGTGCTGAGGCTGCGTGGCGGCAGAATCAAACCATGCGGGCTGATGTCTTTCGGGGTGACTGATTTGCGCGTCGCCAACTCATGATCTTCCGGCATGATCAAAATGGACGGGTAGTTGTAAATGGGGTAGTAGAGCAGGTCTTCCGGCACTTCATCCATGGCACCAATAGCGAAGTCGACTGTGTCGTCGCGCATGCGTGCCATGCCATCCTTGCCGGTTACGTTGTGCAGGCGCACGTTAACCGATGGATACTTGTCCATAAAATGCTTGGTCAACTCCGGCAGGATATACAGCAATGTGGACTCACCCGAGGCGATATCCAGCGGACCAGAGCTGACTTCGCTGACAGCGGCTGCAAAGGTATCGACGAGATTGTCGATCCCAGCCACCAGCGGCTCCGACATATCGAGCAGCAACTGACCGGCAGGTGTCAGGCAAATTTTGGGGCCGCGCCGCTCGAATAACAGCATTTTCAGTTCTTTTTCAAGCGCCTGTATTTGCAGCGAAACAGACGGCTGGCTGAGCTGTAAGCGTTTGGCAGCTTTTGAAATACTGCCGGTTTTGGCCGCCTCGCAGAAAGCGCGCAGCTGGCGATACTGGTTTTGTCCGGCATTGGATTTATAGTTATCCATCTGACTATTATAAGTAATGTTAATAGTGGTGTGTTGTAACTATTCTGATTATCTTTGTGTTTCGGGTGGGGCGGGCGTTCCTTGCGGATGGGGGGTAGTCGAGGTGAACTGTTGCGCGGCACTCGGTACGAGTCAGTGCTGAGGTTAGATTAATTGGAAATCCGACGCGTGAGCGAGTACGTGAGATTCGGTCTTGCTGACGCTGCGGGTTTCCATAGCCTTGCGTCAGCCGATCTGTGGCTGGTTCACCACTGATGCTGGCTCCGAGGCTAGACGTGGCGAACTGTTTTGCGGCACTCGGTTGCGTGTTAGTGCTGAGGTTAGATCAATTGGAAATCCGACACGTGAGCGAGTCTGCGGTGATTGGTCTTGCTGACGCTGCGGGTTTCCAAAGCTTTGCTTCGGTCGATCTGCGGTTGGTTCGCCACGGATGCTGGCTCCGAGGCTAGACGTGGCGAACTGTTTTGCGGCACTCGGTTGCGGGTTAGCGCTGAGGTTAGATCAATTGGAAATCCGACGCGTGAGCGAGTCTGCGTGATTGGTCTTGCTGACGCTGCGGGTTTCCAAAGCCTTGCTTCGGTCGATCTGTGGCTGGTTCGCCACGGATGCTGGCTCCGAGGCTAGACGTGGCGAACTGTTGTGCGGCACTCGGTTTGAGTCAGTGCTGAGGTTGGATCAATTGGAAATCCGACGCGTGAGCGAGTCTGCGGTGATTGGTCTTGCTGACGCTGCGGGTTTCCAAAGCCTTGCTTCGGTCGATCTGTGGCTGGTTCGCCACGGATGCTTGCCTTGGCTAGTCGAGGTGAACTGTTGCGCGGTAC
>CALGNZ010000051.1 GCA_937957915.1 uncultured Granulosicoccaceae bacterium | reverse complement strand
CTTGATTGCAGCCATCGCTTTTAGATTCGCATCGGTGGTATTGCGCCCGAAGATATCCAGCTTTGCGAGGCCTATGCCGTGTTCTGCTGATACAGCGCCTCCCATTTCTTTTACGCCTTGTTCTACTGCCATGCCAAGTGCTTGTGTTTCCTCTTCACTCCATGGTTCATCACGCCCCATGGATAAGTGCAGGTTGCCATCTCCCAGATGAGCCAGTGCCTGCAGTTCTATGTCACCCTGCATGTTTTGCAGGCTGTTTTGCAGGCCTTTCATGTATTCATCGAGCTGGCCGAGTGGAACTGAAATATCGAACAGCGCCGGGTTTTTTAATTGCTGATAGGCGGCCTGGCTGTCTTCCCTGATGCGCCAGATGTTGGCGCTTTCGCTTTTGGACTTTGCCATTACCGCATCGAGCACATCGCCATTGTCGAAAAATGGCTCGAGTAGTTCCAGCAATGGATCTTCAGCAAGGGAGCTTTCAACGACAAGATAGGCCGGGGCATCATCGCAAAAGGCAAGTACGTTAGTCAGTCCGGTACCCTCGGCGACTTTGGCGGCATAGTCGTGCCACATCAGTTCGCACAGCAGTAGCCCGCCGCTTTGTTGTACAGCCCGCATAACTCGCAACGCCGCTGCAGCCCCTGGTACCGCCAGCAATGTGGTGTTGCTTTCCGGTTCTGCGGATTCCAGCTTAATAACAGCACGGGTGACAACACCGAGTGTGCCTTCCGCGCCACAAAACAACTGCTTCAGGTCGTAGCCTTCATTGGCTTTTGGCACGCGTGTCAGGTCTGATATCACCGAGCCATCTGCTAGTACCGCTTCGATGCCCAGCAGTCGCTGGCGCATCATGCCGTGCCGAAAAGCTTCCATACCGCCGGCATTGGTTGAAATCATGCCGCCGATGGTGGCCGACCCGCGTGAAGCAGTATCGATACCCAGTGACAGGTTGTGCTCGGCCGCAGCTTCCTGCAGTGCCTGTTGCGTCACTGCTGACGACACCAGTGCCACGCGTTCGATGGGGTCAATGTCAATGCCGCCTTGCAGTCGATCTGTCAACATGATGATCTGACCGGGAATAGAGATAGCACCACCGGCTAACCCGGTTCGTCCGCCATGGGTTACTACAGGTATGCTTTGATCGTTGCACGCTTTCAGTACAGCGCTGACTTCTTCGGTGTTTCGCGGGCGTACAGCGACTCCTGCTCCGGTGTTGCCGGCGTCCCAGCCCGGATCCAGCGCGACAACCTGATTGGAGCGAAGGATTGCGTCGTCACTGATAACGCGACTCAGCATGTCTACCAGTTCTTGTTCAGATGCCATTGTATTTTGCATTGCCTGTTAAAATTGATATTCCCGGACAAGCCCGCTCGGGTTGTGACCACTCAGTCGCCATTATACCGCTGGCCAGTCCATTAGCGGTAACGCAGGTATGCAAAAGCCTTTTTGTGGCTGTTCAGCTTTGGGGATACCTGCGGCATGTTTCTCCATTGGGAAGCGCAAATAGGACACCCCTGCCGGGGGCC
Source organism: uncultured Granulosicoccaceae bacterium (assembly GCA_937957915.1). Taxonomy (GTDB): domain Bacteria; phylum Pseudomonadota; class Gammaproteobacteria; order Granulosicoccales; family Granulosicoccaceae. The sequence continues at coordinate 8,431 of CALGNZ010000051.1, read as the reverse complement.
TTCATCTTTGAAAAGATGAAAACTAACGAAAAGTCTTTTTTGCAACCGGACGCAGGGTGTCGGTGAGTGACCAGCCTGGACGCGAACAGCACCAATCCAGCGAGTGCTCAGGGCGTAGTCACGGGTTTGACTAACCCGGTGCCGTGATCTGTGGTGACGGTTAAATTTTTCGTTCGCGTTAACGCACCGGGTAATGCTTGTGCACTATTTAATTAAGCATATACAGCTTTTTTAAGCGTAAACACTGTGGACTATAAGGAAACGCTGTAACTGCTTTGCGTATGGCGGTTGACTGTTAACAACGATCCTTCTTCAACTGCGCACCAGTCGTTTGCCGCTTTATCCAATGGCTCTGAAGCCAGTACCACGCCGCCGCTGTTGCTGCGTTTGACGTAGAGTGTCGGGCTTTTTCGGTCGCTTGATACCCGCAATGCAAACAACTGGTCGCCGTCACTAAAGACCGCTGACACCCGGGTTGGTTGTCGGCATTGCTCTGTAACGCTGCTTAATAACTGCAGTACCGAATCAACGGCCTTGTGAACGTTTTGCTCCAGTCCGTGCTCGAGCAACAGCATGAACAAACATTCTGAATCGGTATTGCCTGTTCGTTGTGCATACAGTTGGTCTGACAGCCTGGTCTCCAGGGTACGACGATAACAGCCAAAATTCGCTATCTGGCCGTTATGCATAAAGCTCCAGTTGGAGGAGGTAAACGGGTGGCAGTTGCTGCGAGATACCTGGCCATACGTTGATGCTCGTACATGAGCCAATACCAACTGGGACGTGATCATTGTTGCAAGACTCGACAGGTTCGAGTCACCCCAGGCGGGCAACACATCCCGGTACACGCCAAGGCGACCATCCTTTGCATACCATGCGAACCCGTAGCCGTCGCCATTTACTGCCAGCTTAGATTCGGTGGCAGCCTGACTTTGTTCTATCAGGGAGTGTGGCGGTTTTAGAATTAAATCTTCAAGCCGAATTTCTGGGCCGAGCCATGCCGCGAGTCTGCACACACTAGTATCTGCCCGTTTCGCCTGCTTTGTTGCTGGCTTGAGGGTTTCTGTTTTGAAGCTTGTCATTCAGTGCCGCAATTCGGGTTCTGGCGGTGGTTTCACACAGGCAGGGCAAAATCGCATGAACAAGAGCCGCCATGGCAGTGACAGCGAGATAGCCGGAGAAACCCAGTGCCGCTCGCTGATGCTGAAAGTAGCTCTCGCCAAGGGAGTTGGGATGCTCCAGGAAAGCTGCTTTTACAGGTGATGTCAGTGCGGAGCGAATGGATTGTGATTCAGTGGGCATGAGCGTAATTCCGGTGGCTTGCGGTATGACGGTAGTATCGGCCAATGTTGGTGGGAAATTTGGCTAAAATATCCGCTATTTGCGAACATTAATGGGATATTATCCCAATATGAATGAATCACTCGATGCGAAAAATCGATCAATACTCGATTTTCTGCAAAAAGATGCCTCGATCAGTATTGAGCAACTTGCCGAAAAGGTGTCTCTTTCCCGCAACGCCTGCTGGCGGCGAGTCCGTACGCTCGAGGATGACGGGCTGATCGTGCGGCGTGTGGCATTGCTTGATCCGAAAAAAGTGGGTCTGCCGCTGGTCGCGCTGGTGCAGGTAAGAACAAATCGGCATGAAGCCGGATGGCTGGAGCAGTTTCGCGACGCAGTAATGGAAATGCCAGAGGTAGTCGCTGCGTGGCGCATGAGTGGTGATCTGGACTACGTGCTTCGTGTTCGGGTGGACTCTGTGGCTGGTTACGATGCGTTCTATCAGCGATTGATAAAACGCGTACCCATGAGTGATGTGAGTGCCAGCTTTGTACTTGAGGAAATAAAAGATACCACCGAGTTGCCTCTTTAATTGCTATAGGCTCTGCTTGTCTGGTGCGAAACCACAGGTGATCAGCAAGCAAAAACCACTGGTGAACGCCGAATCATTTTCAGTGACCTGAGGAGTGCCTGTTTGAAGATCTGAATTGAGTGGCGCAGAGTCCGTAAATCGGAGGTGCAGAATTGTTTTTTTGCAAAACAGCAGCACACGCGGTGCGCGATGGATGAAGTCAGCGGTGTTCCGGATGATTGCGTAAGCATCGAATAGGCGCGGTCTACGTTCTTCGTTTGTTAATGGCGAATTCACTGGTTAATTTTCGGCACAGCTGTCCTGAAACATACACCAAGATTGCTACTGCAGCAGATCAACCAGGCTGGATATTGCACAAGCGCACGGAGATCCTGATAATCAATAATCAGCTTACTCGAGCGGGCCATCTTGAATCCACTAAAACCACAGCAGAAATTACCCACCCACACGGTTACTAATATGCCGCCACATATGGGTGATCAGGATTTGTGGGCTGATGATGCGCCATTGCGTCATTGGGCAGCGCTTCAGGGGGCTGGTGCTCATGCAGAACATTTAGCGCGCGCAGGTAGCGCTGCTGGTCGAGACAATACCTTTGAGTTAGCTAATCAGGCTAATCGGCACGGCCCCGAGTTACGCGCCTTTGATCGGTATGGCATGCGCCTGAATGCTGTTGAATTTCATCCGGCTTATCATGACCTGTTGGATCTGGCGGTCGCACATCAGGCGCATAGCTACGCGTGGGCACACGAGGGCAATGCCGGGCATGTTGCGCAGTCGATTCTTACGTATCAGTTTTGTCAGCCGGAAGGCGGCATCATGTGCCCGATGGCAATGACCTATTCAGTCGTGCCAACCCTGCGCAGCACGCCGGCGCTTGAGTCTGTGTGGATGCCGCGGTTGCTGTCTTCTGAATACGACCAGCGCGATATTCCGGCCGCCGATAAACGGGGCGCGCTGATCGGTATGTTCATGACAGAGAAACAGGGGGGTTCAGATGTGCGTGCCAACTCGACCGTAGCGTTACCAGCCGGTGCAGGCACCGGTATAGGTGCCGACTATTTGATAACTGGTCACAAGTTCTTTTGCTCGGCACCGATGTGTGATGCTTTTCTGGTGTTAGCAAAAACCGATGCGATGGGTATTTCGTGTTTTTTGGTTCCACGCTGGAAACCCGATGGCACGCGCAATAATCTGTTTCTGCAGAGACTGAAAGACAAACTCGGTAACCGATCCAATGCATCAAGTGAAATGGAATTTCAGGATACCTATGGCGTAATGGTAGGTGAAGAGGGGCGTGGCATCCGTACCATCATCGATATGGTTAGCGGCAACCGTTTGTACTGTGCAATGTCATCGGCGGGTATCATGCGCCAGGCACTGGTGCAGGCGCTGCACCACGCCAGTCATCGATCTGCATTTGGCAAGCGTTTAATCGATCAGCCATTGATGAAAAATGTGTTGGCAGACATGGCTCTTGAAGTTGAAGGTGCGCTGGCGATGGGCTTGCGCGTCGCGCGTTCCATTGACAACAGTGATCAGCCTGCGGAAGCGGCCTTCGCTCGTATCGGTACTACCGTGGCAAAATACTGGAACACCAAGCGTTGTCCGCCACTGGTGGTTGAAGCACTGGAATGTCACGGCGGCCCTGGCTATGTCGAAGAATGCATCATGCCGCGGCTGTACCGTGAAGCGCCACTTAATTCTATATGGGAAGGTTCCGGCAATATCATGGGGCTTGATGTCATGCGCGCTATGGGCAGGGAAACCGAATCACTCGATGCACTAATTGACGAAATAGAACAAGCTAGAGGTGGCAATAACAATCTCGATCGGGCAATCAATCAGCTAAAAGATGATCTGGCGGACCACGATGATCTGGAAAGTCGCATGCGCTCCGTTACCGAATCGATGGCGTTAACTCTGCAGGGAGCGTTGTTGACGCAGCATGCACCCGATGCCGTCGCTGATGCGTTTTGCTCGTCACGCCTTGGCAATCGCTACTGTGGCGCTTTTGGCACCTTGCCAAAGGGGGGTGATTTTGACGGAATTATTGCGCGCTCGAATCCTGGTTAAATTGCCCCGTCTCTTTAAAAAAGCTCGACGCAGGGTGTTGGTGAGTGACGCGAACCGCGCTAAAACTGAAATAAAGGGAAACACAAGTAGCTATATCGCAGGTGTTAAAACTTTTCGTTTTTGTCTTTATTAGCGGTTTTAACATCAATAAGCTGTGGACGTTGCCTGCGCGGCGTGCCGAGTATCTGTAATTTTTGCTGGTATGTTCCTACAGTGATTAATGACCGCCATCGCACCCAGGCCTATTGCCCTGTCACATATTGCCCTGTCACATATTGCTCTGTCGCATATTGCCCTGTCACACATTGCTCCGTCACATGCAGCTGCTTCACGATCCAGGCTGTACACCTTGAGCGCACCCTTTAAAAATACTTTTTAGCCCCAAGATCGGGTTGATGGATAAGAACCTCTCGCTACAGGACAGTATCTTTCTGGCCTGTGGCTTCGCGTTGCTGATATGGTCGATAAAGCTTGGAGAAGAGTTACTCGGCTTCAGCGTTTCCCATTTAGGCGTCTACCCCCAAACACCGGGCGGACTGATCGGGGTTATTACCGCGCCGCTTATTCATGGTTCGCTACAACATGTGCTGAGTAACACGCTGCCGGTGATGTTGCTGGGCAGTATGTTGATATACGGCTATCCCAAATCGCGCTGGTGGGTGCTGGGCATTGTCTGGATCGTGTCAGGCCTTGGGGTCTGGTTTTTTGCACGGTCGAGTTTTCATATCGGCGCCAGTGGTATCAATCACGGCATGTTTTTCTTTCTGGTGGTTGCCGGAATCCTGCGTGGTGATAACCGTTCAAGTGCATTGCTGATGGTGGCGTTTTTTATGTACGGCACTATGTTCTGGACCATCTTCCCGCAAAAGCCCGGTGTGTCGTTTGAGTACCATCTGTTCGGTGCGCTGGGTGGCGCCGTCTGCGCAATTTTGTTCCGCCAATGGGATCCGAAACCTGTCAGAAAAACCTATTCATGGGAACGGGAAGAGGAAGAATACGAAGAAGATCCGATTATTGGCGATCAATGGATGCTCGATCATCAACTGCCCGACGCAAATCAGGATCTCAATGGCAGTGATAGTGACGGCAGTAGTCGTGACAGGGAGATACCCCCCGGACATACCTAACAACTGTCTCCAACACCGCTGAGCAAAAATTCCATGAGTACACGAGTCTGCTGCGGCAGATAGCGCGCGGAGGGGTAGACAATATAAATACCACGAGGTTTTAGATCAAAGGGTTTTAGAATCTGTATCAGGCGACCGTTGTCGAGTGAGGTTCGGGCGAGAAAATCCGGCACCCTGACAATACCCAGGCCGCACTCCGCGGCGTCTATCAAAAACTCGCCATCATGTGAATTCATCGAAGCACTCAGGGATACGGTGGTTGTTTTACCGCTGGCAGAGGTGAAGCTCCATTTTGGTCTTTTCGCGGAGCCGAATTGAATAATGCGGTGGTTGCGTATGTCGTTAGGTTCGTTGATCGGCGTGCTGTTGCTGAGGTAGTCGGGGCTTGCGCAATAGATGTGGCGGGTCTCGCACAACTTGCGCGCAATAAACGATGAGTCTGGCAGGTCGGAAATGCGTATCACCAGATCAAAGTTCTCGTTAATCACATCGACCAGTCGATCACTGAAATCAATATTCAGATGCACATCAGGATGCTTAGACGCAAACTGCAACAGGTGCGGTGTCAGGCTGACTTTGCCAAAGTACAGCGGTACTGACAGGCGAACATCGCCTCTGACCGCCATGTTCTCATTGCGAACCGAGGCTTCAAATTCATCAAACGCGCTGATGAGGCCGACGCCACGGTCGTAGTATTCGCGCCCGGCTTCGGTCAGAGACCACTGTCGTGAGGTGCGGGTGATGAGCTCTGTTTGCATTCTCTCTTCGAGCAGGCGCAATTTGCGGCTCATCGCGGATTTGGCAACCCCTGTTTGTTCCGCTGCTTTGCCAATGCTGCCCTGCTCAACAATATGCACAAAAGCACGCAGATCTTCTATGTCGCCCATGATGGTCTGTTAGTGTTCGAATATTTAGAACTATATATTCGATAAATCGTATCTATTCAAATTATTTTAACCCATTACTATGCAACACGTGCCGAAATTAGCGGCGTTGCCATTGGGGAAAGTTGTATGACTGCAAAAATAAAAGTTCACGGATTGCTGGTGATCAAGGCTTTGCTGACGCTTGCGTTTGCTGCCGCAGGGGTGGCGAAACTGGCCGGGGTGGAGATGATGGTTCAGACTTTTGAGGCCGTTGGTGTGGGGCACTGGTTTCGTTATCTGACTGGCGCTATCGAGCTCGGGTCGGCAATTTTACTATGGGTACCCGGACTTCAATTTATTGCTGCCGCGTTACTGACCTGCACCATGATCGGGGCCGTGTTCGCACATATTTTTATCCTCGGGCCGTCAGCTGTACCGGCACTGGTACTGGGTATTCTGGCGGGTGTTGTAGCGATTTCCGCACGGCACCAGTTTCCCTTCGGTGTCGATAACTAATCTAACCGTTAGCCACAATAGTTCATGGACAATACAAAAAAGGGCACTTCACAAATGAAGACTGAAGACTCCGCAATTGTTGCGGCAAAAGAGCCTGCAAAGGTGACTTTAGAAGCGGGTAAAGAATACTTTTGGTGTCGTTGCGGGCGCTCAAAGGCGCAACCGTTTTGCGACGGTTCGCACCGGGGTACGTCAATAACGCCGTTAAAGTTTAACGCTGATAAATCTGGTGACGTGGCATTGTGCCAATGTAAATCGAGTGGCAATGCGCCATTCTGCGACGGTACCCATGCAAGTCTGGGGGCGTTGTCTGTTGGTGATGCTGCGCCGGCACCGGCAACTGGCAAAGACAGTGTTCCGGATGCGGTGCCAACACCTGAAGAACCGACCGTAGCGAGAATTCATGAGCTGGCACGTGATGGTCTCAGTAAACTCGGCCACCACGGCGAAATGGGGTCGATGGGTGTGCCGCGTAAGGACTTACCGCACTGGGACGACATTCAGGTATTACCGGCGCAAATGGCACGCAAGCCTCTGCTCGACGGTCATGCAGTGGCCACTGGCGTTACCATTGGTCCGCGTGCCAACAAGCCCTTGTCTCTGAATATACCGTTGTTCGTATCAGACATGAGCTACGGTGCATTGTCTGAGGAGGCGAAAACCGCGCTGGCTCGCGGCGCCGAGCTTGCCGGTACCGGTATCTGCTCCGGTGAGGGCGGTATGCTCAACGAAGAGCAGGCGGAAAATTCACGCTACTTCTATGAACTTGCGTCAGCGCGGTTTGGCTGGAAGCCGGAGCTGGTAGAGCGAGTGCAGGCGTTTCACTTTAAAGGCGGGCAGGGTGCCAAGACCGGTACTGGCGGACACTTGCCCGGTGATAAGGTGCAGGGCAAGATCGCTGAAGTTCGTGGTTTGCAGCCGGGGCAGGATGCGATTTCCCCCTCGACATTTCCCGATCTCCATACCGTGGCTGATTTTCGAAAACTGGCAGATGAAGTACGCGAGCGGTCGGGCGGTATACCGATCGGTTTCAAGCTATCGGCCAATCACATTGAAGACGATATCGATTTTGCACTGGATGCCAGCGCCGATTACATTATTCTTGATGGCAGAGGCGGTGGCACCGGCGCGGCTCCACTGCTATTTCGCAATAACATTTCAGTTCCCACTATTCCGGCACTGGCGCGCGCACGGAAACACCTTGATGCGAAAACGGGTGGGGAAGTAACGCTGGTTATTACCGGTGGATTGCGTGTCGCTGAAGACTTTGTAAAAGCAATGGCAATGGGTGCCGATGCGATAGCGGTGTCAAACTCTGCGATGCAGGCTGTGGGTTGTATTGCCGCCCGAATGTGCAACTCGAATAACTGTCCTGCCGGTGTGGCTACACAGAAATCCGAATTGCGTGCGCGGCTACATGTGCAAAGCAGTGCTGAAAAGCTTGCGCGCTATTTCAGTGCCAGTGTGGAACTAATGCAGGTACTGTCGCGTGCATGTGGTCATGATCATTTATCAAAATTTTGCGTCGACGATATCACGACCTGGAAGCGCGAGATGGCTGATTTAAGCGGCGTCCGGTTTGCAGGGGTGATACGCTAGACAGCAGCATTTTCTCGTGCAGTGCATCTTCATAAAGACAAAACACAGCGAATAATATGGGACTTTTACAAAACGGCCAGTGGGTTGATCAGTGGTACGACACCGAGTCAAGTGGTGGACGGTTTGTTCGTAAGCTACCGCAGTTTCGCAGCTGGATAACCGCGGATGGTGCGGCCGGCCCCACTGGCGATGCGGGCTTTAAAGCGGAACCGGATCGCTATCACCTGTATGTGTCGCTTGCCTGCCCATGGGCGCATCGGACGTTGATATTTCGTGCGCTCAAAGGCCTGGAGAAGATGATTCCGGTATCAGTGGTGCACTGGTACATGGCAGATAAAGGCTGGACCTTTCAAGCCGGTGATGGCGTTATCCCC
>CALGNZ010000050.1 GCA_937957915.1 uncultured Granulosicoccaceae bacterium | reverse complement strand
CGGCGTTTTGGCCCGAGATTGCCCGCATTTTCACCGATTAAACAATCTACCACCGCTCACGATTTCCGGGCAGATCGCGTTACGCAAGCGTCGCCAGTAACCCCGCCATCAACTTACCTCTTTCCGCCAGACTGTCGACTTCAATATGCTCGTTAAGCGTGTGCAGCCCGGCACCCCGGGCACCTAATGAATCGAGTGTCGGAATACCCATGGCGCCGGTAAAGTTGCCATCGGAACCACCGCCGGCCATCGACGCGGGCAAATCAAAGCCAAGATCACCGGCCAATTCCGCCGCATGAGCATGCAGCGCCTTACAACCCGCATCAGGCTCCCATACAGGCCGGGTAACATTGCGCGTCACCCTGAACTCGACATCTGCAGTTGCGTCGTTTAGCGCCATCATCTTTTCAACACCTGCATCCAGGTCCTGTTGTCGCTTAGCCATCGACAGCACCTCGGCTTTGCACGACGATGCAACGCAGTTTACCCATTCACCACCGTGTATGACGCCGACTGAAAACGTGCAGTCGTCAGATGTCATCTCTTCAACCTGCAGAATACGCCGTGCCATCTCTTTGATAGCGGAGTGTCCGAGCCTTGGATCAACACCTGCGTGTATCGGCACGCCTACGGTTTCCAGATAGTAGCGGGCTATGGCATAGCGCCCCCACACGACCCCGCCATCAGGCCGGGCCGGTTCGGGCACAAGTACATATTTATTCTGCGCAGCTGTTGCTTCTATCAGTTCACGAGTTGACGGCGTGCCGACTTCCTCATCAGGTGTGTACAACACAGTGATGGGCAGTGGCGTATCAATGGATGCAGCACGTAGTTGTCGTATCGCCTCAAGCGATAAATAGTTACCGGACTTCATGTCCTGAATTCCCGGTCCCCAGCATTGACCGCCTTTGCGTTTGAAGGGCAACACATCGAGTGTTCCAACCGGGTGCACGGTATCCATGTGCCCGGCAATCAATATTCCGGGCTGCCCCTGATCGGAGTGAGGAAAGGTCGCACGCACTGAACCGCCAAAACCAGACCGACCCGGTATGCGCTCAACACTGGCACCACTTGCTGCCAGATCATAGGACGCCAGATCAATCATACGATCTACCGCCGCGGCATCGTGCGTCGGACTTTCGCACTCAATCCACGGCTGCAGACCTTTAAGCATTGCATCACTGTCAAACGGCAGCTGTTTAAATTGCATGGTTGTTCCTCCGGATTAGTGCGTTACGCTTGCGTGCGTTGCTCAATAAGACGTGCGTAGATAGAAGCACCAACGGGCAATATCTCTTCATCAAGAAAAAAACCATCATTGTGCAGCGGCAGATCACCCATGTGACTCACCGTACAATAGGCGCCCGGTATCACGCGCAACATGTCTGCAAAATCTTCCGACCCGGTTCTAACCCCGCGGGTTTCTGCTACGTTTTCGCTGCCGACAACATCCGCTGCTATATCAAGCATTACCTGAGACAGGTTTTCATCATTAACCAGCACATCGAAGATCTCGCGATTCTCAACATCTATCTCAACACCGTAACCCGCCTCCATACCCTTGCACAGGTCGCGCATGCGCTGACGAACGGTATTGGCAAGCTCGGTATCGAAGTACCGCATAGTGCCGGAGATCGTGCAATCTGACGGTATCACGTTGTAGGCGGCACCCGCATGAATCTGCGTTACCGACAGCACCAGTGGTTCCGTTGCCGGTACATTGCGACTGACTATCGTTTGTAACTGCTGCACCAGTGAAGCGCCAATCACTATCGGATCAATCGACTGGTGCGGCATTGCCGCATGTGAGCCGGAAGCCCGAATGGTGATGTCAAAGAAGTCAGCACCTGCCATCGCCTCGCCTGGCTTCACTCCGACCTTGCCGGCTTCACCACTGGGCATATTGTGCATGCCGTAAATTTCATCGCAGGGAAACCGATCAAACAGTTTGTCAGCAAGCATGGCCCGGGCGCCACCCAGCCCCTCTTCGGCAGGCTGAAAAATAAATACTGCTGTGCCTGAAAAATCTCGTGTTTCAGACAGATAGCGTGCGGCTCCAAGTAACATTGCTGTGTGCGCATCGTGGCCGCAGGCATGCATAACACCCGGTGTTTTAGAGGCAAACGGCAGGTTTGTTTTTTCCTCTATTGGCAGTGCATCCATATCGGCACGCAGACCGATGGTGCGACCTTCGCCCTTGCCTTTTAGCACCCCCACCACACCGGTTTTGCCAATGCCGGTGTGAGTTTCTATGCCCCACTCCTGCAACAAGTCTGCAACAATACCGGACGTACGCACCTCTTCCATTCCCAGTTCGGGGTGCTCGTGCAGGTCGCGCCTGATAGCGGTTATTTGGTCTGCATTGTTCTTTATCTGCTCGATAACAGGCATGGGGGCTCCTCTGGAAATGGTATTGGTCCGCCACACAATGGCGACAGTCTGATGCTACCATGGTCAGACCTTAGTCCATAGAACATCTGTGACAGAAGTGCTGCTTTGCCAGCCCCGCCCGTAACCACATGCACAGCGCCGAATTCCTGGACAGCAGGCATTCGACAAACAGACTCGATAAACTGAACTGACAACAGGCCTTTCTGATGCACCACTTCTTGTCACATCCACTCCCACACGCATGACCCTGGAGTTGCTGGTCGTCACCATCGGCAGTTTGCTTGCATCATTCATCAATGCAGCATTTGCCACCGGTGGCATTTATATCATTCTGGCAACGAGCTCTTTTATATTTCCCCTGGCTATCGCTATTCCATTGCAATCGGCGTTCGCTTTTGCATCTCTCGCCGCACGCATTGTCTATTTTAAAGATCACATTTACTGGCCAATTGTTGGTCTGTTTGTTATCGGCAGTGTTTTTGGCGTTGCAATAGGCAGCACTGTATTTGTTACTCTGCCAGAGGCGACAATCGCGTTATTACTCGGGCTATTTCTGTTGATATTGATCTGGATGCCTCGCTTTTCGCAAAACACAGGCTCACAAAACACGGGGTCGCAAAACACGGGCCCACAAAACTCGGGGTCACACATCACGGGGCCGCAGTACACCAGCTCAAAGAGTACGGTATCCGCCAGGCTTCCATCCGCTAGCACTGCGACAGAACACACACCACTGGCAGAAAAACAGACTTTAAATCCGGTCTTTCTACCCGTCGGTGTTGCCCATTCATTCCTTGGCACAGTGTTCGGCGTAGGCACACTATTGCAGCCGACCATATTAAGGACATCACTTACCAAGCTTCAAATTACAGGCACGCTGGCTGCCTGCCTGTTATGCATGGATGTATTTAAACTGACAGGGTATATTGCGCACGGCTTTGACTATCGTGACTACTGGCCGCACATCATCTGCGCCACCATTGCGGGCTTTGCCGGAACCGTAGCTGGCAAACGGGTAACGCATCGCGTATCGGAATACACTTTTCGGCTGGTCTTCAAATGGCTGATAACGCTGGTTGCAATTCGATTGATTTATCGAGGTGTAGTTTTATGGTGACCCCGGCAAGGTTGCGACTGCAAATTTACCCTGTGTTGGCGTTTATAAATTGGCAAATACGCTCAACCAACTCAGTAGAAACCGGCATTGACGGGTCTCGATAAGAATCATGGCTATCGGTAGCCTGGTGTGCCATTTTTAAAGTGTGTCCCATACCTTCGATGCAAGTGTAGTCAGCCATGTAAGCGCCCTCAACCAGACGCTGCGTGTCCTCCGCTTCAACTTGCACATCATGCGAACCACTAACGATCAGACACGGAAGCCTCAACTCCGATATCACCTGACAAGGGTCGTATTTCATCACACTTGCCATGTAGGGCTGAACGGAAGGTCGCAAAGCAGTCATCAATTCTGGTGGGCATTCAATATTGGTGTGTCCGGCGAGCAACCGATCTATTATGCGCCTCGCACTGACTGCTATGGCGGGTGAATTCTTTTGATATTGCTCCAGTAAAAGCAAGTGCAAACGGGTACTGGTCGCGCATAGCAGTATGATGGCGGCCGTGCTTTGCGCTTGTCGAGCAGCGAGCATTGCGATCAACGCACCCTCACTGTGCCCAATCAAATAGACCGGTACTTCACAACGCGTTTTTAACCAGTTTTGCCAGCGCAAAAGATCAGTGGCGTAATCGTCTATACTCAACTGTTCTTCAGAAATTTCCGCCGACTTGCTTTGACCTACCCCGCGCTTATCGATACACAATACGGCGATGTTCCTGAGTGCTATACACTCAGCCAACTGCTTATAACAGTCGGTGTTCAAACCTGTGCGGCTATTGCCATCCCGGTCAGTTGGCCCCGAACCCGGGTGAATGATTACTGCTGCAACCGGTGTTCGCGTGGCGAAAAAGCGCAGGACCCCACGCAGGATGGGGCCCTCAGAGGCCACTGTTAGCTCTACTTCGAGTGCTGTTATTTCAGAGCGGATACTCATCCTTTATGTCAATCAGGCATGCAATGTACAACATGCCTGATCACTTGAAACATGAAAGCCGAAAAGTGGCAGAAGTGACCGCGCTGCATGGCAGATACCTCGCAGCAGTGCCATATTTACGCTACCGAAGCCACACCACATTACCGAGCGTCACTACTCTACCTCAGTAAATACGCCGCTTTGTGAGGATGCAGGATCCGCTACAATAGTCGCGCTGTAGGTGCCTGTATTTACATCAGTAAAGGCCAAAGAGAATGTGCCTTCGCCAAAAACTGAATCCTGAACTGAAATTGCAGCACTATTACCCACCGCAGCATATTCAAAGGTGCCGGTAGAGTTTCCGGAATTGATGCCGTCGCCGGTCAGTTCATAGGTGCCTTCCGTTTCAGACACAGCTATCGTTACTGTACCGGCAGAAGCGAAAACTCCAGCACCAGCGCTAATTGCAATACTGTAGGTTTTGCCTGCAATTGATTCCGGTGCCAGATTCGATGGACTGGAATCACTGCTATCACAGCCAGACAGTACCAGCAAAAGCAGTCCGATTGCCGCCGTTATAAAAAGATTTCTAAAATTTCTCACTATCAGTTACTCCTAAAATTTCACTCAAACTACGCGTTGCCGCATCGCTAGAATACCGCGCAGCATTTTCAATGTATAGAGGCTGCAATATCGACCCCGGCCGGGCGCTGCGCCTGATCGCTTACTCATGGGGTACCTGATCGCCTTTTTTGATAATATACCCCGAACCATTGGTTTAAAAATATTAAACCAAAGCATTGGAAACGAATATTTTTCAAAACAGGGCAACAGGGGGATAATCTACCTGTTCGGGAATGCGAGGTGCACAGATGTCGGTTGAAAAAACAGGAACACTGATTGTTGGAGGTGGACAGGCCGGCATCGCCATGAGCGAGCACCTGAGCAATTGCGGAGAGCCACACCTGGTACTCGAGAAAAACCGAATAGCGGAAAGATGGCGTACCGAGCGATGGGACTCCCTTATGGCAAATGGCCCGGCATGGCACGATCGATTTCCGAACATGGAATTCAGTGACGTCGCAGCTGACGGCTTTGCCTCTAAAGACAGTGTTACGCGGTATTTTGAACAATACGCAAAAATGATCAATGCCCCCATTCGATGCGGCGTAGAGGTGCAGTCGGTACGAAAAAAAGACGCGGCTCAAGGTTTTGAAATTGAAACTTCAGAGGGCCGACTGGAGGCAGAGAATATCGTTGCTGCAACCGGCCCGTTTCAGCGCCCGGTAATTCCACCGATCATCCCGACAACAGCCGATGTTCTACAGTTACACTCCAATCTTTACCACAATATGCAGCAGTTACCTGAAGGTGCAGTGCTGGTGGTGGGGGCGGGTTCCTCCGGATCCCAGATTGCAGATGAACTGATGCGCGCCAACAAAAAAGTATACCTGTCAGTCGGACCACACCAAAGGCCGCCGCGCAGTTATCGCGGTCGTGATTTCTGTTGGTGGCTTGGCGTTCTGGGTAAGTGGGACACCACAACAATGGAGCCCGGCAAAGAACACGTGACTATCGCAGTAAGCGGTTCACACGGCGGTTTTACTGTTGATTTTCGGCGCCTTGCTATGAAAGGCATGATCCTGGTAGGACTGACTGATTCGTTCGAGGATGGCACTGTCTCTTTTGCCGCCGACCTTGCAGACAATATCGCCGAGGGCGATGCCAATTACTTATCGCTGTTACGTGAGGCTGATGCCTATATTGAGCGTAACGGACTTGACCTGCCACCAGAGGCTGACGCGCATCGCATCGACCCGGACCCCGATTGTGTCACCACACCGATTCGCGAACTCAACCTGAAAGAAGCGGGTATCACTTCCGTGATCTGGGCAACAGGTTACGCCGTTGACTATGGCTGGCTCGATGCAGATGTTTTTTACGAAAACGGTAAACCGATACACGAGCGAGGTGTGTCTGCCGAACCGGGGATCTACTTTCTCGGCCTGCCCTGGCAGTCACGTCGGGGCTCCGCTTTTATATGGGGAGTCTGGCATGATGCAAAGTACCTGGCCGATCAAATAGTCAAGCAGCGTTCGTACATTAACTATCACCCTGAAACGTTAGCACCCGCCAAAATGGCACTGTAGATCAGAGACAACCATGACCCACACAAGAGTTCGAAAGTTTAATACCAAAGAAACTTATCCCGAGCAAAAGCTCGATAATGATTTATGTCAGGCAGTAGTTGCACGAGGAACCATGATCTTTCTGCGGGGCCAGTGCCCGCAAAATCTCGATGATGCGGTGAATCTGGACAGTCATGATCCCGTTGAGCAAACCCACAAAGTAATGCAAAACATTAAGCAGTTAATTGAAGAATGTGGCGGCAGAATGGAACACCTGGTGAAAGTCGTTGTGTACATTACCGATGTGCGCCACCGTGAGGCGGTATACCGAACCATGGGTGAGTACATAAAGGGAGTACATCCGGTATCTACCGGGCTGGTGGTACAGGCGCTGGCCCGCCCTGAATGGCTGGTCGAGATAGACGGGACTGCTGTCATCCCTGACGATGATCAATGAGAGAAAGACCTGATAGTTACGGCATGCTCAGTGACGCTTCTATCGCTGCGTACGTTACACATAGCATTTCCAACGAAAGCTGTAACCCGGTAGCGAACCAATAGAAACATGCGCTTCACGATCAAACAACTTGAGTATTTTGTTGCCGCCGGAGAAGCGGGCAGTATCAAACTGGCAGCCGAGAAAATAGCTATATCCCAACCATCAATTTCGTCTGCCATTTCGCACATTGAATCCGAACTGCAGTTGCAGCTTTTTGTCAGGCATCATGCACAGGGGTTATCCTTAACTACCAGTGGCCGTCGTATGCTGCATGAAGCAAAGCTATTCCTGAAGCAGGGAGAAGGGCTTTATGCTGTTGCCAGCGAGTTAAATAACGAAATTCGGGGGCAACTGTCGGTGGGCTGTATGATCACGCTCGCACCTATGCTCGCACCGCAATTAGCGCACACATTCACGAGTGAAAACCCGGGTGTCACCGTGGTGACCTCGGAAGGTGGCCACGAAGATATGTTAAAAATGCTTCGGCAAGTCGATATTGATGTGGCGATCACTTACGACCTGCCCGCACAGGAAGACATGAGCTTTGAAGCGCTGGCAGATCTGCCGCCGTATGTGCTGGTTGCCACAAAACACCCGTTGGCAAAAAAGCGCGAACTGGGCCTGAAAGATCTGGTCAGTGAACCAATGATTTTACTGGATCTCCCGCGCAGCGTTCAGTACTTCAGCTCCTTGTTTGAGAGTAAAAACCTGTCCGCCAGTATTCACGCTCGCTCTCGCAACCAGGAGGTAGTACGCGCCATGGTGGCAAATGGTTACGGGTACACCATAGCCAATGTACGGCCCAAAAGCCAAACCGCACTGGATGGACGAAAACTTAAGGCGATCAAACTCTCTGGCAGGCACAAGCCGATGAGGATCGGCATCATGACACTTAAACAAACTCGCAAACCTTTGACCTTAATGGCTTTCGAAAACCATTGCCGACGGCTGATAAGTAACCGGAAAATCCCCGGAATGTCTCAGGAGATTGGATAACTTGATTCAACAGAAATGTTCCCATGCGTTCAGAATGATTAGTTTACCCTGTCAATGCACGCGCTTAAATTAACAATATAACCTCGGAGACCTATTTACGTTGGCGAATACATTTGCACTTGAAGTAACGAACGCAGTAAAGGTTTACGGGGCCAAACCCCATGGCGTGACCGCGCTGAACGATGTGTCTATTGCAGTAGAAAACAATGAGTTTTTCACTCTGCTTGGCCCTTCAGGATGTGGCAAGACAACGCTACTGCGAATGATTGCGGGCTTTGAGACAATCACTGACGGCAGTATTCGGCTGTTCGGAGAAAACATTGAAAATTTACCCGCAAACAAAAGACCGGTAAACACAGTGTTTCAGCAGTATGCGTTGTTTCCGCATATGACAGTGCTGCAAAATGTAGCGTTTGGCCTGACCATGCTGGGTAAAAGTGACACCGAGGCCAGGTCAGTTGCCACTCGTATGCTGGAAATGGTTCAACTGGGTGACTACGCCGATCGTAAACCCGGGCAACTATCCGGAGGCCAGCAACAACGAGTTGCTCTCGCCAGAGCACTGGCACCTTCGCCCAAGCTATTACTCCTCGACGAGCCATTGTCCGCTCTTGATTTGAAGTTACGACATTCAATGAGAGTTGAGCTCAAGCAAATTCAGGAGGAGATGGGCATCACGTTTATCTTTGTCACCCATGATCAGGAAGAAGCACTGACTATGTCAGATCGCATAGCAGTTATGTCAAACGGTGAGCTACAGCAAGTGGGGTCTGGCAAGGAAATCTACGAAGAACCCCGAAACCGCTTCGTCGCAGACTTTATTGGTGAAACCAACCTGCTTCCGGCAAGCGTTGAGTCAGTCAGTGGCAGCAGAGCCACCTGTCTGGCAGGCACCAACACCCGATTGGAATGCACGCTATCCGACGCTATTGACGTCGGCAGCAGCGCGCACATTTCAATTCGACCCGAACGTATTTCTCTGACCAAAATAGCAGAGACCTCAGCCAACCAACACTCACTGACCGGGGTAGTGCGTCGATACGTCTACCTGGGAACAGACACGCAGTGCCAGCTCGCGCTGGACGACGGCACACTGATCAATTGTCGAGTGCAAAACGCACAGGGTTCCGCCACTGATCTTGCTGTGGGTGAACGGGCAGCAATTCACATTGATCAGGGCGCAGCGCGTCTATTGGTGAACTAATGGCTGGTCTCCCCTCACAACCCAGCTCTGAAGGAAAACTGTCAGCAGGCGTGTTTGACGGCATTGCCATTCGACTTCTTGCGCCTTCGTGGCTGATGATCGGTTTTTTCTTACTACTGCCAGTGGCTATGATGCTGGTCTATTCGTTTCTGACCAAAGAGTTCAGAGGCGGTGTGATATGGGAGCCAAGCCTGGCAGCATACGATCAATTTATTTTTGATCGTGGATTGTTTGGTGATGAGCCTCCGGTCATCGAATGGACTTACATTACCATCTTTGGCCGTTCCATCTGGCAGGCGGCTCTGGCCACAGTATTGTGCCTGATAATCGGGTTTCCTACCGCATACTATATCGCGACACGCCCGGCCAATACACGAGGTGTCTGGCTGTTTCTCATCACTATTCCGTATTGGGTAAATCTACTAATTCGCACTGTTTCAATGAAATTTCTAATTCGTGATACCGGGCCACTGAATCAGTTTCTGATCTCTACCGGCATGATTGATTCTCCTATTCATATTGTAAACACCAACTTTGCTGTACAGCTTGGATTGTTTTACTCGTATTTGCCATTCATGGTGTTACCGATTTACGCCGCTGTAGAAAGGTATAATTTCGCACTCTCCGAAGCGGCTTTTGACCTGTACGCCAGCCGCTGGACCACCCTTCGAAAAATTCTGATACCAGTGGTAAAGCCCGGAATTATCGCGGGTTGCATTCTGGTGTTTATCCCGAGCCTCGGGGCGTTTCTGGCACCTGACTTACTCGGTGGCGCAAAGACATTCATGATCGGTTCGCTCATTGAAGAGCAGTTTAAAGGCAGCGCCGGCAACTGGCCCTTTGGGGCGGCGGCTTCAATGATTCTATTGTCAATGGTATTACTGGTTCTGATGTTTTATGCACGGCAGCAAACGCGCGCCGGTAATGGAGCGCGCTGATGCCAGGCAATACCACCGATGTTCGTCGCTATCCCGGCTTTTTTGCGTTCACCATTTTGTGTCTGGTACTTTTGTATACGCCGTTGATTATTGTCACTATCTACAGTTTCAACGACTCTACATCCATCACTACGTGGGGCGGTTTCAGCTGGCGTTGGTACCAGGATGTATTTTTCGGCATTGAAGCGGCCAAATTTAAAACCGCCGCATGGAACTCGTTATCGATCGCCACCATGGCAGCTATTACAGCGACAGTTATAGCCACGTCCGCAGCCATTGGAATGATCCGCGGCAACTCATTCAGGGGAAAGTCGCTGAGCTTCGGACTGATCAATTTACCGCTGATGGTGCCTGAAATTGTCTCCGCTGTGGCAACTTTGATTTTTTTCAGTGCTATCGGGATAACACGCGGTTATTTTTCAATTCTGATAGCACATATGGTTTTCTGTATCCCGTTTGCCTATCTGCCCATAGCCGCACGACTTGAGGGCATAGAAAAAAGTTACGAAGAGGCTGCGATCGATCTGTATGCGACACGCTGGAAGGCATTCACCAGAGTGCTCATGCCCTTGCTGGCACCTGGAATAATGTCTGGCTTCCTGCTCGCGTTTATCATTTCACTGGATGATTTTATTATCACCAATTTTGTAAAAGGTGCTGGCGTAGAGACTCTGCCAACAGCTATATTTGGCTCAGTCAAGCAGGGAATAAAACCCAACATTATGGCACTTTCAACCTTAATGCTACTGGTATCTGTATTTTTCGTTTCACTCTCCTACTACGTCAACAAGCTGGGAGAGCGCAGCAGGAAGTAAGTACGTTTTTTACCACCAAAATCTCAACTGGAGACTACACATGAAAAATCCCTTTAGGCAGAAATCGTTTCAGCTCGGCGCGGCATTCCTTGCAGCCGCATTGGCTACAGGTACTGCTAATAGCGCTGAAAAGCTCTCTATTTATCATTGGTTTGAATATATACCGCAGGAGCTGCTTAATAAGTTTACCGAGGAAACCGGCATTGAAGTCACGATGGACACCTTTGACTCCAACGAGGCAATGCTGGCAAGCCTCAAGGCGGGCTCGCTGGGCACATACGACGTTGCGGTCCCCAGTGACTACATGGTGAAAATTCTGCTTGAATCTGACATGTTGCAGTCTTTCGAAAGCTCTGAACTAAAAAACTTCGACAACATTGACGGACCATGGAAAGACCCGTCGTTTGACCCGGGTCGCAAGCACTCAGTGCCGTATCAGTGGGGTACTACCAGCTTTGCTGTAAACCGCGACGTTTTTAGCGGCGACATACACACCACTGACATGTTGTTTGATCCGCCTGCTGAACTGCAGGGCAAAATAAATGTTCTCGATAGTCAGGGTGAGCTTATTCTGATGGCACAACTGCACCTGGGCATTGAGCAGTGCTCTACCAACAGAGATGATGTAAAGAAGCTTGATGCGTTGCTACAGGCGTCAAAACAGCACTGGGTGTCTTTTAATTCAGATGGCGCCAAAGATGTACTCGTCTCCGGTGATGCTGCTGTAGGCCAGATCTTTAACGGCTTTGCCACCAAAGCGCGTGAAGAGGGTGCCAATATTGAATATGCATTCCCAAAAGAAGGTTATGTGGCATGGATGGATAACGTCGTGTTGCTAAAGGACGCACCCAATCGCGCATCAGCTATTGCGTTTATGGACTTCATGCTAAACCCTGAGAACGCTGCTGCAGTTTCAAACTACGCTCAATACAAAGCGGGTGTAACCGGAGCAGAGGCATTCTTCGAAGACACCATTAAAAACTCTCCTGAACTGAATGCCCCTGAGGGCGCTCCTGACGGTACGTTTGTACAGGCTTGTAACCAGGAGGCCCAGGCGCTATACGATGCTGTGTGGACTCGACTGAAGAAATAGTCAAAGAAATCGTTTCTTAAGGGCAAAATGCCCGGTGCGAATAACGCACCGGGCTTATCTCTCAGCGGCCGTGACGCATATGAAAACCATCTTTTCTGAAAAACACAAACTAAGAAACTCTACAACAGAACTCTATGGCGGTCAGCTGGTAGAACCGTTTGAACGCCCCTCGCGTGCCGAATTTATAATCAATAGAATCAGAGATCAAAACCTGGGGCCGGTACTCGATCCGCACGACCATGGTATGGACGCCATCTACAGAATCCATGATAAAGACTACGTCAGCTTCATGCAGACAGCCTGGGAAATGTGGCAGGCCGAGAACTTTGCCGGCGAGGCCATTCCAACCACGTGGCCCGCGCGCCGCATGAGTCAACGCATACCCGACTTTATAGAAGGCAAGCTCGGCTACTATGCCATGGCCGCAGAAACCTCTATCAGTAAAGGCACATGGGAAGCCGCCTATTGGTCGGCCCAGGTAGCCCTTACCGGAGCTGCACAGTGTCGTGCGGGAGACAGTGGCGTGTTCGCCTTGTGTCGGCCCCCGGGGCACCATTCAGCATTTGATATGTATGGTGGATATTGCTTTTTAAACAACGCTGCTATCGCTGCTCAATCGTTTTTAGATAACGGAGCAGAACGCGTTGCCATTGTTGACGTGGACTTTCATCATGGCAATGGCACACAGGACATTTTTTATAAACGAAACGATGTGTTGTTTGCATCGCTACATGGTGATCCGTCTGACGCATTCCCTCACTTTCTGGGTTACAGCGAAGAACAGGGCGAAGGAGACGGGGCCGGATTCAACGTTAACTATCCCATGAAGCCTGGCACCAGGTTTCATGAATGGAGAACCGCATTAACAGATGCCCTTGGCAAAGTCAGTGATTTTGTTCCGGATGCGCTGGTCATATCACTTGGTGTGGATACCTTTGAAAACGATCCAATCAGCTTCTTTAAATTGCAATCAGATGATTTTATTACTTACGGTAAAGATATTGCGCAACTGCAGCTACCCACACTTTTTGTCATGGAGGGCGGCTACGATATTGATGAAATCGGAATCAACACGGTCAACGTGTTACAAGGATTCGGGGGCGCTTAATCATGGCACGTGACCCACGTTACGATATCCTTTTCGAGGAAGTGGAGATTGGCCCGTTAAAGGCCAAAAATCGTTTCTATCAGGTGCCGCATTGCAACGGCGGCGGTTATCGCGACCCATCAGCTGCCGCTGAAATGCGAGGCATAAAGTCTCAGGGTGGCTGGGGTGTTATTTTCACCGAACAGTGCGAGATGCACCATTCCTCTGAAATTACGCCCTTTATCGAATTGCGCTTATGGGACGACGAAGACATTCCCCAGCTCGCGAAGATGGCAGATCGAATGAAAGAGCATGGCGCACTTGCCGGTATTCAGCTTGCCTACTCCGGTATCAATGGACCTAACCTGTATTCACGTGAAGTGCCATTGGCACCGACTGCGTTGCCGATAAGAACCTTTACCAATGATCCGGTGAATGCGCGTGCAATGTCGAAACAGGATATCAAGGATCTGCGTCGCTGGTTCATAAACGCATTCAAGCGCAGCCAGATGGCAGGATTTGATCTGGTATGTCTATACGGCGCACACGGCTTCGGGATATTTCAGCATTTTCTATCAACCGCAACAAACCATCGTACCGATGAGTACGGTGGCAGCCTTGAAAACCGCTCGCGTTTTGTACGAGAGGTTATTTCAGATGCGCGCGATGTTGTCGGTGACAGCATGGCGATCACACTGCGATTGTCTTTAGACGAAATGGTCGGGGAACTCGGCTTTGCGAACTCGGAAGTGCGCGACTTTATCGAAATGCACAATGATCTGCCCGACTTATGGGATCTTGCTCACGGAGCGTGGGAAGACTGCTCTGGCCCTTCAAGGTTTAAGGAGGAAGCCGCACAACAAGATCTCGTCTCCGGGATAAAGACACTTACCAATAAACCAGTGGTTGGTGTCGGTCGCTTTACATCTCCCGATGTTATGGTCAAACAGGTGAAGTCTGGCATTCTTGATTTTATCGGCTGCGCTCGCCCATCGATTGCCGACCCGTTTCTACCGAAAAAAATCGAAGAAGGGCGTATCGAGGATATACGGGAATGTATCGGCTGCAATATCTGCATCACCGGTGACATGACCATGTCAATTTCTCGCTGTACACAAAACCCGACATTCATGGAGGAGTGGCGTAAAGGCTGGCACCCGGAGGAAATGAACAAAAAGGGAAGCTCCGAAAACGTACTGATTGTGGGGGCCGGACCGGCCGGACTGGAGGCAGCACGTGCACTATCTCTGCGCGGGTATGACGTTGCGCTGGCTGAGTCAGGCACTGAGGTTGGCGGAAGAGTCACACTCGAGAGCAAGCTTCCCGGGCTGTCTGCGTGGGGCCGTGTCAAAGATTACCGCGAATACCAGTTAAGTCAGCGCAACAACGCACAGATCTACCTCGACAACAAACTGGCCGCAAATGAAATTCTGGAGTTTGGCTTTGAGCACGTTGCAATCGCCACCGGTTCAACGTGGCGACAAGACGGCGTCGCGCGCTTTCACGTTGTGCCAATGGCAATAGATTCTTCGATGCCAATCTATACACCGGATGACCTGATGGCAGGTAATCTGCCAACCGGCAATGTGGTGGTGTATGACGATGACCACTACTACATGGGCGGTGTGCTAGCCGAGTTGCTGGTACAAAAAGGAGCTGCGGTTACACTGGTAACTCCGGCGGCTTATGTATCAGAGTGGACTAACAATACTCTGGAACAAGCAGCAATTCATAAGAAACTGGCAAATCTGGGTGTCAATATTGTGCTGAACAAAGGGGTCAGATCTATAGCACCCGACGGCGTTAATACCGAATGCACCTTTACCTCAACAATTTCTAAAATCGACTGCGATGCAGTGGTACTGGTCACCGCCAGGCAGCCCGATGACAGCGTTTGGCACGAACTTAAAGCGAGGCAGACCGAATGGTCTGATCATGGCATCAAGAGTATTAAAGTGTTTGGTGATGCAGAAGCGCCCGGACCAATCGCCTGGGCAACTTATGCCGGGCACCGTTACGCGAGAGAACTGGACGAGCCTGATATTGGCGATGCACTTCCCTTCCGTCGAGAGATTGCCGAGTTAAAAATGTAGGGTAATCTGCACATTCGCGCTTTGCGCTGTACTGCTTTGTTCTGAACGCATAGTTGTGTCGGAGCCACACTGTATTGGCTATCGCAAAATTGAACCGGCGCGCTTACGCCGGTCGGTTTTAAAGGGTACCAAGTGCGACCATCCTCCAGAATCTAGCTACGCGGGCTAAACTGCGAATTCTGCGCACGATCACGCATACAATGGTCCATCAATACGAGCGCCAACATGGCCTCCGCAATAGGTGTTGCGCGAATACCAACGCAGGGATCATGTCTGCCGGTGGTTACCACCTCGACTTCACTGTTGGATTTATCGACACTCTTCCCGGGGATACGCAGGCTTGATGTCGGCTTGAGTGCCATCGACACTATGATTTCCTGTCCTGAACTGATTCCACCAAGCACACCACCTGCGTTATTCGATAAAAAGCCTTCGGGTGTCATTTCGTCACGGTGCTCTGAACCGCGCTGACCAACGCACTCAAACCCGGCTCCCATCTCCACACCTTTTACCGCACCAATGCTCATCATTGCATGTGCGATGTCGGCATCGAGCCGATCGAAGATTGGCTCACCCCACCCCACCGGAACGCCGCTCGCCATGACCGATACCCGCGCACCTGCCGAGTCTCCGTCTTTGCTCAGCTGCTGCATGAAGGCGGCAAGCTCATCGACCTGTGCTGCATTCGGCCAGAAGAACGGGTTCTGCTCGACCTGGCTTTGATCAAAACCGGATTGATCGAGCTTGATCGGTCCAATTTGCGTCAGGAAACCGCTGATCGCAACACCGTGCGTTTCGCGCAGGTATTTTTTGGCAATGCCCCCCGCTGCAACGCGCATTGCTGTCTCGCGCGCCGATGAGCGCCCGCCACCTCGGTAGTCACGCAGACCATATTTTTTTTGATAAGTCAGGTCAGCATGAGCCGGCCGAAAGACATCCTTGATTTTGCTGTAGTCTTTGGACCGCTGATCTGTATTTTCGATCATCAGCCCGATGGGGGTTCCGGTGGTCTGCCCTTCAAACACACCTGATAAAATGCGAACCTGGTCTGATTCACGACGCTGCGTGGTAAAGCGAGACTGACCAGGCTTGCGCCGGTCAAGATCAATTTGCAGATCAGCCTCGGTCAACGCCATACCCGGCGGACAGCCATCGACTATCGCACCAATAGCGGGGCCATGGCTTTCGCCAAATGTGGTGACAGAAAACAGCTTGCCAAACGTATTACCTGACATGGAGCAGCAACTCAAACCCGATTAGTTGAGGTATTGTATCCGCTCCGGGCACCGGGTGAAGGAGCATTTTCAAACTTGTAGCCCCGGGCAAAGAAACGCCGTGACCTCAACACACTCAAAGCTGCCTCACACAATCGCGCAAAAATAAGGCACAGAAGACGCAAGAACAATCGGTAAAAAACACACCCCTGACATGAGTACATCTGATTAATTCAAGCTGCAGATCGGCTGTTGCAGTTGGCAGGCGATCCACCACCTCGCCACGCTACACGGTCTGTGCAGCAGAGCCTGGACCAGGCGCTGGACTGCGAGCCCTGAACTCCCTGAACCCGAGCATTGATCAACGAGCCTGAGTAAAAGAATTTGAACGACGAGGAACATGAACAACAATCCATCGGGCGCTATATGATCATCGGCATGTGGGTCGTCGGGCTTGCTGTCGCCACGCTATTGCTCAATAACTGGCTCGAAAAACAGCGTAACCCGAACAACGCTGTGGTGACATCCCTGGCGGGCGACAAACGCCAGATTACACTGGTGCGCGGGCGTCACGGCCACTACCTGCTGACTGGAAAAATCAACGGACACAGCGTCGATTTTCTGATCGACACCGGCGCCTCTTCGGTCAGCATTCCGGCTGATTTTGCCGAGCAAATCGGTTTACGCCGAGGCACTCCAATCAAGATCAGCACGGCCAATGGCATCTCCACCGCCTATCAGACTCGCATTGACAGCTTGCAGATGGGTGAGCTTGAAGTGCGAAACGCAACCGCCCACATTAACCCTGGACTCAGCGATGAGGTACTGCTTGGCATGAGCGTTTTGAAGCACTACGAACTGGTACAGCGAGGGGAAACGCTCATTATTCGGGAGCCCTGAGTGGTTACACCCCGGCGTGCGTCGCACTGTCGCGCAGCTAACAAAAATGAATTTTTGAGATCGATCGCTCCAGCAGGCCGCGCAAACTGCCATCCATCCCTGACAGCGCTTGCAGTACCTCCATGGCGCGCCCGCCGCCCTCTTCCTCGATCAATATCAAAACTGATTAAACGCGGGCAGAGCAAGAGCAACTGCTTTGCGTTTCTGAGCGGTTTGTCCTGCTTACCGGGTGACTCACTTTTGTATGCACCCGAGAATCTTTAAACACCAAAATATCAGACGTCTATATTTTGTTAGATGAGAGCATGTGTAGTGCCTGTGGTCTAGTAGACAGTGCCGCGTTTAATCAACTCAGCGAAACACCAGGCCAGCTCAAGGAGCGTGTACGACCGGTGGCGTTTTACGCTTTGGGTAACAGGTGGTGCAGATTTCGCAAACCAGCCCGTTGCATCCGCGGGCGGTGCAAAACTCTCGACCATAAAAAATAATCTGCAGGTGCAGTCGGTTCCAGAACTCCCGGGCAAACAGTTTTTTCAGATCTTTTTCAGTTTGCTGTACGTTTTTGCCATTGGTCAAACCCCAGCGCTGCGCCAGGCGGTGAATATGCGTGTCCACCGGAAACGCCGGCACCCCGAATGCCTGACTCATAACAACGGACGCAGTCTTATGCCCGACACCGGGTAGTTCCTCCAGTGCTTCGAATGATTGCGGCACCTCGCCGTCATACTTATCAACCAGTATGCCCGACAGCTCTACAATTGCTCGCGACTTTCGCGGCGACAGGCCACAGGGCTTGATAATTTTTTCTACCGTTATGGCCTTCTTGCGCGACATATCATGCGGATTGTCCGCCAGTTCAAAAAGTGCCGGCGTTACCTTGTTAACTCGTGCATCCGTGCATTGCGCTGATAACAAAACCGCCACCAGCAAGGTGTAGGCATCAGTGTGATCAAGCGGTATCGGCACCTCCGGATAAAGCTCCTGAAGTCTGCGCTCGACATATTCAGCACGCTCTTTCTTTAACACGGGCGCTTCAAATTTAAGACCAATCGCGTGTGTAGCATCACGCGGCTCAGGCCTTTTTACTTCGCGTCAGGATATCGAGGTAGCCCATGGCAAAAGCGGAAAGAACAAAGGTACCGTGCAAAATCACGTACCACATAATTTTATCGTTTGCGGTATTGGTAGCATCCATAAAAACTTTCAGCAGGTGGATCGACGAAATGGCGACGATGCTGGCGGCAATCTTACTTTTGAGAGATGACGAATCCATTTTTCCCAGCCAGCTCAATTTCTCCGTGCCCTCATCGACATCGAGTTGCGACACAAAATTCTCGTAGCCGGACATCATAACCATCACAATCAGGCCGCCAACCATGGCCATATCGATCAGTGAAAGAACACTCAACACCATATCTGCCTCTTTCAGCGATAGTATGTTCAACAGCAGATGCGCCACTTCCTGAAAAAATTTTATCGCCAGCGCGACCAGCGCCAGGCTCAGGCCGAGGTAAATCGGTGCCAATAGCCAACGGGCGCGATACAAGCCGCGCTCTATCAATTGCTCCATCGAAAGGGATCGTCTCTTTTTATTTGTTACTGACAGGGGTCGCCAATTCTGGCAGCTTACGGGGTGAAATTCTACGCGCATTCCAATAAATCTGCCTGACCCGGCTGGCCACGGCATTGCTGCAGAGCTGCTGCCGCTACGCCCCTGCAATACCACGCCACGGGCACCTCTCTCAAATCAGCTTTGACGACGACGCTCTGATGCACAACCGGCAGACAGGGATTGCTGCTGAATCAGGTGGCTGATGCAGCGGCCAAAGGCAGATGACAAACGACCGCTGTATAAAGGCGCCACCTGTCCCAATCGACACTCATTTCGCCCCCTGCGATACGCGACCAGGAGTCTATAATTGCGGTAAAGCAGCTTATTGTGTTATCCATAAATTTTCAGGGACGCATCAAATGCCCAGAACTACAGCTTTTCACTGTGTTACCGCATGGGTTTCAGCAATTCGGTTCGTGCCCGGCACAAGGTATTTTTTACTCCATCTCTCATCGAACGGGATATTTCGCAACTGGCATCTGGCCTTGTTTTTTCTTGCGGCCGCCCAGCTTGCATCGCCTGCGAACGCCGAGGATCTGGCGCAGCCAACCGGTGAGATACTGCTGACAGTATCAGGCAACCTAAGCCACAAAAACCATGCTGCCGGGGCTGCTTTCGATCTGCAGATGCTCGAGTCGTTAGAAACTACAAGCTTTGTCACCGAAACCCCCTGGACAAAGGGACAGACCAAATTTACCGGCGTGACACTGAAGCACTTGCTGGAAGTCGTCGGAACTGAACCAGAATCTATCAACCTGATCGCAGAGGACGGTTATATCTACGAGCTGGATTACAGCATTGATGACAAATACCCGGTTATTGTGGCCTACAAAAAAAACGATGAGTACATGTCACTACGTCAACTGGGCCCACTCTGGCTTATATTCCCTTTTGATGATTTCCCTGAACTGGATACAGAAAAAAACAAGGCAGCCAGCGTGTGGCAGTTGATACGCATGGAACTTAAGTGAAAAAATACCACCAGCGCACCACTGCACTCTCAATTGCAGCTGTGTCTTGTGTGTTGGCATTGTTGCTCGTGTTTCTGCAGTACCGTGACACACGAAATCACCTGCACATAGTGATGCCCGGCGCATTCAACTACCTCATCCAGACCGCACGAGCGTTCGATCAATTTGAGTTATCGTTGGTGCGCTATCAGAATCGCCAAGGGAATAAAGCGAGTGAATCAGAGCTGCAGAAGGAATACCGCAGGCATTTTGATATTCTCTGGAGTTCATTTGAAGTCTACGAACTTGCCTATCCAGGCGGGCAATATCGGCAGGAAGTTATCGACTTCAAATTTGAAGTCAAAAACTTCCTGCGGCTCAATGATGAATTGATTTCAAATCAACAAGAGCTGTCAAACGCTGAAATAGAGCGTCTTGTGGAAAGCATCGCTCATCTATCGAGCGAAACACGTAAAATCGGGTACCGCTATTTTGCCATCGCGGGCGCAGCAAGAGATAAATCGCTGACACGGCTGTCTCAACTAGACAAATTATTGCAAATCTTCGCCGTCATGTTCCTGTGCACTGGTGGCATGATGGTCTACACCCTGTATCGCTCTCGAAAACGCACGGAGGACCTCTACAAAAACGCCAGACGGCAGGAAAAACAGCATAAACACATGCTCGAGGAAATTCGCAGTGGCAAACTCGAATCAAAAGCCAAAACCAACTTTATTGCCGCTGCAAGTCATGATCTCAGACAACCTTTATATGCAATTGACCTCTATCTTGGCGCCTTAAAGCCACACCTGAAAAGTCCTGAGTCACTTAAAACCTTTGAAGGCGCAATACAATCGACTCAGGAGCTAAATAATCTCTTTGAAAAATTACTGCATATCTCACGGCTCGATGCCGGTATGGTCAAAGTATCGAAATCAGACATCGATATGGGATCCTTCATCAAAACCATGCAGAGAGAGTTTGAAGCCAAGGTTGATAACGCCACACTTACTATTGAAACCGAACCACAATGTTATGCCAACACTGACCCGGTTTTACTGGGAAGGGTAGTCCGCAACATTCTTGAAAACGCCATCACCCACAGCGAAGCCAGCAATATCAAGCTGACGGCGCAACATCAGGGCAATAAGATCAAACTCTGCATAAGTGACGATGGCGTCGGCATTGCAGAGAGTGAACAGCATGCTATTTTTTCTGAATACCATCAGCTGGATACCTCCAGACAAAAAAAACACGGCCTGGGTCTCGGGTTATCAATAGTTGCCCGCGTCACTGAACTACTTGAAATTGACATGACCTTCTATTCAGAAAGCGGTCACGGCACAACATTCTGGTTCAACATAGAAAAAGGCCATCGTACAGCGGCTGCCAATCGGAGTGCTACAACACTGAGTATCGAGCACCCGGGCGCACTGATCTCAATTATTGACGATAACCCGACTATCCAGGCGGGTTCCGCGGCACTACTTAAAAGCATGGAGTTCGACACGATAACGTCTGGCTGCGCAAACAGTATGATCGAAAAGCTACAACAGATAGACCGGTGCCCTGACTTTGTTTTGGCTGACTTCCGATTGCTGGATGGAGAGTTTGGTGATGCTGCCATTCGTACTATCAGAAATCACTACAACAAAAATATTCCCGCGATGATGATCACCGGCGATACGTCATCCAACCTGATACGCCAGTTCGAGCAAAACAATTTCGAGGTGTTACATAAACCGGTTAAACCCGCTGTGCTACTGTCAAAAATCAACAAAAAAATTACCGATGGTATCGAACAGATAGAATCTGAAGATACAGACTGGCAAGAAAAATCAGTGGTCAGCAGCTAGCCTGAATTATTCACGAGGCGACCAACAGACTGAAACGAAAGTCAATAGTTACAGCTCCAGACTAGTGGGCTGTGCGGGAAGTTCGGTAACAAACTTTTCACAGTCACAGTCGTCAGAGCAAGGCGGAAAAATGCAGGCATAGCAGGGCCTACGTCGAATTTTTCTAACGCAGCTATGGCGGCTGTGGCGAAGAAAAGTGTTG
>CALGNZ010000049.1 GCA_937957915.1 uncultured Granulosicoccaceae bacterium | reverse complement strand
CTCTTCAGGCTGAGCATCGCAGGGATCAGAAGGCGTTTCATCAGCAGGCGACATAAGCAGACGCCCTGCATCCGGTTTTAAATAAAATTGTTCGTCGACATCTATTGTGATCGGATAACCCGCCACACCTGCTCTGTCTGGCGCAGCGATTAATGCGGCCGTACGACGCTTTGGCACCAGGCCAATGGTTTCTGCGCCAGCCATAGCACCGATAACATCGACCCAGGCACCGGCCGCATTCACAACAACTTCCGCTTGCAGCTGCGCTGAGTCTGTCTCGAGCGACCAGCCACGGGGCCCGTTACTCAGGGATCGTATGGCAGCACCGACAGTTATCAGACCACCGGCAGCTTTGTGCACCTTCAAAAAACCCTGATGCAACGCACCAACGTCGATATCCTGTCCTGCTTTGTCAAGCATTGCTGCCGCAGCATAGCCACTGCGCACCAATGGATTAACCTGTTGCAGACCAGCCTCATCATCAATAACGGCGACTTTACCAAACCCGCTTACTGCAGCGCACAATGCCTCGAGTGACTGCTGCTGGTCAGCGCGAGCAAGCATCATGATCACGCGCGGCGAAAACAGAGCACTGTCGGTAAAGTTATGTGGTGGCGACAAAAAGAACGCCTCAGAGGCTCGGGTTAATGAACGAATCGGCGCTGGCCCGTAACTGGGCGCGAATACCGCAGCCGATCGCCCTGTCGTGTGATACCCCGGTTGACTTTCCATCTCCAAAAGCACCACACGCTTACCAGACTGTGCAAGACGCGCAGCGACGGATGCACCGGCAATACCCGCACCAATAACTGCTATATCGTATTGTTTGGACAAAGCCTGTTCCTGTGTTCCAGCGTCAATCAGTACAGAATAACGCTATCGACTAATCGGTACCAGAGCGCGCACGGCAGCGTCAATATTCATCAAACAAAACTATAAACCTGTGTTTTCGGTCTTTTAAAAAAAGAAGACCCTCGGCCGCGCACAGTACGAAGCACGCTTCGAAGTTATTAGCTGAGCCCGGCTGCCGTTCGCCGGCGCGCAACCTCCTGGCACATTTGGGGCTATTGACCTGTTTCCAACTCCGCCGGATACTTTGGCAGGTCTCACTGCTGTGTGGCACCAAACTCAGGAACACTATTGACTATGAAGGACTCATTCTATGCTCAGGAATAAGCAAACCGTGCAGACTACCTCTACCCTAAAGAGGCTGTTTATTGGCTTGATCTGTACACTGCTACTGGTGTTGGCAGGCTGCGGTACGCCACCAAAACGCCCCGCGTATACCGGAGCAGATACTGTCGGCGCCGTGTCACGAGATGCCTTCATAGGGTCCTGGCAGTACACAGTGTTAAACCCGATGGTCGAAGAAGAAAGGAATGTTAAGGCGAAATATCAATTCAATGCCGACGGCACCTTTGTTGCCAACTCCGAAACGAATGCAGAGATGAAGATGCAAATGGAGTCCGTTGGTACCTGGGCAGTAAGTGATGATTTGTTCGTTTTGTCAATTGACGATGTTAAAGAAACATCAGGCAATCAAATTGCCGCTTTAGCTGTACAATTTACCAAAGCAATGTTGAAAAAGCAGACGGGGGAGATGAATCCGTACACGATCTCGCCTGACAGAATTGTGATGCTTTCAATGGAGCACGGCTCGGCAATCCAGCTCGATCGATTGTAAAGAAATCTGCCCAACGGCAAAGCACTTACTCATCGGATACTTGTTTCGATGCGCTCGCTGTATCGAACAGGCTGGTATGGCAGACATACCAGCCTGGACTGCAATATCCAGTTAATCACTTTTCTGAGGTCAGAGCTGTTGCCAGGGCAACCCGGCGTGGCGCCACCCGTTTAGCGCGCTGCGATGATGGGTGTCATCGAGCTCGCCCTCAAACCCGTGCAGTACGTTATACACTCTTTTGAAACCGGCATCTTCAAGGGCTTTTCCTGCATCAACCGAGCGATTTCCGCTACGACAAATCAAAACGACCGGTCTTTGTATCGAGTGACCAGCCAGCCGTTTTATCTCACCGACAAAGTGCGGATTGAGCTCCCAGTCCTCGCCATCCTGCCAGGCGACATGCAGGGAGCCGACAGGGTGGCCGACAAAAAAGTGCTCGGCATCACTGCGGCAATCTATAAAAAGGGCATCCGGATGCTCGTCCAGAAATGCCCTGGCCTGTTTTGGTTTCAAGTTCTTCATTGATTGCGTTTTAGCCCTTCAAAGCAGATGGAAACTATAACCTGTAACTGTAGTACACAACGATACCGCTGGCCTGTCGAGAGAAAGTACCAGGTGTTCTCACACAGACAGAGAACTTGCGAGCTTCTGCCTTGCGCAACCAGCGAGCATCCGCCTTGAATTTCTCGGGAAATAGCCGCCGTTCTGATTTAAACCTGATCGCGCAAACCTGTTACGATTGCCATTTTCCGAAGTCACGCCCATGAGTTACGCGACAATCCAACAAAGACTCGCCAGGGGTCAACTGGTGATTCTTGACGGAGGCACCGGTACAGAGCTAGAGCGACGCGGCGTACCAATGGACTCTCAGGCCTGGTGCGGCATGGCGGCCGCCGATCATCTCGATGTGCTGCAGCAAATTCATCAAGACTATCTTACTGCCGGCGCCGATATCATCACGGCCAACACCTATGCATCATCCCGATTGCTGCTGGAGCCTGCCGGCTTTGGCGATCAATTTCAATCGCTAAACAGCAGCACCGTTAACGCGGCCCACATGGCTCGAAGTGCCAGTGGTCAGCAAAACATACTGATCGCAGGGTCACTAAGCCACCGCGTGCCAATCGCCGACGGTATGGCGCAATCGAGTATAAACAACACACCCGCTGCAGAGGCGCTGGCAACCGCATTCGACGAAATGGGTCACATGCTCACGGAACAAGATTGCGACCTTATACTCCTGGAAATGATGTACCACCCTGACCGGATGCGCCCGGCATTTGAGGCCGCAGCGAATACCGGCTTACCAGTGTGGGCCGGTTTTTCTGCAAGACGTGGCAGCAACGGTGAAGTGCTGAGCTTCACCTCCGACGCTGACATTCCGTTTGAAGAGACGGTAAAAATTCTCAACGACTTTAATGTTGACGCAGCCGGCATTATGCACACTGGCTCAGATCTGATCGAAGACGCACTCGCAATTGTGCGTGAAAATTTCGATGGCCCGCTGTTGGCCTACCCCGACTCGGGGTACTTTATCTCTCCACACTGGCAGTTTGAAAATGTGATCAGCCCGCCAGCACTGCTGAAGTTCGCCGAGCGCTGGGTTGACTGTGGCGTACAAGTTCTGGGCGGCTGCTGTGGGCTATCACCAGCACACATAGAAGCTTATCGGCCATTAAAAGTTGCGATAAACAGGCAGTCATGACAGAGCTATAGGCTGGCTCCAAACTGACACTTTGATACAAGTGGCACAGCAGTCTGTTTTACTTAAACCATACACCCGACGCTATGAAACTATTTTTATACGACTATTCAAGTCGCATTAGTCACGCTCACCAGGCAGCAGATTGCGCGCCGCCTATAAGGGTTTTTAAAGACGGGGGTGGCGCCTGCGCTCTAGGTAGTTATCAATGAAAATCTATTTACTGACTCACGAGCGTGAGCTAAACAGACTGACAAATACGGGTTCAATTGCAGTGCAACACGCCAGCGATATCGTTGAGCGCATCGTTTGGCAACGCCTGTGTCCGGACAAGCGACTGGTACAGCTTATCGACACCAGCCAGGCTTTACTCATGCATCAGGAAAGAGCCAATTCGACAGTGGCAAATATTGACGACTACTCGAACATCATTCTCATCGATGCCACCTGGCAGGAGTCACGGAAAATCTTAAACAAGAGCCCCTACTTAAAAAGAGCACCGCTCACAGCACTCAGGGCAACACAACAATCCCGATATACACTCAGGCGAAACCAGGTGAGCGATGGGCTCTGCACGGTAGAATGTGTCATCGAGGTGTTAAAGATAAAGGGTGAAACTGCACTTGCAGCAAAACTGGAATCTGAATTCTCAGCGTTCAATCAGCGCTAAAAATTGGCATTGCAGCAACCCGGCTCGCGAGAATGCGCTACAAAGTGGATACTTTGACAATCACCTGTGCCGCGCGGTGAGTTTTGCGCGGAGCAAACATCTGACACCAGAAAAATTGATATGATGTTAAAAAGCAGCAAGTGCGGCGGCGGCTGAACCTGCGGCACCCCCCTATGACCTGCGTTTTCATCTAGTTGCGAGCATAACGTGAAAAATACAATACCAGCATTCAACCGAGAAAACGCGATAGCGCTTAAAGAGATATTAGGTCCACCAGACCCACAGTCTGAATCACTGTCCTATTGTGAAACGATCGGTTTTCTTTTTGTACTGGCCTGCTCGCCAGAAGCGGTTAACCCTAATCAATGGCTCCCGGTGGTGCTGAACCTTGCTGATACAGAGGACCCAGGCCAGGCAGGTACACACAAAAAAATAGAGCTCGTCATCGGGCTGTATAACGAGATAAACAGACAAGTACAGGACGCCGATATAGCCCTGTTACCGGGCTGTGAATTTCGTGATGAGGTTATGGACAATTTTGATGATGATGCCCCGATACGGCAGTGGGCAACCGGATTTATCATCGGTCATGACTGGCAAAGCCGCGTGCTGACGCAGTACACGCCCGAAGACCTGCAGAACGAGCTCGCCGGACATATGATGGTACTGAGTTTTTTCGCCAACCGGGAAATCGCAAGCAGGTTTGCAGCGGAAACCAAAAATGCAGACGCCACAGTCGAGAGCATGGCCGGGGACATGCAAAACCTTTTTGTCGACGCCATGTCCGGCCTGGCACATCTGGCAAAAATCATTCAGCAGGTTCTTCAGGAGAAAAACGCAACAGCCCAACAGCCAGCTCAAAGCGAAAAAATTGGTCGCAATGAACCTTGCTCCTGCGGCAGTGGCAAGAAGTACAAAAAATGTTGCGGCAGCGCCCTGAACTAGCCTGCACAGCTAACGAACCCACGGTCTGGTTAGGCCCTATAGGCTGTGTTAAAAGGGAATTGTACTTTGCCGCGTAGCTGATGAATAATTCAGGACTTCAGCAATTGATTCGGAGTCGCCATGTTTTATCGATTTGTCTCAGTACTCGCACTGCTATTGGCCTGCAATGTGGCGTTTTCCCAGCAAACACAATCCAATAACCTCGAGTTAAAACTTGAGCAATTCCCCGCGCAACCGGCAGACGGGACTAACAGCGAGCTAAAACTGGACCTCAATCAGTTCGAACAACAACAGACAAACCAGTTCGAACAACAGCAGACAAACCAGTTCGAACAACAGCAGACAAACGAGTCGCTGGAGCTCAACCTGGAACAATTCGAGCAGAACAAGCAGACAACTCAAAGCGTCGAGGAATCTGAAAACACAGCGCTCGAGGTAAACCTCGAACAATTCGGGAAAGATGAAAATCTGCCACAAAACGAGCAAGAAAAACCAGGCCTTGGCAAAATAAACAATACGGGCTCAGCCGCAACAAAAATCGACGATACACACACCGCCGGCGAAAGCGATGACGTTTATCTGTTGAAGGCTGGCCTTTGGCTGCTGGCTGTGGCGATACCCGTGTTTCTGTTTATGCGTGCTCGTATTCGCAGGCGCAGACGCGCACGTGCACATCTTCCACGACCACGTCGCCCCACCTATGATGAAAGTGATCATCGATGAACGATGACACCATAGATCGAATGCTTCCACTGCAAAGACGCGTTAACACAGCATTGGTCAGTTGAAAGCGCTGGTTTCTCGGGGGCATTGGTTACACGGCGTGCTGACAAGCAATATTTCAACAAACCACGGCTACTGACCTTGCGACAACGCTGGATCAGCGCAGTTACAAAGAGCAGATCGGATACTTACGCTTTGTAGTCAGGCGCGGGCAGAACCCTGCCCCTGCATTCACCAAAGCCAACACGAAAGCCGTCACCCTGAGCCGCACCGGTAAGCGTTAAGGCATCTCCATCTTCCAGAAAGCTTCTTGTCTCGCCAGTATCCAGGGTTAGTGGATTTTTTCCACCCCAGCTCATTTCCAGCAAAGAACCGTAGGCCGTATTGGTATCCCCTGAAATAGTGCCAGAGCCCAGCAGATCACCCGTATTCATTTTGCAGCCACCAATCGCATGATGGGCCAATTGCTGAGCGGCTGAATAATACATATTCCGGTAATTGGTTTCGCTTATGACAGTGGGCTTATCAGCCCCCTCTGGCTGCAGGTGCACCGTAAGGTCGATATCGTACAGCAGTGGAGATTTTTCCTGCAGGTATGGCAGCAGCTCGACATCACGTGGTGGTGTTGCTATTCGAAAGTCTGCCAGCGCCGCTTTGGTGACAACCCACGGACTAATCGTAGTAGCAAACACTTTGGCTTGAAAGGGACCCAGTGGCTGATACTCCCACGCTTGTATGTCGCGTGCCGACCAATCATTTAGCAACACATAACCAAAGATCATTTCATCGGCTTCTGCAACAGTGACCGGCCTACCCATCTCATTTGGGCACCCGATGACGGCGCCCATTTCAAGCTCGAGGTCCAATCGCTTGCAGGCGCCAAAATACGGCAGTTCTGCATCGGGTGGTTTCATCTGCCCCAGCGGGCGATGTATATCAGTGCCGCTGACAACAACGGTTGACGCCCGCCCGTTGTAGCCAATTGGAATATGCAGCCAATTGGGGGGTAGTGCGTTTTCAGCACCTCGAAACATAGTGCCGACGTTAGT
>CALGNZ010000048.1 GCA_937957915.1 uncultured Granulosicoccaceae bacterium | reverse complement strand
GACCGCCGGAGCACTGGCAGAAATGTGAGTAGATTGTCTGGTGAGACATTCGACTGCACAACCGAATGATCGTGCAGTCATCGGTGAGTTGAGGTCTGTGCTACTTGGCAGCATCCATTTCGCTGTAGTACGCCGCCAGATCCATCATGTCCTGATCACTGAGTGCAGCTGACATCGGCGCCATGATCGCCGCGTTTGCGCCTTTTCTCTCTCCTGATTTGAATGCCTTGAGCTGTGCAACCAGATAATCAGCTTTCTGCCCGGCCAGATTCGGATAGTTGGGAATCAGGCTGACTCCATTTGCGCCATGGCAGGCACCGCAGGTAGCGGCTTTTGCTTTACCGGCAGCTGCATCTCCGGCAGCGTGTGAGGCGGTGCTGAGCATAAGCAGACTTGCTGCAACCAGTATTAGTTTCATCGTTGGTTTCCTCAATCAGATGGCAGGTATGTTAACGGTATTACGCTGAAGTGGAGCTGTATGGTTTGCTCCGGACTCTGGCATCGCGTGCAGAGACCGCGATAGTGGTGGAACGGTGCGCCTTGAAATTGAAAATGCCGGTGGGGTTCCCACCGGCACTGGTACTGAACTTCGGTACTTCGATGGTTGCTTACGACGCCTTTTTCAGCTCAGCTGCCTGGGCAATGACTACTTCGGCAACATTAGCCGGGCATGGAGCGTAGTGCGAGAATTCCATCGAGAACTGTCCGCGACCGGAAGTCATCGTACGCAAGTCTCCAATGTAACCGAACATCTCGCTCAGGGGCGCATCTGCTTTGACACGAACGCCGGTCACGCCTGCTTCCTGTCCCTGAATCATGCCGCGTCGGCGGTTCAAATCACCGATGACGTCTCCCACGTGATCTTCCGGAGTGAACACGTCAACCTTCATGATCGGCTCCAGAAGTTGCGGACCGGCTTTAGGCATTGACTGGCGATAAGCAGCTCGCGAGGCAATTTCAAAAGCAACGGCTGATGAATCCACAGCATGGAAAGCGCCGTCCATCAGTGTTACCTGAAAGTCGAGGCACGGGTAACCCGCAAGAACGCCGGTCTCAATACTCTGCTTAAAGCCTTTTTCCACTGCTGGCCAGAATTCACGGGGGACATTACCACCAGTCACCTTAGACTGGAACGCAAAGCCGGTACCCACTTCTGCAGGTTCGATAACAAAATCAATTTTCGCAAATTGACCTGAACCGCCGGTTTGCTTCTTGTGAGTGTAAGTATCTTCAACTCGTTGAGTAATTGTCTCGCGATATGCCACTTGTGGCTTGCCGACTTCAACATCGACTGAGTGAGTTCGACGCAGGATGTCAACCTTGATATCGAGGTGCAATTCACCCATGCCCTTGATGATTGTCTCGCCACTCTCTTCGTCTGTTTCGACGTGGAAAGACGGATCTTCCTGAACCATTTTGCTAAGCGCCAGACCCATTTTTTCCGATGCTGCTTTGTCTTTCGGAGAAACCGCAATCGAAATAACAGGATCAGGGAAAACCATTGGTTCCAGCGTTGCCGGGTTTTTAGGATCGCACAGGGTGTGTCCTGTCTGAACGTTCTTCATTCCGACAATAGCGACAATATCACCAGCTTGAGCCGAGTCGAGCTCCTCTCGGGAATCGGCATGCATTTCTACAATTCGACCAATCCGCTCTGTTTTCCCGGTAAAGGTGTTGAGAATGTTTGAACCCTTCTTCAACGTACCAGTATAGATCCGGGTGAACGTCAGCGCGCCGTAGCGGTCATCCATGATTTTGAATGCCAGTGCGCGGAGTGGTTTTTCCGGATCAACGATAGCGAACTCGCCAGTTTCGTTTCCTTCAAGATCGACCTCCGGCTGAGGCTTGACTTCAGTCGGGTTTGGCAGGTAATCAACGACAGCATCGAGTACATTTTGCACGCCCTTGTTCTTAAACGAACTACCGCAGTAGGTCGGGAAGAAGTCCAGGTTGATGGTGCCGGTACGGATGCAGCGCTTCAGGGTATCCATGTCCGGCTCTTCGCCTTCCAGATATTTTTCCATCGCATCGTCATCTTGCTCAACCGCTGTTTCGATGAGTTTCTCGCGATACTCTTCGACGATATCAACCATGTCTTCAGGCACGTCACCAACGGTGTATTTAGTTGGGTCGCCAGAGTCATCCCAGATCCACGATTTGCGTGTCAGCAGGTCAACAACGCCGCTGAAATCGTCTTCAATGCCAATTGGCAGTGTCATCACCAGCGGGGTCGCGCCCAGTACATCAACGACTTGCTTGACCACTCGATAGAAGTCCGCACCCATGCGATCAAGCTTGTTGACATAGATGATTCGTGAGACGCCGGATTCATTGGCGTAACGCCAGTTTGTTTCAGACTGAGGCTCAACGCCACCAGAGCCGCAAAAGACGCCTACGCCGCCGTCCAGGACCTTCAACGAGCGATATACCTCGATAGTGAAGTCAACGTGGCCGGGCGTGTCGATAATGTTCAGTCGATGGTCGTTCCAGAAACAGGTTGTGGCAGCAGATTGGATCGTAATTCCTCTTTCCTGCTCCTGATCCATAAAGTCCGTTGTAGCTGCACCATCATGCACCTCACCGATCTTGTGAATCTTGCCGGTCAGTTTCAGTATCCGCTCGGTAGTGGTGGTCTTACCCGCATCAACGTGCGCGAAAATCCCTATGTTTCTGTACAGCGATAAGTCAGTCATGTCTGTTCTCAAAATAAAAAGCACCGGCCAATGCCAGTGCGCGTGCCGGCTTCAGGCCGGTTACCCTGCTAAGTCGAAAGATGGGCAATTGTTCTGCCTCATCTGCTGCAATGGCTGAGTTGCCATCCGTTACACTCGCGCGGATGCTAGCTTACATGCAGGTTTGGTGCTCAGCCTGAGGAGGGGGAACAGCGGCGCCAATATATACAAGATGTATTGTCAACACGCGTGATGCCGAAGGCAGGCTTGCGGAGCGGAATATAGGGGAAGCGTCAAACCATTTCAAGCAAGACGTGCATAAATACGTGTCTGTATTATAAAAATTCCACAAAATCGGCAATAAACTGTTGCTTCAATGGCGGCCCCTCAAGTTGTCGCGCCAGTGGCCGATACACCGCGCTGCTGTGGAATCAACCAATCCCGTTAAGCGTGCCGCGATGGATTGTCTGTGTTGACCCACTGCCTGAATGGCCGCATTACTCAGGGAGCAGCATTTAGTGAAATGGGCTCAGAGCTTAGTTACAGGTGTAATGTTACTGATAGCGCCGGCGACCGGCGTAACGGTTGACTGTGAGAATGCCTACACGAAACTGGAACAGGCAATTTGCACTGACCCTCGACTGCTTGCGGTCGAGCGTCGCTTGTCGTCGCTGGCTGACCAGGCGCTTGGCTCCGGGCAGATCGATCGCGCGCAGTCGCAGTGGCTGCGCGACAGCCTGGCTCAGGATTGCCGCAGGGCACAACAGATTAACCAGTGTTTGCTGACAGTGGCGGAGCAGAGGATTCAATGGCTGGCGCGTGCTACGGAGCCACAAACGGTTGTTGAGGCCGATTTTTAACGAAGTTCTGCACATGGCGCTTGTTTAATCGTACAAACCTTCGCATAGTCTGTTCGATGAGCCAAAATCCCAATCAGTCATTTTGCCTGTTATTCGACAGTGATGGTACGCTGG
The DNA here is from genome assembly GCA_937957915.1 of uncultured Granulosicoccaceae bacterium. GTDB lineage: Bacteria > Pseudomonadota > Gammaproteobacteria > Granulosicoccales > Granulosicoccaceae. The sequence goes on along the minus strand of CALGNZ010000048.1, from coordinate 31,760 downwards.
TCGATAGTGAGTTGTTGAACTGCGAGGCGATGTCTGCCGAACTCGCTTTGTCCGGTATTGATGAATCCCCCGGGTATCTGCTTCACCACTATCGCGGCTATATGTTCAGCGCCGTGCTCGACGAACTGCAACAAAAACACGATATAGACCTCGATGCAGACTTCAATCAGCGCTTTCGGCAGCGCGCCGCGCTTCACTTCGAAGGGCGCTTGCAACCCGTCGCCGGCATTGTCGAATCGCTCAGGCAGCTGTCTAACGCTATGTGCGTGGTGTCTAATGGTCCGGAAAGCAAATTGGAGCTGGCGCTGCGCATCACCGGCCTGGCTTCTTTTTTTGGTGACGAGGTCTACAGTGCCTACACGGTGGGCAGCTGGAAGCCGGAACCGGGCCTGTTTTTGTACGCCTCGCGGAAAATGGGCTTTGATGCGAAGCGATGTATCGTCGTGGAGGATAGCCGGGTGGGCATCGAGGCCGCCTGTGCTGCCGGGATGAGTTCCATTCTCTACAAACCAGAATTGACCTCCGCGGATGCGGAAATTTCCGCGGCAACCATTACAATCTCATCTATGACAGAGCTCCCTCGCGCGGTGCAAGAGATACAAGACAAGGCAGAACACGACCTGTAGCGACGGCCGTGGTTTTGAGTCGTGGTTTGGAGCCGTGGTCTGTATTGGCTCACCAACGTAATCTATTCACCAACGTAATCTAATCAGCAGCGAAGCGGGAAACACCGGGCTGTGGGCGATGAGCAACGTTGTTACCGGATCGACAGTTCGTTTCAGCAACCAGCTTTTTTTGCAGAGGGCGCAATGGAATCAGGCAAGGATAGTTGTCAGCTTTGTGAGAGATACACCTACCTGACCGCGCATCACCTGATCCCGCGCAAGCTTCATCGACGCAACTGGTTCCGAAAACACTATACTCGAGAGGAACTTCAGCGCGTGGTTGCGCTGTGCCGCGATTGCCATCGCGGATTACACAAACTCTACGACGAGATGCAGTTGGGAAAGTCCTACGACAGTCTGGAAAAGTTGCGTGCTGACGAAGCGATTATGAAACACGCGCGGTGGGTGTCAAAGCGTCGCGTAACAAGTGCTATCGGGAGTAAACAATGACGGCTTCGCTGGAACCAGAAAAAGTTGTGCTGTCAGACGTGCGTATCTGGTTGCGTGAGAGCGTGGCGCTGCTGAGAAGAAAGTACTGGCTTTATCTGCCATTTTCACTGGGCTTTTTTGTCGCTGCTTTTAAGTTACAGATGTTCAGCTACATCACATTTTTTGCTGGACTGATCCTTTGCCAGGCGGTGTTGGCAGTGACGATTGAAATCGCCAGTGCATCAGATCATTCGCAGCCCGTTTCCACTCAGCGCTGTTACCAGGCACTGCTTAACAGTATTCTGACGGTGGTGCTGCTATCGGTTTTTTATGTGCTGATGTGGCTGGTTGCTGCCAAAGTCGCGTCATTTTTGGTTGTCGATGACTTACTGGGGATTGACTCCGGGCCACCTGCTATTTCGTTCCTGCAATGGCTCTATCCGGGAACCATCAGCCTGTTTGTTGTGTACATCGGAGTGATGATCACGACACTGTGGTTCTTGCTGCCGCTGACCGTATTCCACAAGCTGAGCCTCATCGACGCCATGAAACTTGCCAAGCGTGGTGAGCAAAAGAACTTTGTGGTGATTGTTGTGGCCAGCTACCTGCCGTTCAGCGCGTTTTTTGTGCTTTTTATGTTCAGTGAACTCGCGCTGGCCGTGGCTGTGGCGTGTTTGCCACTGTTCGGTATCTATTTGTACGTAAGCTACCGTCACGTTTATCTGGGGCGCCGTGAAAACGCACCCGTTCGAGTCCGCAGCCGGGAAATGGCATCAGCGCCGTCCAGCGGTTAGGTTGGTAACGGTTTTTTTAAAGCGGTGGGCGCGCGGGATCATTACCACGCGTGTCACGAGGGTTATTTACGCAGGCTATACCGAACGTTTTGTTCGCCGGCCCCGTTTTCGGGTAGCACCTGATGCAGACCCGCCAGCAACGCTCATGTCACCGTCCAGTTGCGATCTGGCGCCGAGCGAGACTTCTCCCAGCTCACCGATAATCTGGTCAATTTGCGGCGCCTCACCGGGTTGATAGTTGTCCATGGCGTCACGCATTGCGCTGATATGAGCAGGCGTTGTTCCACAGCATCCACCAATAATGCGAGCGCCGGAATCAAACGCGAGCTGGGCATAGCGGGCCATTAGCTGAGGGGTTCCGTTGTAGACAATTTCGCCATCAACCCACTCCGGTATGCCACAGTTTGCTTTGGCAATCAGTGCAGGTGGCTGCGGCAGCGACTTGCACGCCGTTTTCATGTTGACCATGGCAGCGACTACCTCTGCGGCGCCAACTCCGCAATTGCTGCCACAACCGGCCAGTTCCGGCACCATTTCGCCAGCAAGCCCGATGATGTCTGCGGCCGTTACCCCCATCATCGTGCGCCCGTTGGTATCGATGCTCATTGAAAAAACAACCGGTAATCCGGTAGATCTGGCCCCGGCAAATGCTGCCTGGGCTTCTTCAATCGACGACAGAGTCTCAATCCAGATCAGATCTGCTCCACCGTTAGCCAGTGCCTGAGCCTGCTCTGCAAAGGCTTCTGTTGCAGCCTCGATAGATAGTGTGCCCGTGGGTTCAAATATTTCTCCGGTTGGACCGATATCACCTGCGACCAGAACTTTGCGCTCACACGCGTCAGCTGCTTTCCTGAGCAGGCTGGCAGCCTGCTCGTTTAACTCGGCCACCCGATGCTCACCCTGGTGCAGCTGTAGTCGGTAGCGATTGCCACCAAAGGTGTTGGTGAGGACGAGATCCGAGCCCGCCTCGATGAAGCTCTCGTAGTGGCGGGTTACGCGATCAGGATGGTCCGCATTCCAGAATTCCGGTGCGTCGCCGGTTTGCAGCCCCATGCTAAACAGGTTTGTACCGGTTGCACCATCTGCAAGGATGTACGATTTTTCATCCAGCATTTCTGTAATCACGTTTTTCATACAACAATTTCCATTAGATTTTTTTATTTACCGCTTTGAGCTTTTGCGCCGGGACTTTACAGTATCCGCCATCGGCAGTCACAGGTATGCTGAGTGCCCGGTGCGAGATCTGATCAGGGAATTCACTATGGCTGAAACCACAAAAATTTCTGTGCTGGATTTGTCAAAGCCGGCGACATTCAACCTTGATGACGCTGCGAGACAATTCAGGGTAGCGACACGAGAGTGCGGCTTTCTGTACGTTCGCATGGACGAACGCGCCGCAAACTATATCAGTTCGCTGCGCAATCAACAGCGGCTTTTTTTTGCACAACCGCTCGAGCGTAAAGAAGCGATATCAATCGATCAAAACAATCGCGGCTACCTCGGGATGGGCAAGGCACAGATGCACGGTGCCAGGCGTACTGACCAGAAAGAAGTGTTTTTCTGGGGTCGCGAGGCCGGGCCGGACGATCCTGATGTGATTGGTAAAGTTCCACTGTGCGGTCCGAATCAATGGCCGGCAGAGTTACCTGAATTCAGCAAAGCTGTTGCAGATTATTCCGCTTACATTCGCGAAACAGGCGATAAAATTCTGCAAATAGTTGCGCATTCTCTCGGTGCGGATCCGGCTTTTTTTGCATCTCGCTACGATCGCACCATGCTGCGTGGACAACTATTGTGCTATCCGCCCTGTTCAGATGACGTTGATCAGTTCGGCGTCGCACCGCACAGTGATTTCGGCTGTATTACTCTGTTGCTGCAGGAAACGGCGGGTCTAGAAGTGCAATTCCCTGATGGCGAATGGGTTGCAGCGCCACCTGTAGACAACACACTGGTAATCAATATTGGGGATTTGCTGGAGCGCTGGTCCAATCGCATTTTGCCGTCGACCTTGCATCGGGTTAGAAATCGCTCTGCGGAACCTCGCTATTCCATCGCAATGTTTTACGACCCCAATCCAACAGCGACTGTTGATCCGCTCGACTTATTGCCTGACCAGAAAGCGGAATATCCTCCAATCTCTGCGGCTGACTATATATTGTCCAGGAACAAAGCAGCGTTTAAGCACTACAACGAGGCTAATTCATAGTTGCAACAGAAACCGGCACTGCTGTTTGACGACCGAAAAACCTTTTTCACTGCTGGTGTCATAGCAGCGCAAGTAGTCAACACAAGAGCTACAATAGCGGTTTGTTTAATTTGTCGGAGAACTGATGACAAACTGCTTCACCTTTGGCGGTAGAGACCTTGCAACGCCAGTCGTACTAGTGAATACCGCAAGTTATGCACGACTCAAGAAAAAGCTGGCGCCTGAACAGCTGCTGTGGCTTGAGCAAAACGATTTTTCCGCGCGCAATGGCCAGCTCTGCGGATTGCCTTCGCCAGATGGCACGGTGGACAGGTTTCTTATCGGGGTGGCGGATGTTGAAGATCCATTCGCCGTGGCAGACTTGCCCACGCGATTGCCGCCAGGTTTATACAGTCTTGAAGGGACTGGCGTTAAGGCAAATTTTTCGTCTCTGGCTGTTGGCTGGGGTTTGGGCGCCTATCAATTTACCCGCTACAAAGCAGCAGTGCGGGAGCCTGCGCAACTTAAAATTCCCAACTCGGCAGATCAGCAACGAATTGATGAAATAGTGGCAGCGACCTACCGGGTCAGAGATATGATCAATACGCCAGCAGAAGATATGATGCCTCAGCACATTGCGGCCGTTGTGGCGGAACTGGCGCAGACTCACGAGGGGAGCTTTACAGAAATTGTTGGTGACGAATTGCTGGCCGAAAACTATCCCTGTATACATACCGTTGGTCGTGCCAGTGTAAACGCCCCACGCTTGCTTGAGCTTCGTTGGGGAGACCCGTCTCATCCACTGGTAACTCTGGTTGGCAAGGGTATTTCATTTGATAGTGGTGGGTTGGACATCAAGCCCGCCAGTGGTATGCGCAACATGAAAAAAGATATGGGTGGTGCCGCGCACGCCATTGGTCTCGCGCAACTGGTTATGGCTCTGGAGTTGCCAGTCAACCTCAGGTTGCTGGTGGCGTCAGCTGAAAATGCTATTTCTGCCAACGCATTCAGACCAGGAGATGTGATTACCACTCGCGCCGGGCTGACAGTCGAAATAGACAACACCGATGCGGAGGGAAGGCTTGTACTCTGCGATGCACTTACTGAAGCGTGTACCGAGAAACCAGCATTGCTGGTCGACTTTGCTACTCTCACGGGTGCCGCAAGAGTAGCTGTTGGTACTGAGATCGCTGCGTACTTTTGCAACAATCGGGAGCTGTCGAATCAATTGATGGAATCGTCCGTTCAGGCGGTTGATCCGGCCTGGGAGTTGCCACTGCATGAGGGTTATGCGAATCTGCTAAAAAGCCATATAGCCGATACTCAAAACTGTGCCTCTACCCCGTTTGGCGGTGCGACAACAGCAGCATTATATTTAAAAAAATTCGTCGACGTAAAAGTGCCCTGGCTACACTTTGACATTATGGCGTGGAATGTTCGCAATCGTCCGGGCCGCCCTATAGGCGGTGAGGCAATGGGATTGCGAGCAATGCTTGCCACGCTCGAACTGCGCTTCGTTGGGATGCGCTAGCTGACATTACAATGACTGAAACCCCTGTCGATAGATTGTTGTTAGATGGAGCGCAACCGGCTACACCGGACCAGGTATTTGCTGCGCTCGACAAACTGCAAATTAGCCACTCAACCATTACACATGAGCCCATGCGTACCGTTGAAGATTCCATCGCGTTCAGGGAGGGTGTGCCGGGTGGCTACTCGAAAAATCTGTTCCTGCGTAACCGCAAAGGTCGTATGGTACTGGTGACTTTACTCGAAGATAGAATGGTTAATCTGAAAGCGCTGGGCAGGTATCTGGATATTGGTAAGCCGAGCTTCGCCAGTCCGCAGCGATTGATGCATTATCTTGGAGTGATACCGGGTGCAGTCACGCCGCTCGCGGTGATTAACGATAAAAGCAAGGCTGTAACGGTGGTGCTCGACAAAGCGCTGCTTGAGAAAAAACCGCTGCATTTCCACCCTTGCGATAATTCAATGACAACAACAGTTGAGGCCGATGATCTTCTCATGTACATCGAGTCACTGCACAACCCTCCGGTGATTGTGGATTTTGATAAAATAGAACCTGTCAGCGAGTAGTCAGTTGACGCCCGGAGTGATGGGAGTCAGCGCGTTCGGGGCCTCACAAGCCAAAAATTTATTAGTACACTGCAGTGCAATCAGCTGTGGGGCGATCACAGCGTTCCGCAGGCACCAGGCATGTCTTTTGATGCCACGTGCAGCTGACACATCTCTATAAACCCCTGTTCTAAGCCTCTGGTTTAACAGGTCATGTATTGCAACCGTGATTACAAGGGTGCAAACTGGCATGGTCGGGACCGACACTTGATTGTCTGCAAGCTGCGTGGCAATGCAACTTGCTGGCTGACAAAGTTAAAACAAAGAGGGGAAAGGAATGTTCCATAAAACGATGGCTGCCATTGCAGTCACATCTGTTATGGCGTTCAGCGGATCGGCTATCGCCCAGGAAGTGCAGGGTGGCACTCTGTTCGGCAATATGGACACCGTAACGCAGGATATGCTGGATAACGCCGCGGGTGATTCAAACAATTTTTTACACACCAACGCAAACTACCATCAGACTCGTTATTATCCCGCACGACAGATCAACAGCGACAATGTGCACACACTAACCCGCGCCTGGACGTTCAACATGGAGGTCGTTGAATCGCTCGAGACGACGCCGATTGTGGTCAACGGCACCATGTATGTTACTTCCTCATTTAACCATGTGTATGCACTGGACGCGCAAACCGGTGAGCAGAAGTGGCACTATAAACATGAGATGGGACCGATAACGACATACTGCTGCGGACCAAATAACCGCGGTGTGGCGGTTTATGGCGACAGGGTGTTTATGGGGACACTCGATGCCAAAATGGTAGCACTGGACGCCACCAGCGGCGAACTTTTATGGGAGACACAGCTGGCTGACCCGGAACTAGGCTACAGCGAAACCATGGCACCTACCGTAGTCGACAATATGGTGTTAATCGGCACCAATGGCGGTGAGTATGGTATTCGTGGTTTTGTAAAAGCACTGGATGTCGACAATGGCGATGTACTCTGGACGTTTCACACGACAGCAGAAGATTCACGTGGTGTTTGGGCAACACATGATCCAACCGGCGGTGATTATCTTCGCGACATAGAAGCTGAAAAGAAAGCCTATGAAGAGTTGGGCGACCCCTACAAAACCCTCGGTGGTGGTGTTTGGCAAAACATGGCAATCGATAAATCAACCGATACGGTATATTTCGTAGTTGGTAACCCTTCACCTGATCTCTATGGTGCAATCAGACCGGGCGACAATCTCTACACCGATTCACTGGTAGCGGTTGATTTAACGACGGGTGAATACAAATGCCACTTTCAGTACGTGGCGCACGACGTATGGGATCTCGACGCGGTAAGTCCGCCAATTATCACTGACGTGCGCGCCAAAGACGGCAGTACGGTAAAAGGCATACTGCACGGCGGAAAAACAGGGTATGTCTATGTCCATGACGCCAGTGATTGCAGTCTCATTCGCTACAGTGACCCAATGGTCTCACAGGAAAGCAGATGGGTGCTGCCCACGAAAGAGGGTGCACGCATGTTGCCCGGTGCTAACGGTGGTGTTGAATGGTCGCCTATGGCAATAGATCCTACTCTAGGGTTAACTTATGCGATCAACCTGCATCAACCGATGACCTATCATGTGGAGGAAACCCCTTACCCCGATGGCAAGCTTTGGTTGGGTGGCGCATTCAAGGTGATACCGGACGAGCAGCAGTGGGGTAATGTTACCGCGGTGGATTACAATACCGGCTCTATACGCTGGAAAGTCAAAACACAGCAACCTATGATTGGTGGAATCCTTGCAACAGCAGGTGGCATAGTGTTCACCGGTGAGGGCAATGGTTTATTCAAAGCTTATGATTCAGCTTCCGGTGAGCTGCTTTGGCAGGATCAGGCAGATGCTGGTGTCAATGCACCTCCTGCTTCCTATAATGTTGCCGGAACTCAGTATATTGTTGTAGGCGCCGGCGGTAATGTTCAGCTCAACTATAAACGTGGCAATGAAATAATTGCCTATAAACTCGATGGTCGCTAACCACTGACTGAAACGGGGCTAAGTAAACCCGTGCCTTGATGCCTCGTGTCTTGATGCCCTGTATCTTGATGCCCTGTGTCTTAAGGTCTATAGCCCGAGATGCGGCTCGCAGTGCGCGAGCCGTGTTATTCAATGTTCAATCCAAAGACCTTACTGTAGCGAATGCCGTCTGCACGGAGCCATTCCGAATTTCATTTCGAGTGCAATTAATGCGACAAAAATACTCCTGGTCATTGACCTCGTACCGAGCACGAATCACATCACTATGCTTGCTGGTGGTTACCGGCCTGTTTATCGCGCCCGTCAGTAGTGCTTTCGCTGATGACGATAAGTATGCGTCGGTTATGGCGATTATAGAGACCTGCGAAAGTTGTCATGGTGAAGGTGGAAACTCGACAATACCTACTAACCCCACGTTAAGTGGCCAGCACTTCTACTACACCTACGTGCAGTTAAAAGATTTTAAGGCCAGACGCCGTGACAACCCCATCATGTCGCCGCTGGCTGACACGCTTGATAAAGACCAAATGAAGCTGATCGCCGAGTATTTTTCAAAGCAGAACTGGCCTGCGCGCGAGGCTACGGTCGACTCAGAGACAGCAAATGCCGCGAAAAAAGTTATTAATGCAGGGCAGTGTGTTGCATGCCATCTGGGCGGATTCGAAGGTGACAGCAGAGTCCCGAGAACCAATGGGCAGTACGCAGACTATTTGCAAAAAACCATGCTTGATTTTAAAACCAAATCACGCAACAACTCGCCATCCAAGGGCTCACTGATAGGTTCATTTTCGGATGAGGAGCTGATCGCGGTGGCGAAGTATCTGGCAACGCTGAATCAGCCCAGGTGAACATCAGCGCCTCGTATAGCCACTACGTTGAGCGTAGTAGCCTTTAATTAAATTGAGGTATGCCCTGAATGTATTGTGTCGATCCCCGTGAATCGCTTTCGAGGTGTAAATAGTCTGTTGACTGACGGCTCTTTTCGTTCAGCCATTGCCCTTTGAATCTTTCTGTAGTAGATCAACTATTTTGCTGTGGCCTTTCTCAGTTGCTATATCCAGCGCGCTTTTACCGCGATTATCTTTATATTCCTGTTTGGCGCCAGCGGCGAGTAGTTTCTCTGCCGTGTCTACACTACCGTAGCCGGCGGCCCACATTAACGCGGTAAGATCATTTTTGTATTTTTCATTGACATCCATACCAGCGCTGATAAAAACATCGAGTAAAGTGGCGTTGTTGTTGGCGGCTGCATAGAGTCCGGCGGACTTACCAGAGTTATCGATTACGTCCAGTTGTGCTTTTTGAGAAATCAGGAATTCCGCCACACTGTTATGCCCATGATAGGTAGCAAAAATGAGGGCGGTAAAGTGTTCGATTGTTTCAGCGTTAACATTAGCCCCTTTTGCTACGAGGTGCTGTGCGAGTGCCAGGTCGCCGTTAAGGCTGGCTTCCATCAATGCGGTTTTGCCAGATAAATTGGGCTTGTTGATATCTGCACCGGCATCGAGAAGCAGGTTGATGACCTCGGTCTGATTTGCTCTCGCTGCGAAGATCAGTGCGGTATTGCCGAAGCGATTACGTGCGTGGATTGGTACGCCGCGTTGCAGCAGATCGCTGACCGCTTCGAGGTTTCCATCACGAGCAGCATCGAATAGTTCGAAAGAGAGTTTTCGATAATCCTCTGCATTGGCGGTTCCCAATGAAGCCGCCAGTGCCAGGCCGATCAGCTTTAACCGTAGTGTCATGTCAATTCTCCTCCCTGTGAACAGTTATGCGATGTCTCAAGCGAGAATCGTAAATCCTGCAGCCAGTCTAAATCAAGTGTACACGGTTTAACTGCGATTTAAGGCGCACTTTATACTTACAGACCGTGACTATATGCCTGACTACAGTGCCCTCTGGTATCAGGTTTAACAACCATGCCAGTCAGGCTTTCGCTTAGCCAGAAATGCTTCAAGGCCCTCTTTGAAATCGCGACTGGTGTAGCATGAAACAATAAGGTCATCGCAATCTACATGGGATGAAGCTTCGCGAAGTCTGCGCATCGTTTCCTTGGTGGCAGTAAGCGTTAATGGCGCGTGGCCTTTCATTTGTTCTGCGAGTTCGCGGGCTCTGGCATTTACGCTGTCGCAAATTTCCGAGACAAGCCCTAAAGCCAATGCCTCTTCCGAGCGAATAAGCCTGGAGGTGAAAATTATCTCGCGGGTTTTGGCCGAACCGAGCAGAGAAACAAGCCGGGAAATATTCGAAGCGGACAGGCAATTTCCGAGGGTGCGTGCTATCGGGAATCCGAATTTGAGAGATTCGGAGGCAATTCTAAGGTCGCAACATGCGGCTATTGCGGCACCACCACCGGTACACGCTCCGTTGATTGCTGCAATGGTTGGGATAGGAATAGATTCGAATGCGCCCAGCACCTTATCCATTGTTCGTTCATAGTTGAGAGCGTGTTCAGCCGTCGAAAAATCTCTGAAGCGTGATATATCAGTACCCGCTGCGAATGCTTTGTTTCCGGCGCCCGTGACAATCAGTGCCTTTACTTCGTTTGCCTGCTTTTGCAGGTTGTCTGCGACTGCAGCAACTGCATCGTACATTTCGAACGTTAGAGCATTGCGTGCATCAGGGCGGTTAAAGGTCAGGGTTGCAATATCATCGGATACTTCATAGAGAATATCGGTGTTTGCAGGATCGAGCGGATTAGACATTGCGTATCTCACATGAACGATAAATTAGTTTATCGTGAAAGTCCTTTTTGCTAAACCCTTAACTTTGGAGATGCCATTCGTTTAAATGGCTGAAGCCCGGATCTTTGCCGGGAAACGAATCTCGTGAATAATGCCGACTAGCCGTGTTTCAGGTATTGGCTGATTCAGTTGTGGCGGGGTTGGTCGCTCTTGACTCCCGGAAGACGATGTATATGCCACTGCTGAAAATAATGACAGCGCCAACCAGCGTCCAGACATCAATCCCGTCCGCAAAGAACCACACACCGATCATGACACTCCATATCAGTCGCAGGAAATCCAGTGACATCACGGCTGTCGAGTCTGCCATTGATAGTGCTGTCGTCAAACACATATGCCCGATGGTCGCAAACGCTCCAATAAAAAGCAGTAGAACCAGCTGGTCGGAATTAGGTAATGTACCAAAGCGCAAAAGTAGCGGAAATGAAAGTAAGGAAAGCAGTATTGCACTCCAGGCAACAATGCTTGCTGAGCGATCTGTTTTTGACAGCGTTTTTACAACGACGACGTTGAACCCCCAAAACATGGTCGAGCCAAGCACCAGCAGCGCCGAGTAGTTAACGGATTGAGTGGTCGGCCTGAGAACCACAAGCACCCCAATAAAACCGATGACAATGGCCCCCAACCGTCGTAGTCGAATGCGCTCTTTCAAAAAAAGTACCGCAGCCAGTGTGGCAAATAGTGCGGCGGTAAAACTAAGTGCTGTAGCGGTCGCTATTTCAACTTTTGCCAGCGCACTGAACCACATCAACATAGCACCAATACCGGTGATGCCTCGCAGTGCATGTAAATCGAATCGGGTGGTGCGCAAGCTGCCCAAACCATTACGCAGTACCAACGGCATGACGACGAGCAAGCCAAACAGATTTCGAAAAAAAGTAATGGTATAAACATCGAGATCACGGCTCAGGTATCGAACAATGCCATGCATCACTGCAAGCGCTGCAGTTGCCGCGACCATAAACAAAAACGCCTGCACTGTGGCGGAGATGCCTGAATTCTGCGTGTGTCCGGTCACTGTGGTTTGTTCAATGCGATGCCATCTCTGCAACCGTGATGACCCTCGCTTTAAACCGCGCCCGGATCCATGATTAAGGGTTGTTACCTTACAGACAATGAACAGAGGGAGTTCGAATATTTACTTGACTGCTGTAAAGCTAACTGGAGATACGGGAGTCTGTATCTCCCAGTGAAACGGTGCTGCTTGGATCTGCAATAGTGGAGATCTGCAGCGTTGCTACTATCTGTTTAGTTAATTGCCGGTTGACAGCGCCCCGGCCAGGGGGCGCAAATCGATCCTGGGCTGGTGGGTACTTAACACCTGCCTGTTAACTCAACAGTGTGCCACCAACCTGTTTGGGAAAGTAATCTTCGCAACTACCCTCACGATGAACATCAGCAGTCGCGCAGTGCAAGCCTCCGCCAAAAGGGTACGCATCGCGAAAGGGCATGGGCAGCACTTCCATGCCTAACTTGTCCATTTGCTCCATTTGTCTGGTTTCGCTGGCTTCGACGACCACCGTTTTATGATCAAGGACCAGGCAATTCATAGACAACCAGACACTGGAGTAACACAGTGGAGGTGGCGAGTTATGAACCGGAGCTGCAGCGTCGATGATTTCCCAGTCGTTTTGTGAAAATATCTTTCTTTGCTCATCGGGCAACGGTCGATTGGGATTGTTGATGATCAGACCTGGGCGCAACGGTACAAAAGTGGCGTCAATGTGGATGGGGTAGGGGTCACCGGGAAAGTTAACCGCATGCACTCTGTGATCCGGAAAGTGTCTTTTCAGCCATAGCATACCGCGGCGATTTGTAGTCAACCCGTGCTGGCAAAACAAGTCTTTGCCCAGCCGCATCACATCTGCGGCATCGAACAGTGGCTCATGCTCATTGGTCACAAAATCCAGAGCAGCAGTTCGATCTAGTCGCTCTTCTATTGTGATTTCGTCAAAGTATCCGGATTTAAAGGAATCATCAGATAGCCTTGGTCGGGGTGCCTGTTCCCATCGAAAGTCAGGATCTTCGTCAAAGTATCTTTGCATCAGTGAGTGGTAGGCCAGATACTCGAAATAGCGGCAGCGAAACGACATGGGAGCCGAAAGGATTTCATTGCCAACGGTCAGCAGCACGTCCCTTGGCGGCATACAGCCGAACATTGACGCCGTACTGAAATCGGGAGTAGAAACCGCCTGGTTCCATTGTATGGGAGTGGGGCGGTCCACGGTGATTCCACGACTTTCCAGTAGCCTGGCCAGATTGTCCAATTGAATATTGGCTTTCTCCACTGTCTCCAATGGACGAGGCCCCCACATGCCCCTCATATCACTGTCTTCCGGAACTTTTGCTTCCGTGGCCGGTTCGGTTGGCGGGATACACGTGTGATCGGCGCGTCCGACAATGACGTGTTTCAGTGGGTCAAATTCGTTCCACGAATTAACTTTGGTTGGCATTCGAAGATCCTCGGCTTTTAGTCGCTACTATAAAGCACACGGGCGTCGGATTTTCCAGTGTTCAACATCAGGCGGCGTGCCATGAAATCTCTGTGTCGCTCAGAAATTCAGTTTGACGAAGTAGCAGCAGGCGAGGATTACTGCGGTTTACTAATTCACTCAAAAAAAAACCCGGCGTCTGCCGGGTTTTAAATGGTTAACCAATTCAGCGTAAAAACCCGCTGTTAGTTTTTCTCAGCTTCTCGATGCGTATCGACACGATATCTGCCCGCCAGAATCTCTTTGGCGGCGTGGGGCCATTGCAAGCTCTCGGCTTTTGCCCCACTGATGCCAAGCCGATCGGCAAAGTGCTTAACTTCGCGCTGAGTCCACAGTGCTACCTGCTCGAATTCCCTGACGTCGTTCTTGCGCAGAGCATCTGCCAGATCGTTATTAAAGCCTGGAAGCAGAGCCAGGTCGTCGATACCGTCTGGTCGTTTCAATCGATAGCCATCACCAGTGTAGAGAGCACGTTGCGGTGAACCGCCGCTTGCAGCGTTGGACGCCTTGTTGGCGGGCTTTGCCGGCATCTGAGTACCTGCCAGATTCTCCGCACTTGCTGTTGCAGCAGCGGCAGAGGTGCGAGTTACTCTTGTCTCTGCGACCTGCGCTGAAGCAGCAATTGCATCCGTGTTCTCTCCGTGACGAACAAACAATCTTGGTTTGTCCGACGTTGTTGGTTTATCAGCGGACTGAGCAGTGGTAACCCTGGTGTTGACTGTGCGTGTGGTGTTGCGCCGGTCTGTTGTAGATGTGTTACTTGCTCGCACATTGCGTAGCTCGGCATCTTTTTGCGCAAGGGATGTTTTCAATTGCGCAATTTCCTGGCTGTAGTCTGCTGACGGCGTGGCTTGAGTCTGGCTGCGGCTGAGGTGAAGGTCGGCACGCAGTGACTCAATCTCTGTAGATTGCGTGGCAATTTTCTTGTGCAGCTGCAGTGTGTTCTCCGCCTGCTCCTCGAGAGACCGAATCAGCTTGCTTTGCGCTTCGATCTCTTCCTTCAACAGGTTGGCTTCAGATGAATGTTGTTTGCTGCCGACGCGATTGTCAGTAACAATTTTGTTCAGGCGACTGATTTCGTCATCTCGCTCGCGCATCGCAGAGGTCAGGCTGTCGACCTTGCGGGTTTGCTCTTGCAGCGATGTTTGAAGTGGACCGTTGGTTCCGGCTTCCTTTACCTCAATCTGCAATTTGCGGATCTCGGCATCGCGTTCAGTTAGTCTAAGCTTTAACGTCTCCACGTCAGATAAACTGGCAGTGAGTTGTTGCTTCTCACTTGAGAGACTGGAGATCTGAGTTTGCAGGCTGCCAATCTGTGGCTGTAGCTCAGTGACTTTTTGTTGTGATTGCTTTAACTGTTCGTCGAACTGTTTTTGTTGCTGATCGAGTTGGCTTTGGAGCTCGCGTGACCGTCTTTCGTAGTCGTCTCGAACTTTCGAAATTTTATCAAACTCGGATTGCAGTTTTTTATAAGCCTCGGTGCGTTGAGCTTCACTCGACTGTAATCTGGATTTTTCTGTCGCCTGCGCACTTTTGAGTTGTTGAATCTCAAGTGCCGCATTCTTCCGCTCTTCTGCCAGGGATGACATTTGAGTCTTCAGTGCTTCCAGTTCAACGTCGCGCTGAGTCAATGTTGCCGTAAGCCTGTCAGCTTCGAGTTGTGCTCTTTTCTGCTCCTCAGAGTTTTTGCGCAGCGATTGAATTTCTTCATCTCGCGACTTTAAAGATGCGGTAAGGTTTTTAACTCGAAGCCTTGCATCTGATAAATCGGTATCGCGTTTACCGATTGTAGCGCCAAGGCTGTTCACTTCGGTATTTAGTGCAGAGAGGTTGTCACTGGTGCTGCGAAGTTTTTGCACTTCGGCATCTTTTTGCTTGAGTGTAGTTTGCAGGTTGGCTATCAGTCTGTTCTGCTCAGCTGCATTTTCAGCGCTGGATTTAAGCTGCTTAATCTCTCGCTCGTGGTTACCAATGACTGTTTGTAGCCCGGCGATCTGGCTTTTAGCTTCATCGGCAGCCTGCTTTTGCGGTCGCAGTAATTCAACTTCCTGATTAACCTTCTCGAGTTTGGATAACTGGCTTTGCAGGTCACTTACCTGAGTCGCGAGTGTGCTGCGGCTGGTTTCCAGCGTGTCTTTCTCGCTGCTTAGTTTTGTGTAGTCGGCCTCGCGTTGTTTTAGCGCACTAGCTAGCGCAGCCATTTGCTGTTCACTTTTTTCCAGTTTTTGTTGCTGGTCAGTGGCGCCTTGTAGCTTTGATTCGAGCTGATTGATTTGTTGTACTGATTGATCACGCTTGCCACTCACATCGCGCAACATGTCATTGAGTGCAACGACCTCAGCATCTTTGTTTTCTATTCGTGTTTTCAGTGCCTGCACAGACTGTAGTTCGGTACGGTTGTTTTCAATAACCTTGCGTAACTCCAGCAGCTCAACACTGTGTTTATCCTGAAGTTGTGCGACTGCCTCCTGATGGCGCTCGATTTGTGTTTTGTTAGCTCGAGTCAGTTCTGCCAATTGATCCTGCAAGTTCTTTATGCCGGTGCGAGAATCTGCCAATGCCTGTTCACTGATCTCGAGTTTGCGATTGAGATCGTTGATTTCAGAGCCCGTGTTTTTGGCAGTCTCGTGCATCACGGTATTGAGCTTATCGAAGTCATGCTCTTTTTGCTTTAACAGCGACTGCACGCTGCCAAGCTCCTCGAGACGGCTCATGTGTGTTGCGATGTCCCGATTCTTGGTTTCGAGCATTGTTGTGTAGTCGCGTTTTTGTTTTTCCAGACCGGCGTTGCTCTCCTGCAACTGTGCAGTGAGTCTGGCTGACGCTCTTTCCTGCTCTTGGCGTGCGGCTATCGCTTCGTGTTGTGATGTCTCTGACTGCTTCAACTGGCTTCGCAGGTTTTCGACTGTGGTATCTGCCTCTTTGTTGCGAGCACGCAGACTTTCAATAATTTTATCGTTTTCTCTTGCCGCAGCGCGCATGGCTGCGATCGAGTCGTGCACCTGATTCAGGTTTTTGTCGTGAATCGCTCCGCCTGTTTTAAAGCTTGCCAGTTCGTTGGAGACAGATTGCAACTCTTGTAGCTTTTCATTGCGAAAAGCTGCGAACTCAGATCGATTTTGGTCCAGCGTCTGACGCGTTCTGGACAGCTCCACCTTTAGATCGTTGATTTCTTCAACCTGCGTGGTGTTGCCTGCTGACAGGGAAACATCGCGCCCACGCAGTTGCTGAAGTTCGAGCATTGTGCTCTGCAATTCCGCATCTTTTTTATGCAGATTGGCTCGCATGTGTTCTACGTCAGCGGCCGATTGGTCAATATCGCGGGCGACATTAGTGCGAACTCGTTGCTCGAATCGCCCACTCAATAAACTTTTAATGCACCAACCGATCAGCATACCAGCCACGGCAGTAATTGCCAGTAGCATTGCTATTTCGCCAATGACGTAGGTATTCATACTATTCTCCAGAAATATTAAACTCGATTCGGCGGTTTAAAGCGCGGCCGGCACGGGTTTCGTTTGATGCAACAGGGCGACTGGGACCAAATCCAACAGACTGCAGGCGGTCGCCATCAATACCGTTGTCCGCCAGGTAATCACGAACTGCCTCAGCGCGCTGAGTACTTAACGCCAGGTTGTAGTCATAGCTACCAGCTGAGTCTGTGTGCCCGCTGATTTCTACAACAACGCCCGGAATGCTGCTAAGCGCGTCCACAACCTGATCAAGAATACCAATGCTATTGTCAGTGAGGTCGGCACTGTTAGAGCCGAAACGAATTCCAGACAAGTCGATTGCATCAAACAGCTTTGCCAGTTCATCTGCTGGAACTATAGTGGGTGTTACCTGAATGTCGTTGCGCAAACTCACAGAGTCACCGAACAGTGCGGCGATATTGTCACTGGCAGTCTGCCTGGCAGCTTCATCTTCCACTGTGCCGCGCAGGATAACCTCTCCATTGCTGGTAACAGTGACGGCCTGTCCATCGACGCCACCCATATTGTCGACGGTTTGGGTAAAAGCATCGGTCCAAACCGGCTCTATGACGCGCTCGTCTCTAGTGACGTTTTCAATAACGCTCTTACCAGCGGCTCTATAGCTGGCCGAGATTGATTTTGCCGTTGCCGGGGGTAGGAGCCCCGTAATGGTGACGGTGTTATCGTCAGAGGTTATCGATGCAAACGGTGTCAGTGTCGGCACTGGCGGTGGGATAACAACTTCAAGTTCATTGGCAATCTCAAATTCTTCGCCATACACAGTGCTTATCGCCTGTTCTGCAGCTGTCCGGGCTTCTTCACTCTCCACAACACCGCGCAGTTTGACACTTCCCGAACGCGTCATTGTCACAGCCGGGTTGGCAACATTGCCGGTGGCCAGTGCGCCAAGAGAATCACCCAGTTGCGCCGTCCACGCCGGTGTTTCTGCACGCTCGTCGACGCTAATGTTATTGGTGATCGATTTGTCTGTTCCGAGCGCTGCGAGTATCTGCTCGGCCCCCTCTGCAGACATAAACCCGTTAACCGTGATGCCGTCGCCAGTGTCGCGAATTGCTGCGAATGCCGGTAATTTTGGAATTTCAGGTTCTGCTACAGGTTCGGGCTCAACTACGGGTTCTGCTTTAACTACGGGTTCTGCTTCAACTACAGGTTCTGCTTCTACCGCGGGTTCCGGAGCGTCGATTAGGTTTTCCACCTGCAACTGGCCGGCTGTTAATTCCGTTGCGATTGCGCCGATTTGAGTTTTGGTTTCTGCGTCACTGGAACCAGTCAGGGTTAGCGTACCGTTCTCAATGCTGAGCGCACCATTGTCGACTTTGTCCATCTCTGGAACCAGCTGATTTACAGCACTCATCCAGCCGGGGTTTGTCGTGCCGGGCACAACGGCTATTGATGCATTTACTCGATCCGCTCCAAAATGTGCTTTGGCGGCGTCTTCCATCGCTGTAGCGTACTGCTCGTCTGAGACGGTACCTGTCAATTCGATCGTGTCATCGGTTCTGGTCAGCGAGAAAGAAGGCTGACTGCGTGCTTCAATCGCTACTTCGCCGCCTGAGCCAACAGTCAGCTGGTTGTCAACCGCTCTTACACCAAATGTTCCGGCAACGGTTTGCTCTGCAAGATCCTTTTGATCACTGCTTTCCACTGATCCACTGAGTAGTGCAGTGCGCCCGTCAATGGTGACATTTGCACTGGCAAGACCTTCCGCGGCCAGTGCTTCATTGCTGCGGCGAGCAAGATCCGACTCGATATGTGGTGTGTAATGCCTGACTGCGTACCACGCAACGCCGGCTAACAACAGCAGGCCGATCAATAACGGGCCCCAAGGGCTGCCGTCATGTGGGGTTGCGGGGTGAATAGTGTGGTGCGGAACCGGCCGTCCACGTCTGACGATGGCACCTTTGCGAGAGCTGGCCGGTGGCGGGCCCATTTTACGCTGGGGTCTGGCTGGCCGCGCTCTGGCTGGTCGATAGTTTGGTGGTGGTGATTGACGGCCAGGAGGACCGCGCCGATAACCAGCCTCAGCTTCACGGCTTGAACTGCGCACGCGTCCACGATCTTCGCCGCGTACCGGGCCTCGATCTGCAATTCGTGTCGGGCCATCGCCGGGACCGCCTTGCACGCGACCACCTTGCACGGGGCCATCTGTCATGGCCCCAGCTTTTACAGCACCACTTTTTACAGAATCACGGTCTGGGTCGCCCGGGCTGACAGGGCTGCGCGGCGCATCAGCGCGAGTAGTGACGGTCTTGATTTCAGTCTTTGCGTTTGCTGCGGGTGGTGTTTGTGCAGCTGGTTTGGCCGGAATCGCCGGGTCCTTTACCACTTCGCGAGTCAGTTTTGGCGTCGCATCGGCACCCGCGGAAGCAGAGCCGGCGAGGTTTACTGATGACGATGTGGCAGCGCCGGAAGCCTGGCGCACATTGCCTTTTGGCTCTGGGTACTCGCCGCGCTCCCGCGTGCGGATAGCTGACGAAGTAGATGCGCTGGCAACTTTGGTCTCAATTTGATCGGCAGTGGTCTTGGTGTCACGTGTCACATTGGTTGCAGTTGCTTTTGTTGCGTCTGCTGCTGATGCCAGATTCGTGGTGCCTGCTGCGGTCTTGCCTTGTCTCTCCGCCGCTTGTGCAATGGCTGCTTTGCGCGCCTCTGAGTACGCAGGGCTCTTGTCCAGCGGCGGCGGTGTGGTTCTTGTTGCCGGCGTGACCTCTGTTGGTTTATCGGTAGACTTTTTCTTGTCGTCAGGTGGTAAAGCCATGTTGCGTCCCCTGTTTATTGCTACAGCCAATCTTCGATAATCGCTGTAAAGTTAAGTGGTTAAATTGGGAAAATAGGAGTTACAGCAATTTTCGCCGAATTGCGTAGGTAATGCATTATTTAATAGCTGTCTTTCCAGCTGATAACCATAAGACCTGTGCCAGTGGTTGGTCGCTATATGGTTACTGCTCGGAAAGTCGCCGGCTGGTTCGGGTTCCAGGCGGATCGCTACGTTTGTTGAGGGGGACTATATCAAAAACAGAAAAACGGCCTTTCCAAGCGAGGTAACATTGTGCAAAAACCATCGCTGATGGTGTATCAGTCCTCACGGCGGGCAGAAATCGGTCTGCCTTGACGCACAGTTGCAGCTGACCGTCGCGACGCTGGCAATGTCAAATGCGTTTAACGCAAATACTCAACAGTTCTCAAAAAAGCAACAGCAGGTTTTCAAGTGGCGGAAGGCAGACGAAGAAGATCCGGTGGCAGGGCCGGTAAACGAGCTGAGCGTGCCCAGCGTGCGCAAAGCCAGGGAGCTCCGTTTATAACCCGCCGCGTCCCGACATATTGTCATGCAACCGACGAGCAGCTCGAACTCATTGAGCACAACGCAGATACTGTACTGCAGGAAATAGGCATCGAGTTTCGGGATTTCCCGCGTGCTCTGGAACTGTTTCGCGAGGCCGGGGCGGATATCGACGGAGAACGAGTACGGTTTCCTCGAGGTCTGTGCCGTAAAATAATTCAGGACAGTGCCCCGCGCGAGTTTGTGCAGCACGCTCGCAACCCTTCACGTAGTGTAAAAATTGGCGGAGACAGCACTGTATTAGTACCTGCGTACGGATCACCTTTTGTCAGAGATCTGGACAATGGCAGGCGTTACGCGAATATCGAAGACTTTCAAAATTTCGTCAAACTGGCCTACATGAGTCCGTCGCTGCATCATTCCGGTGGCACCGTCTGCGAGCCGGTGGATCTGCCGGTAAACAAGCGCCACTTCGACATGGTTTATGCGCACATGCGTTACAGCGACAAGCCCTACATGGGTTCTGTCACAGCGGCAGAGCGTGCTCAGGATACCGTGGAAATGTCGAAAATCCTGTTCGGGGATGGCTACCTTGACAGCGATACGGGCATTGAAAAAACGGTTGTTATAAATCTCATCAACGCCAACTCTCCGATGACCTTTGATGACACCATGCTAGGTGCCGCGGAAGTTTATGCGAAGGCGAATCAGGCAACAGTGATTTCTCCGTTCATTCTGGCTGGTGCAATGTCGCCGGTCACGGTGGTGGGTACCGTAACCCAGATTCTTGCCGAGGCGCTGGCGGGGATGGCCTTTGTACAGCTGGTCAGGCCAGGTGCGCCTGTCGTTTTTGGCACATTCGCAAGCAGTGTTTCAATGCAGTCGGGGGCACCAACTTTTGGTACGCCAGAGCCCGCTTCAGTCCTGTATATCGCAGCTGAGCTGGCACGTCGGCTTGGCGTGCCGTTTCGCTCAGGTGGCGGGTTGAATGCATCGAAGCTGCCAGATGCCCAGGCGGCATATGAGGCAGCCAATACCTTGCAGGCAGCGTTGCTTGCAGGCGTGAACTTCATGCTGCACACGGCGGGCTGGCTGGAAGGCGGTTTGGTCATGAGTTACGAGAAATTTGTGATGGATGCAGACCAGGCCGGAATGCTTGATGTGTTTGCGGGTGGGCTCGATTTCAGTGACAACGGCCAGGCTCTTAGCGCGTTAAAGGAAGTTGGGCCCGGGGCTCACTTTCTGGGTTGCGAACACACGCAGGCCAATTTTGAAAACGCCTTTTATCGATCGTCAATTGCCGACAACAACAGCTTTGAACAATGGGAAAGCGAAGGAGCGCTGGATGCCGCAGCACGCGCAAACAAGCTCGTAAAAGAAATGCTTGCCAGCTACGAAGCACCGGCGATTGATGTGGCAGTAGACGAGGCATTAAGAGACTACATTGACCAGCGAAAAGGCTCTTTTGCGGATGCAAACTATTAGATTTTGGTTTAGATCACTCTAAATTCCTGTTTTTACCCGGAATTCACCGGGGGCCGGTTTTTGAAACCCCCATTTTGAGAAACTGATTTGCGTAGGAGTAGAAAATAAAATTCGTAGTAATTTAATAGGGTTATGGAAGCTTCATGAGATTTCAATTTAAGGAAATCAACTGAAATGTCGTTTGGTACCTGATTGTATATTCAACTGGCACTCTGTCGAAATGTCGCAATAAGTAAAGTAACGCCAGCCTTCATGTAGTGGTTAATTTTGTTTTAGAGGCTGTTGAACAGTGCCAAAGTAGCGCTGATTCAGACAAGAGATCTCAGCGTAAAGCCGAGAAAAAAAGACTCTGATTGCTGGAATAAATAAATGATCAAAGCGAAAAATGCGGGCAGTCCGGTTTCGATTGGATTCCTGCTAGTGCCAAACTTTTCTTTGCTGGCATTTTCGTCTTCTGTGGAGCCATTGAGAATGGCTAACCAGTTGGCTGGCACCACGCTCTACGAATGGTTTACGGTAGGCGCTGATGAACATCCGGTATCAGCAAGTAACGGTGTAACCATCACCCCGGATATTCCAATTGACAAGGCTGGCAGTCTCGATGCACTGTTTGTCTGTTCCGGTAACCAGGTGCAACACCACGCTGATCCCGGTGTTATTAACTGGTTAAGGGCTGCGGCAAAACGGGATATGGTGTTGGGTGCGGTTTGTACAGGCACCTATCTGCTTGCCAAAGCAGATGCTTTGGATGGCTGCCGCTGCACTATCCATTGGGAGAATATGGCCAGCTCGCGAGAAGAGTTTCCGCATTTGGTCATCTCGCCTGAACTCTTTGAAGTAGACAACAACCGTTACACCTGCGCTGGCGGAACAGCGCCGCTTGATATGTTTTTGCACGAGATAAGAAACGCGCATGGTGCAGATCTGGCCTCGGCAATTACCGAACAGTTCATGTGCGATCGTATACGTGACAAGCATGATCGCCAGCGCGTGCCACTGACGCAAAGAATCGGTACTAACCAACCGAAACTCGCAGAAGCGGTCTCTTTGATGGAAGCCAATATCGAAGAGCCGATGACACTCGATGAACTGTCATTTCATGTAGGTCTGTCGAGGCGCCAGCTCGAACGACTGTTTCAGCGCTACCTGCAATGTGTACCGACACGGTATTACCTGGAACTTCGCCTCGAACGTGCACGCCAGTTGTTGTTGCAGACCAGCATGCCTATCGTTGACATTGCGCTGGCTTGCGGATTTATTTCGGCACCTCATTTTAGTAAGTGCTACCGCGACACTTTTGGTTTGCCTCCGCGTGACGAGCGCAGAAGGGCTGCTGGCCAGGTAGAGGCTGCTACACCGTCGAAGTTGACGCCGCGGGGAGCAAAAGTAACCTCTCTAAGAAGAACCACCATCTGTTCTGCTTCGGCGCCGCCGTCTTCTGGATTGTCGGCTGTCTGAAGCGTTACCGCTTTCAGGGCCTCGCGCAGGGAGGGAAACTTCCTTCGCGAGTTCCGGAAAGCTGGCAGTTGTATGTGGAATGCCCATCGCAGCAACAAAGTGATCCTGGAATTTCTGTTCGACTGCCGTTTCTATTTTTTCCACCTGATCAACCAGCCCTTCAATCGCCTCGCGTGAGTTGATATCCAGCAGCGCGATCCGCGCGCCAGAGCCGGCAGCATTACCCGCCGATGAAACGTTGCTCAACTGGCAGTCGGGAATCAGACCAAGCACCATCGCATACTTGACGTCAATGTGGCTGCCGAACGCTCCAGCCAGGCGAATGCGATCGACGTGGTCTATTTCCAGTCGATCCATCAGCAAACGCACACCGGCGTAGAGTGCTGCTTTGGCAAGCTGAATCTGTCGGACGTCGTTTTGCGTAATGATTATTTTTACTTCACCCTCGTGCAACAGGTACGAGTGAGTGCGTCCGTCTTCGATAATGCGGTTTGATCGGCCAGCCAGTTCAGCACGTACAACGCCGTTGCGATCAATAATTCCGGCCAGATACATCTCCGCGATCACTTCAATAATGCCGCTGCCACAAATGCCGGTAACACCTACCTGAGATGTCGCTTCGGTAAACTCCGGATCGTTGGACCAGACATCGCTTCCGATGACACTGTATCTGGCCTCAAGGGTCTCCGGGTCGATGCGAACTCGTTCTATCGCGCCTGGTGCTGCGCGTTGACCACCGCTGATTTGTGCGCCTTCAAACGCCGGTCCGGTTGGGCTTGAGCAGGCCAATAGCCGATGTCTGTTGCCGAGCACGATTTCAGCGTTGGTGCCAACATCGACAATCAGCGTGATGTCTTCCATGGTGTCGGGCCGCTCGGCCAGAATAACGCCGGCGGTATCTGCGCCAACGTGTCCGGCGATACAGGGCAATACATAGACCTGAGCATTTCTGTGCGTATTCAGATCAAGTTCTGACCCTGTGCAAAGCACCGCGCCATCGCTGGCCAGTGCGAATGGCGCGCCGCCGAGTTCAATCGGGTTAATCCCCAATAGCAAATGATGCATCACCGGATTAGCAACCAGGGTGACTGCGATAACGTCATCCGGGGTGGCGCCGATTTCAGTGGTGCTTTCGTGAATCAACTCGCACAGCGCTTCCCTGACCACTCTTGTCATATCAGCCTCGCCACCGGGATTCATCATCACGTAAGAGACACGGCTCATCAGGTCTTCTCCGAATCGGATCTGCGGATTCATGATGCCGTTGGATGAGAGAACGTTGCCTGTCATCAGGTCACACAGGTGTGCTGCAATTGTGGTCGAGCCAACATCGACCGCAACGCCCAGGGTTTGTTCTTTGAAGCCAGACCATACAGCGATAATGCGCTGATTCTCGGCGACAGCGACTGTCACTTTCCAGTCGTCCTGACGCAGTGCCTTTTGCAGCGACGGCAGGATTGATGTTTCTACCGTAAGGTCGCTGAGGTGCCATTCGTATTCGAGTGCGGTTTGCAGACGTTGCAAGTCGCCACTCGGGGTGTGCATATCGGGTTCCTGCACTTCAACGTAATAGAGGCGCACCAGCGGGTTGAGTTCGATATCCAGCAAATCCGCACCTTTGCGAACCACCTGTCGGTGAACCTGGCTATCAGGAGGCACATCGATGACTACGTCGCCTTCAAGACGCGCCTGGCAGCTCAATCTTCGCCCGTTAAGCGAGACTTTTTTAACCCGCTCCCAGCGTTCTTCCGTTTTCGTAAAGCCAGACAAGTGTGAAGCTGCCGACTGGATGCCATGCTTGGCGAAATCACCTTCGCCGCATAAAATTTGGCAGCGTCCACAAATGGCACGGCCGCCACACACTGAATCTATATCGACGCCAAGTGAGCGGGCCGCTTCAAGAACCGGTGTGCCGACAGGGAACCTTCCGCGCCGGCCACTTGGCGTGAAAACAACTTTCGCGTCTGCTGCGCCAATCGGCGTTGTTTGTGTGGGATCTGACATGAATCGCCATCTCAACTAAGGATGCAGGGATGCAAGGGAGTTATCGGCAGCGATAGTATCAGCAAGAATATATCACTGCCGGTATGTTGCCAGCGGCGGGTTAAGCCGCCCCGTCTTTGGGTGGGCGTCTGCGTCGTGTAACGCGTCGGCCGCGCCCTTCGCTGTTGGT
Source organism: uncultured Granulosicoccaceae bacterium (assembly GCA_937957915.1). Taxonomy (GTDB): domain Bacteria; phylum Pseudomonadota; class Gammaproteobacteria; order Granulosicoccales; family Granulosicoccaceae. The sequence goes on along the minus strand of CALGNZ010000048.1, from coordinate 6,447 downwards.
AGGTTCTCGATACTTACCAATCCAGCGAAGGCAGTCAGGGTCATGACCCATCAGTACGTCGGCTCCCATAACGGCTTCCATGACTTCCTTGTGGCAGGGGTTGGTGATTGCCGACGTCATGCCGTGCGAGATTGCCATGGTTAAAAACGCGCTGTTTATGCCGTTTCTGTTGGGCAGGCCGAAACTGATGTTGGAAGCACCGCAGGTGGTGTTGCATTTCAACTCGCGCTGAATGCGTCCAACGATATCGAATACCTGTCGACCGGCCTGGCCCATCGCACCGATTGGCATTACCAATGGATCAATCACAATGTCGCAGGGCTTGATTCCGTAATCTGCTGCATGTTCGACAATTTTTTTGGCGACTGCAAAACGTACAGCCGGGTCTTCAGAAATGCCGGTTTCATCGTTAGAGATCGCAACGACCGCGGCATCATATTTTTTTACCAGTGGCAGTACCCGCTCAAGCTGCTCGATTTCTCCGGTTACCGAATTCAGCAGGGCACGGCCGTTATATGCTTCGAGGCCACGCTCGAGCGCTTCAACGATCGATGAGTCGATACATATAGGGATATCGCTTAATGATTGCACAAGCTCGATTGCCTGAGCGAGTAAACCGGGCTCATCGGCCAGCGGTATGCCGGCATTGATGTCGAGCATATGAGCGCCGGCTTCGATTTGTGCGAGTGCATCTGCTTCTACTCGGCTGAAATCGCCGTTTTTCATTTCTTCGGCCAGCAGCTTTCTGCCGGTAGGGTTTATTCTCTCACCGATCATAGTGAAAGGTTTATCAAATCCGATGATGTGATCACGAGTGGCAGAGCCAATTACTGTATTAGTCATAAAACGCTTTTCCAGAAAATAGTTGACAGACGGCAACCACTAAAAACAAAAATCAGGTTGGTCTAGTCACACGGGTTCGGGTGTTCGGTGTTGCACGGCGCTCTTTCAGGATGCCGGATCGCTCGACTATCTCGGGCACCGTTTGCTCCTGTCGGTATGCCATTATGTGGCAGCCATGGACGCCTTCTATCTCGCGAATTTGCTGAATCAAATCAACACAGATGTTTACGCCTTCCGCACGTTGATCCTTCGCTCCGGACAATCGTTGTATAACGCTATCCGGAATATGTACACCAGGAACATTGTTACGTATCCAGGTGGCTGTTCTTGCCGATGCAAGCGTGCCAACACCGACAAGGATATACACCTGCCTGTGTAAGCCGAGTTCACGCACGCGACGCATATAGTTCTGCAGCAACTCGATATCAAAGCAATACTGGGTTTGTATAAACTGCGCGCCTGCCGCAATCTTCTTCGCCAGTCGCAGCGGCCGCCAGTCGAAAGGCGGTGCAAACGGATTGGCAGCTGCACCCAGAAAAACAGCCGGGGGCTGGTCAAGCTTACGTCCGCTTTCAAAGCGTTTTTCGTCACGCATTTGCGTTGCCAGTGCGAGCAAAGACATACAATCAAGGTCAAAGACCGGTTTTGCCTGAGGATGATCACCGGCCTGTACACCATCGCCGGTCAGGCAGAGGATGTTAGACACGCCCATTGCCGAGGCGCCCAGCACTTCACCTTGTATTGCAATGCGATTCCTGTCGCGACACGAGATCTGCATGATTGGTGAATAGCCTGCCCGAGTCAGTAGTCCGCAAACCGCAATGCTCGACATATGGCAGTTAGCACCGCTTCCATCGGTGGCATTAATCGCGTCAACGTAGCCATCAAAGACACTGGCACGTTCGTATACCTGTGCCGGGTCAGCGGAGTCTGGTGGTGCCAGTTCAGTGGTAACGGCAAATTTGCCTGCTCTGAGTACGCGCTCGAATCTGCCTGGTGAGTTATGTCCGGGCAGTATCGGTAATAGTTCTGCTGGCGAGAGATCGACATTGCGTTGTTCCATGCGGGTGTCAATCCTCTATGGCTTTCTGATTGTGCTGTTGTGCAATACGCAGCCATGACGATTGGTTTTTCAGTCGATAGTCGACAGCGTTTTGCACGTGCTGTATCGCACTGCCATTGGCCATCTTTTGGCTGCCCTCCCACGCTTGCACCCAAACGCAAGGCATGTCGGCAATGACTTCGCAGTTACCGTTGCTGCGCACTCCGCCACAAGGTCCATTGCGAAGGCTCTTCGGACAGTTCATCGGACAAGACATGCCGGTGGAGCTTAGTGCGCACTGGCCGCACATCTGGCAATCGAAAAGCATGCCCTTAACAAGCCTTTCACTGCTGGCAAATGGTTTTTCCAATCGATGATAGCCGATGGCTTTCCACAGTGGATGCAGCCATACAATCAGCTTCTCAAAGTAGCTATAAAACACTTCAAGCCATCGAGCGCGTTTAACTGACCACAGACGTAGACGGTACATAGGAGAACTCGCATGCTGTAATTCAAAGGTACTGGGTGTAAAACACCCGGCGCATCGCCAGACCTGAGAACCGACTGAAGGTTTGCCTTGCTTCATCACTCATATGGAGCAGGGCAGAATTGCAAAAAATGTTGCGGACACCACAGGTATCTGTGGTGCATGTATTTCACGCGCGCAGGGTAATTACGCGTCGTCTTGCTGCAGATAGCCTTTGTTTTTTACAACCTGCTGCAAAAACTCTGTCGTAAAAGTTTCATTGATGCGAGCTGCTTCTTTGTCTACTACTGCCTGCAGGTCATTGTCGCATTCGGTTTGTTCGCGACGCCAATCCTCAAGATACTCATCAGTACTGCCTTTACCTGCTCGCATCGCTGCCATATCGATCGCTTCCTGGAATCGATCGGGCAGCTGAATTTTTGCCGTTTTACGTCCGGCTTTGGCAGTGACCTGCGCTGGAATATCGCGCCAGAATACAGTGATTAATTTTGCCATTGGACAGGAAATTCTTTAGTTGGCGTTGCAGTCACGGCATGATCAGTATGACCACCACAGCGAGTATGGAAATGGTTCAGGTCGCGCTCAAGTTGTCCGTATCCAACCTGACGATACTCAAACTCAAGGTTTAGTCTGCGTGCTGCATCTTTAGCCAATTGCAGCAACTCAGGGTTGTTGGTCTGCGCCAGATAGACCAGTCTTTTATAGTTTGAAAAGTACATCTCCTGCAGCTCAGGGTGTGCGCTGATACCAAGCTCCTTTATGATCAGGCGCTCAAAGTGACGTGCCAGAAAATCAGTGAGGTAAAAGGTACCCAGTTCTTCTGTTTCAAGTGCCGCGAACGCTTCAGAGCCTGCATAAAATTCATAGCAATGCGCGCCTTCCAGTCGCTCTACCTGCTCCTCAGCGATGACCCGGTCAAGTAAACCACCCGTCCCGCAGTCTGCAAAGGCAATAAAAATATCGCTGTACTGTGGGCGTGCCCGCCGGATCAGATTCCTTACTGCATCAGGAATCTGGTCTGGTGTGTTGTGTATCTTCGCCGGTATACACTGGACTCGCATAGAGTGCCAGTCGTTTAACTCAATCAGTGTTGTTATCTCTCTGGCCAATGCGCCACAGGCAATAACCAGAGATTTTCCGCCATCCACCAACAGATCCGTCTTGTTTACCAGTGGCTTAAGCGCTGGCGCGACGTTCTGCGATCAGCTTGCTGGCGGTTTCAACCGCAACAGCTGCGTCGCGACAATAAGCGTCAGCGCCAATAGCATCGCCAAATTCCTCGTTCAGAGGTGCACCGCCGACGAGTACGATGTAGTCGTCGCGAAGTCCCTGTTCCTTGAGGGTGTCAATAACCACTTTCATGTAGGGCATTGTTGTCGTTAACAGTGCGGACATACCCAGTATTTCCGGTTTGTGTTCTTCCAGCGCGGCAAGGTAGTCCTCTACCGGGTTGTTAATGCCCAGATCGATGACTTCGAAGCCCGCACCTTCCATCATCATGGAAACCAGGTTTTTACCGATGTCATGGATGTCGCCCTTCACCGTTCCGATCACCATTTTGCCAATGGTTTCGGCGCCGGTTTCAACCAATAGTGGCCGCAGTATTTCCATACCGCCTTTCATTGCATTGGCCGCCATCAGTACTTCCGGCACGAACAGAATACCATCGCGAAAATCGATACCGACAATGCGCATTCCTTCTACCAGCGCATCGTTGAGAACTTTGTCAGGTCCCCACTTACGCTCCAGCAGGATATTGGTGCCTTCAACGATTTCCTCTCTCAATCCGTTGTAGAGATCGTCGTGCATTTGCTCAACGAGCTCGTCATCGTCCAGCTCAGAGAGGATGATTTCTTCTTCGTCATCATAGTCGTCATCAGACATGATTGGGGGTCCTGGAAATGGCAGTTAAGTTACAGGTTTTTGTAGTTCGAACAATAGCTCAAGAGTAGGGCTGGCGACTGCTCGTGCATGCTAGTTGGGCGACTTGCGGTTTCTGAAATACGACACAAATCCACGAATTTTTTGGATAACGGGCTGTAGCCTTTGGTTTTTACAGATTTGCTCATTAAAAACAGCCTGGCGGCAGGATACTCATTCGTTTTAGCGCCGGCTGCCGATTTGGCTATTCCGACCTGCTGCGGACCAGAGGAAAGTCGACCATGACATTACCAGTAATGCAAACACGGCGCCGGTTTCCCTGGTGCCGTGCCTTCTGCTTTTGGCATTGTGCGTGGTGTTAAGCAGTTCTGAATATATTGGCATACAGATTTCAAGTGTTTTCAGACGCTGAGACAGGCAAATGCCAAAATCCATGCATTGGCCGGGTTGTCGTTGCTCAGCGGTGAAAGCCTCGGTGGACAGAATTTCAACCTGCTCTGGCTAAAGGAGGGCAAATTCTATGAGGTTTATAGTCGTCCCTCAGTGCACGTCGCGTGTAGCCGTATGACCTGCTGTCTGGCCCATTAGGAAAACACTCATGTTACCCCCGCAAATACGCAAGTTTGACATTGTTGAACAATTTAGTAGTGATGCAGATGGGAGTCGGTTGCATGCGGTTGTAGAGCAATTGCAGCAGAATCGTGCGCAGTACAAACGGCGTATTGATGAAGGCGTGGAACCTGGTGATGCAGACGAGCTGGCCGCTGTCGTTTCTGCATACGATGCAGCATTGAATGCGTTACCCGGTCTGTGGGAGCGTGTGCAGCAAGAGCAGGTGCCCGGGCAGTCACCAGAGTAGGGTGCATTGCTTCATAGCCGGTGTGCAATGCGATTCAGATAAAAGCTCAGATAGCCCTGCGGGGCCGGGTAAGGTGCGGTTTACCTGGGTGTATGATTAGCTGATCCAGGATGTAGCCTCAACTAACTTACCTGTCTGGCAGGTGACTATTTTTCAATATCGGTAATCGCCGGGCTCTCAGGTTCCTGATTCGCTTGCGCCACAGCACTGTTGCAGGCGGCTTTTCCACTGGCTTTTAGCTGTTCGCGTATTTGATTCGCCTGCAGCGTTCGTTGTAGTTCCCGCCAACGCCGGAGTTTAATAAGCCGCTCGTAGTGTTTACTCATGGGTTGAGCAAGACACGCGTTTGGGTAAACACTGTTTGTTCAGGATTGCTGATTCTCTGTAAAAAGTGAGTTAGCCATCACGTTGGCAACGCCAGATTCTCCATCGACCTCACTGGCCAGCAATTCTGCTTCATTGTTGCGTCCACCCATGTGCATGGCGAGCATTAATATTGCCTTTGCTTCCTCGGTATTGGTGGAACACTGTTGTAAGCAATTCTGCAGAACTTCAATGGCAGCGTCATGGTCTCCTCGATGGAGAAACGTAATCGCTTTGCCAATAGCACCAGCGGTGTTATCAGGGTAAAGCCGGTTGAGCGCGTCGAAAATAGGCTCAACATCAACGTTTAAACCATACATGACGCTGGCGTACCCGATCTCTGTCAGGGTAAAGGTATCTTGGCTGCTGAGTTCAATTGCCATATCGGTCTCAATATTTACCTGATCTGTGATAAATCCTTTTTACACGCACTACCAGCCTGGATTATTCATAAGGCGACGAGTAAATATATGCGAAATATTATGTATACAGTTCCAAATCACTTTTTGGGCACCTTTTACAAAATAGCAGTGTGTCTATTCGACGCCAGAAGAAAATCTGGCGTCACATCTCGACCCATCGTCCTCGGCACATTCACCTCGGCACATTCACCTCGGCCCATTCATCTCGCCACATCCACCTCGGTGAGCGGCGGGCCACGTTTATCAAACGATTGGCCGACCTGTGCAGCCAGATTTCCTCTAAACGCCGAATCCCGATGAACAATGCAGACTAGCGGGTTGCGATAGCTACCGCGGCACAACGCTATGCCCGTTGCCGCTGTATAAATTCGAATTGACAGAGCTGCCAAATGTCTGACTCGAATCGCCTGCAGCGTATCTTGAAATTAACCAATTGCGGCATACATAGTGAGACTGAACGCTCACAGTATCAGATTCGAACACCCTCCGAAATTTTCTGCTGCTCGCCAACCTGCTTCAAGAGGAGCCGCCTTATAAGCTATCCTCTTAT
>CALGNZ010000047.1 GCA_937957915.1 uncultured Granulosicoccaceae bacterium | reverse complement strand
TATTGCCAACTTCTCTATAGTGTTCATCCATACAGTATAATAGTAATACTGTATAAAGTCACACTAGTCGCGTAACGATGCCAAAAACCATCAACAGACACAGAACTCCAAACAACCACCAGTTCGTCACGCGGACCCCGTCAAACCCAATCGATAAAAGAGGCAATTTTTCCACCGCAACTCCAGCGGCATCTACAGAGCGAAATGGGAGCGTGGTGCTCAAGGGGACTGGCTAGTAACGACTCAATGATTAAATCAATCCGAGGCAAAGTGGGAGCACAAATGCAGAACTACCCTCGCGTGTAACCCAAACAGTCACCGCGAGCGGGAGGCTAATAGCCGGCACGGTCAGCCCACGAAACCGGAAACAAAAAAAGGGCCTGGTGACAAAATCACCAGGCCCTTGATATTTGGCGCGCCCGGAAGGATTCGAACCTCCGACCACCTGGTTCGAAGCCAGGTACTCTATCCAGCTGAGCTACGGGCGCTCTTTCGTTTTTCTGTCAGATGTGGCGTTGCGCCGCCCGACAATCACTATTGTAGTTGGTGTTGCCTCGGATTAACAGTGCGTTGTCTGTTAAGTCGGGGCTACCACTTCCTGTCGCTGATCTCCAAGCCCTTCAATACCGAGCGTCACGACATCGCCGGCCTTTAGGTACTGCGGTGGCTTCATGCCCATGCCGACGCCCGGGGGTGTTCCGGTAGAGATTATGTCACCGGCCTGCAGGCTCATGAATTTCGACACGTAGGCCACCAGAAAGTTGACCTGGTACACCATAGTGGAGGTGTTGCCCTTTTGTCGGGATTCGCCGTTCACATCAAGGTACATGGCAAGTTGCTGTGGATCGGGGATTTCATCTTTAGTTACCATCCACGGGCCGGTTGGGCCAAAGGTGTCGGCAGACTTACCTTTTACCCACTGACCGGAGCGATTAATCTGAAAATCACGCTCCGAGACATCATTGACTACGCAATATCCGGCAATATGGTCGCTGGCGTTGGCCTCGTCGATGTATTTGCCGTCCTTGCCGATTACGATCGCAAGCTCGACCTCCCAATCGAGTGCGGTTGAATCTCTGGGCACTTCGATACTGTCATTCGCGCCACAGATCGATGAAGTTGCCTTGAAAAACACCACTGGCTCGGGCGGAACCTCAAGGCCCGACTCCTCCGCGTGATCGGAGTAGTTGAGTCCGATGCACACCAGCTTGCCCACGCTCCCTACGCAGGGGCCCAGGCGCTCGGACGAGCTAACCTCTGGCAACGATGTCAGATCCAGTGCAGCAATCTTTTTGAGCTCGGACTCGGCAAGGCTTTTGCCGTTAATGTCCGCCACATGTGCGGACAGATCTCGAACCTTACCCTCTGAATCGAGTATTCCCGGCTTTTCCTGACCAGCGGTACCATAACGCAGTAGTTTCATTCAGTCCTCTATCGAACAATTTCCCCGTGGCCGACGAGTTTAAGGCCAAGCGCAACCAGTCCGCAACCGAACTTCGACGCTCAGGGCCTGCTGGGTTTCTCTATCGCCAATGGCTGGTACAGGAATTTGTGTCCGTGTCAGGCTATCCTTCGCTCTTCAGACTTCAACGGAACCTGCGATGCCCCCGCACTCTTCGGCAGACCAACAATTTGATTTTATCATCGTCGGCGCTGGCTCCGCCGGATGTGTACTGGCGAATCGACTATCGGCAGATCCGCAAAACCGGGTGCTTTTACTCGAAGCCGGAAACCCGGACAGCAACCCGTGGATTCACGTGCCGGTCGGTTATTTTAAGACCATGCACAACCCGAAGTTCGACTGGTGCTACCTGACCGATCCTGATCCGGGCATTGCCGGTCGACGCCTGCAATGGCCACGTGGCAAGGTGCTCGGCGGATCAAGTTCTATCAACGGCTTGTTATATGTACGGGGGCAGCGCGAAGATTACGACCGCTGGGCAGAGCTTGGCAATCAGGGCTGGGATTATGACAGCGTGTTGCCCTACTTTAAGAAATCCGAGGACCAGTCTCGCGGTGCGAGTGAATACCATGGCGCCGATGGGCCGTTGAAGGTGTCGGACCTGCGATTGCGCAGACCTATTGCCGATCACTTTATTACCGGCGCATCCGAGTGCCAGATTCCAATAAACGACGACTACAACGGCGAGAGCCAGGAAGGCATCGGTTATTTTCAGCAAACCGCGCACAACGGCTTTCGCTGGAGCACAGCCAAGGGCTTTCTTAAGCCCGCAATGAAGCGACCAAACCTGACTGTAGTGACCAGGGCGCACACCAGCCGGGTACTGTTCGAAGGACGCACCGCAACCGGCATTGAGTACCTGCACAACGGTGAAAAAAAGCAGGCCAGCGCGGCGCGTGAAGTGGTGTTATCGGCAGGCGCCATTGGCTCGCCGCAACTGTTGCAATGTTCCGGCGTTGGCGATGGCACTCATTTACAAAACCTGGGCATTCCGCTGGTTCATTCACTGCGCGGCGTCGGCAAAAACCTGCAAGATCACCTGCAAATAAGAGCGGTCTATAAAACGCGGGAGCAAACCCTTAACGACGAACTAAACAGCCCGTTAAAGCGATTAAAAGTCGGCATGCAATACGCGTTGTTCCGAACCGGCGCGCTAACGCTGGCGGCGAGCCAGGTTACTATTTTCACCCGCTCCTCACCCGAGGTATCGCGACCCGACATTCAGTTTCATATGCAGCCACTGAGCGCGGACAAGCCCGGTGACGGCGTACACCCGTTTTCGGCATTTACTGCCTCGGTTTGCCAGTTGCGGCCAGAGAGCCGTGGCGAAATAAATATTAAAACGCCGGACTCGATGGACTATCCGTCAATTAAGCCAAACTATCTGTCCACAGACCTTGACCTGCAAACCTCCATCAACGGACTCAAAGTCGCTCGGCGAATTACCTCTGCACCGTCAATGGCACCGCATATCCTGGATGAATACGTGCCAGGCTACGCTTATGAATCAGATGAAGAGCTGGAACTTGCCGTGCGTCAATACAGCCAGACCATCTATCACCCGGCGGGTACCTGCAAAATGGGAAGCGATGCGGCGGCCGTTGTTGACGATCAGCTGCGCGTAATTGGCATTGACAAGCTCAGGGTTGCGGATGCATCAGTGATGCCGGAAATAGTGTCCGGAAATACCAACGCACCGACCATTATGATTGCAGAAAAGGCCGCGGACATGATTCTTGCCACAGGCGACTGACTTTGCCATAACGGTTAAACAATAACCTGCAGGCAGGCGACTACATACTAAAGCAACACTATGGCTATAGTATTGCTACGTTACGCGCAGTCAAAACGCATTCATAGAGTTCCGACACCCCGCCTTCTTCATTGTGACGCTGAAACTCAAGCAGGGTGTTTGTTGCAAAGATCTCTCTTAAGGAGAATCTGCTATCAACACCTGTCACTAATTCAAGCTGATCGAGCGTCTCGTTTCTGCTCCACTCAACCAGCCCGAAACGCTCAAACCAGGCGTCACCCATGCGAGCCAGATAGAGCTGATCGGTAAACACAGATACCGGGGTCGTAACAGTACAAAACCACTGCCGATCAACCTCGGTGAAGAAGTACTCGGCACTATCAAATCGATCCGTCTCTGTTTGATCGTCATTGGCCAAAGGGTCGGCTTGTGACTGATCTGATCTGTCACCGGGTTCCGCCTCGCTGGCCGGGTTTTGATTCTGGGTGGCGTTTCCAACAATGGAATCCATACCATCATCGGTTCTGTCCGACTGCCCGCTGCAGCCTGCGAGTAGTACCAGGAAAGTCAGCGACATAAAAGCTGTGAACAGCGAGTGCATTCTGTAGTTATTCACTGGGCAAACCCGTTCGTATCGTCATTTGAGCGTAGTTCAATCCTGTTAATATGCATGCCAGCAGGCGCGCTTTGCGAACTGGTCGACCCATTCTTTGCGAAGCCCGGCCTGCTTTGGTGGATCTGGCTAGAGAGCCAGCAACTCAATTGACAGGCAACGACAGAGCAGGCAACGACAGAGATGGTTACTTCGATTATTCTTCTTAAGGCCAGGCGTGGCGCCGTTAAGCGGCTGGCTGAAAACCTGGCCGAACGACCTGGCATTTCCGAAGTGTATTCAGTGAGTGGCAATTTCGATCTGGTCGCTATTGCGCGAGTTGAAAATAATGACGCCCTGGCAGATCTTGTGACGAGTGAACTGGCGGAAGTCGACGATATCGCTCACAGCGAAACTATGCTCGCATTTCGCACGTACTCGCGGCATGACTTGCAATCTATGTTTTCAATCGGGATGTAGCGCCACTGTCAATTTGCCTATAGCGTTACTGACTATCACCAGCAGAGTTTCCGTTTCCACCAATACCCGAAACCTCAGATCAGGCACGAGATGGAATTTGCCGCTTGCTCATCAATCCAGGATTGAACCAAGTGTCCAGATATGTAATTTCTTCCAAAGCCATCGCACGAGACCTGGAGCGAAATCGGGAATCCAGAGACCGACGCTTTTATCCCGGTAAAGTCACAGCGCTTATTCTGGTTAACCTGCTCTTATGGATACTAATCTTTGCGATCGCGTCCGGACTGGATCTGCTCTAATGCAATAACACCGCGTGTACTGAGCCTGCCCGACATTCGGTCCCAGCATTGATTTGCCTTATTATTTGCACATTGAACTTTTAGATTTATCTCTCAACGAATATCTGTGAAAGCACAATAAAACCAGGCACCGGGCAACCTGCCTTCCGATTCGAAAGAGCTTGTGCACGGCGCTCGCAGACTTCGCATGCCTGCACAGATACAAGTTGTTACATATAGCAACGCATGCTTACTCAGTAACGCATTAACAGCCGCTACTATAACCACACTGACCCGGGCACTCGCCACCTGCGTAGAACTAACCGGGCACCCTGCTGCCATAGGTATTGAGCGCGCGCGTGCTGCGTGCTGAACTATAATTGCAGACAAACCAGCCTGTTTTGCTGGTGTAGCGACATCTGGATATCCGGTAAATGAAACTTCTGGTAAAAATTATCTTGCCTGTTCTGGTGCTGGCCGTGTGCTTCATCGCTGCCCGAGCCGTGATCGCCAACCGGCCTGAACCACAAAAGCGGCCGCAATTTAAAAGCACAACCAGTATCGATGCCACGCGAGTAGCCACCAGCGACTACCCGGTGATTATTCGCACACAGGGACTGGTCGGGGCCGCGCGCGAGGGCTCTCTGGTGCCTGAGGTTGCCGGTACAATCATAAAAGTATCACCCAACTTTGTCGTTGGTGGTGCATTCGAGGCCGGTGAAACACTGATTGAAATTGATGATCGTGACTATCAGATCGCTTTGACACTAGCGGAGGCTACTTTTGCACAGTCAGCGGCCACGCTTGAAGAAGAAAAAGCACGCTCGGCCCAGGCAGCTGATGACTGGAAACGGCTTGGCCGATCAGGTAAGCCTTCAGCTCTGACACTCAGAAAACCACAGCTGGCAGCGGCAAGGGCGGCACTGGAAGGATCGCGTGCTCAGGTACAACGTGCACAGCTTGACCTTGATCGAACAAAAATTGTCGCACCCTACAACGGCAGATTACGATCGAAATCAGTAGATCTCGGTCAGTTCGTGAACAAGGGCAGCCAGATAGCACAACTCTATTCTACCGATTCAGCCGAGATTCGATTACCACTTACCAACAATCAACTTGGCTTCATCGACCTGCCCAACACACCATCGACCATCAATCAGCGCAAAGTGACACTACACGCAAACATCGGTGGAGAGCAGCAGCAATGGCAGGGGCGAATTGTCAGGACCGAAGGCGCTATCGACCCCGACAGCAGGCAGTTGTTCGCGATTGCAGAAATTGACAACCCGTATCAGGCCAGTCAATCGCCTCTGCGGGTTGGCCAGTACGTCAAAGCTGACGTTAGCGGGGTAACACTTAAAGACGTTATCGTTATCCCTCGGTCGGCCCTGCGTGAAGACCGCGAGGTGCTTTTAGTGGACGAACTGGGCACGCTGCAAAAACGCGACGTGCAGGTCATCTGGAAAGACGCTGCAGTCGCGGTGATCAAAGAGGGGCTAAACGCAGGCGATGTTATCAGCCTCACCTCGCTGGGCACAGTCACTAACGGATCTCGCGTTAAGGCCACGATAGATGGCGAACCCGCCTCATCTGAAACCGGTAATCAGGCGGGTAACAACGGCGCAGGAGGAATGCCACCTGGCTTGCAGGAGCGGATGCAAAAACTTAAGGCCATGATCGATGCCGGTGAAGAACTGCCCGCAGAGGTGCTGCAGCGCATCAACGGCAGAATAGCTGATGGCAAACCAGTCCCCGACTGGTTACGTGCTCACGTCGAAAAAAACGCAAAGTAACCATCAGCCAGACGGAGTTTACGCATGCACGCCATGATTAACTGGTTTACCCGCAACGGTGTCGCCGCCAACCTGATGATGGTAACCATTGTCATGTGGGGGCTGTACTCGCTGAATAGCCGCATTCCGATTGAAGTGTTTCCATCGTTTGAGCTCGACGTTGTTAATGTTCGCGTACCCTTTCGCGGCGCCTCCCCTGCCGAAGTTGAAGAGGCGATCAATATCAAAGTTGAGGAGGCGATACAGGATGTCACCGGCATCAAGTCAATAACCTCGGATGCATCTGAGGGCCTGGGCACGATCAGGGTCAGTGCCAAAAGCAATGCCGATATTGAAAAACTGCTCGACGATATTAATCAACGCGTCGATCAGATCTCGACGTTTCCCGCCGACGCCGAGCGCCCTTCTGTATATCGATCAGAGCGCACACGTGAAGTGATCAGCGTCATCATTGCAGGCAATCAGTCTGAAAGAGCATTGCGAGCACTGGCTACGCAAACCAGAAATGACCTGGAAAACCTGCCCAATGTATCGCAGGTAAAATTGTCTGGCGTCAGAGACTTTGAACTGGCTATCGAGATAAGCGAGCAAACCCTGCTCGAATATAACCTGAGCTTTGCGCAGGTTGCCAACGCTATAAAGGAGTCGTCGCTTGACCTGTCGGCAGGCGCCATAAAGACCGCTGGCGGCGAAGTGCTGATTCGCACCAAGGGACAGGGATACAACGCAGCTGACTTTGCCGATATTGTTATTGTCAGCAGAGATGATGGCACCCGTGTCACCCTCGCTGATATAGCCTCAATCAACGATGGATTCGAGGAAGACTCTCTGCAACAGCGTTTTAATAGCCAGCGCAGCATAGAGATAGATGTCTTCCGCTCAGGTAATCAAAGCGCCATCACCGTTGCCAATGAAGTAAAAGCCTACCTCGAGCAGGCACAGGCAAAAATGCCTGAGAACGTGACCATCGGCTACTGGCGCGATCGATCACGTATCGTCAAAGCCAGATTGGCCACGCTTAATAAAAGCGCACTACAAGGGGGCCTGTTGGTCATTTTGTTACTGGCTTTGTTTCTGAGATCGTGGGTAGCGTTTTGGGTGTTTATTGGCGTACCGGTATCCTTTATGGGTGGGCTTGCGGTGATGCCCGAAATTGGCGTCACCATTAATTTGATCAGTCTTTTTGCGTTTATTCTGGTACTTGGCATCGTTGTCGATGACGCTATCGTGACCGGAGAGAATATCTATACCCACATGCGGCGCAACCCTGATCGCGTGCAGGCCGCCATCGATGGTACACAGGAGGTGGCGATACCAGTGACGTTTGGTGTACTCACAACGGTCGCGGCTTTTATGCCACTGTTAATGATTGAAGGGGTCCGCGGTAAAATCTTTGCCCAGATACCAATGATAGTTATACCCGTGCTGCTATTTTCACTCATTGAAACTAAATTCGTGCTGCCTGCGCACATGAAGCATCTGAATTTCCACAAAGAGAAAAAGCCCAATCTGTTTGCCCGTATGCAACACAAAATAGCAGACGGACTGGAGTGGGCTATTCGCACACTTTATCAGCCAGCACTCGCCGCCTGCCTGAGACAGAGGTATCTGACCGTGTCGATTTTTATTGGCACCGCGATGATTGTGTTCAGCCTGGTATCGGCCGGACATGTGCGTTTTATTTTTTTCCCGCGGATACAAAGCGAGGTTGCATCGGCCAGTCTGACAATGCCTACCGGCACACCGTTTGACGTCACTCTCAGGCACATTGAAACGATAAACAATGCTGCTGTGGCATTGCAGAAAAAGTACATCGATGAGTCAACAAACGAAAGCATTATTGAAAGTATTATGTCTACTGCCGGGTCGGCCGGCGACGCAGGCCCGGTATCGAACCGTGGTCGCGTTATGTTTGAAATTACGCCGCCCGAGGAGCGCAGTCTCAATGTCACCAGTCGTCAGCTCATTATGGAATGGCGGCGCTCCATCGGTGATATACCGGGCGCTAAAGAGATAAACTATCGCGCAGAAATCGGCCGTGGCGGTTCACCTGTTGACATTCAATTGTCCGGACAAAACTTTGATCAGCTACGGGGAGCCGCAGCCCTTATAAAAGATCGCCTCGCCACCTATCCGGGTATCGAAGATATCACCGATAGTTTCGAGAGTGGCAAACAGGAAATAAAGCTAGACATTAAACCTGCTGCCGAACAGCTCGGGCTGTCACTGGCTGATCTGGCTGAACAGGTGCGACAGGCATTTTTTGGTTTTGAAGTTCAAACGATACAACGTGATCGTGATGATGTTCGCGTCGTCGTCAGATACCCCGCCAGTGAAAGACAATCACTGGAAAATCTTCAGACCATGAGAATCCAGACTGCTACCGGTATCGATGTGCCATTCTCAGAGGTTGCCGAAGCGACCATGGGCAGAGGTTTCTCTACGATAAAGCGCGTAGACAGACGACGCACAATTAATATCACGGCTGATGCCGACAAAGAGAACACAGACCTCGAAGGTATTAAGCAGGAACTCACAGAAGATCTGCCAGGTATTCTGGAGAAGTTCCCCGGTGTTAACTACTCACTTGAAGGTGAAGCCCGCGAGCAGCGCGACTCGTTTGGCAGTTTGCGAACCGGGATCTATTTTGTACTCGCCGTTATCTATGCGCTACTGGCGATACCGTTACGATCTTACGCACAACCGATAATGGTTATGCTGGTCATACCGTTTGGCGTTGTCGGAGGCATACTCGGTCATGTCATCATGGGTATGAATCTGAGCATAATGAGTTATATGGGTATGCTGGCACTGTCCGGTGTGGTTATTAACGATAGCCTGGTGCTGGTTGATTACGTCAATAAAAGACGAGCGGACGGGCAAGCCATATTTGACGCTGTACGCAACGCCGGCGTCGCCCGGTTTCGCGCTATCCTGTTAACCTCGTTAACCACGTTCTTCGGTCTGATGCCACTGATATTCGAAAAAAGCACCCAGGCTCAGTTTCTTATACCGATGGCGGTGTCACTAGGTTTCGGCATACTGTTCGCCACACTGGTTACTCTGGTATTGATACCAACAAACTATATGATTCTCGAAGACCTGAAAGCACTTTTTAGTCGAGAGAAAACCAACGGTAAATACCCGGAGGGTGCAGGCAATGACGTTAATGAAGCTATCGGTCAGCGAACCCTGTGACTGTGCTGGCAACCCTGACAATAGTTGCAAGGCAATTGTCATAGCCCGCTACTGACTGAGCAATTCCTCAACCCATTCTGGCACCAGCTTTGAAGCCAGACCCAGCCGGCACTGATCAAACAGCGAATTGGTAGCCGAGGCTTCGAGATTGAGCTCGAGCGTTTCTGCCCCGTTGCCAGCAGCCAACTGGACATACCCCGCTGCCGGATACACATTACCAGAGGTACCAATAGAGACAAACAGATCGCACTGAAGCAGCGCTTTTTCTATACGCGGCATCTGCAAGGGCATTTCACCAAACCAGACAATATGCGGGCGCAATTGCGCGGTGCTGTTGCAATATTCGCATACGCTTTCAACGCTTAAGTCATCCGTTACAGCGGTAATTTGCTCACAACCCAGGCAGCGTTTTTTCAGTAACTCACCATGCATATGGACTAACTGAGTGCTGCCCGCACGTTCGTGCAGATCATCAATATTTTGTGTAACCAGCAGAACTTCACCAGCAAAATGTTGTTCGAGTTTCGCCAGCGCCACATGGGCCGCGTTTTCGTTAATGTCCGCTGACAGTAACTGTCGCCGACGGTCATTGTAAAACTGGTGCACCAGTGCAGGGTCTTTAGTAAAGCCCTCCGGCGACGCTACCTCTTCGATTCGATGATTGTGCCAAAGACCATCGGCTGCGCGAAACGTTTGTATCCCCGACTCTGCCGATACCCCGGCACCGGTTAAAATGACCACTTTCGACACCATTGCTCTACGCTCCTCAGAAAGTCAGGAAAACCTTGCCAGCCCAAAGGGTGCTGTATCAATGATTGGCCGAGCACCAGTGATCATCTCGGCAATAAGTCGACCGGTAATCGGCCCCATACTGAAACCCATATGACCGTGACCGAATGCCAGCCACAGGTTTGAATGACGCGTTGCCATACCTATAACCGGCAGTGAATCAGGCATGCACGGCCTGCGCCCAAGCCATGGTTCGTTATCAACCTGTTGCCTGATCGATAGCGCCTGTTTTACCAACGGCTCAACCTGACGTAACTGCACCGGTGTCGGTCGTGCATCCTCAGCGGCCCACTCAACGCCGGTAGTCACACGAATACCTCGCCGCATTGGCGACATCACATAACCGGCATCCACATCATAAACAGGTCGGTTGATTGGCGAATCGCACTGATAGTGCATATGGTAACCACGCTCTACCGCTAACGGTACACGATAGCCCATACCTTCCAGCAGAGGCCTGGACCACGCGCCCATACTCACCAGCACGTGGTCACACTGCAGCGATGCATTACTGGTATGTACTGTCCACTCACCGGACTGCTGTTGAAGACGAACGATATCATCAATGACAACGGTGCCTCCTTCGGCAACAAAGTAATCCGCATAGTGCTGACCAACCGCACCGGGGTCGCTGACAGATGCGGTATTGTTGATAAGCAGACCACCACAAAAAATGTCTTGCAGCGAAGGCTCCAGAGCGCGCAGATCACTGGCTGATACCGTATCAAACGGAATTCCATACTCAGCCAGTTGACGTTGTTCACCTGCGCTGGCTTCAAAAGAGTTTGTACGTCGAAACAATTTCATCCAGCCATTTTCTCGCAAATAGTTTTGCGCACCGCTGGCCAGCAGTAATTTTTTATGCTCATCGAGACATGCAGATACAATGATATTCAGCGCCTGCAGATTGGATCGGTAAGACTCGGGTTTCGAGTTGCGCAATACCCCGATACCCCAGGGTGACAGTGCTTTCAAATAGCGGTAGTGAACACGCGCCTCGATTTTACGATTGGACAGGTAACCCGGTATTTTTCTCCAGATACCAGGTGCGGCTTCAGGGAACACTGATCCGCGACTAATAACACCAGCATTGCCATAAGAGGTTTCCTGCGCAGGTCCACGGCGGTCGAGCAGCGTAACCCGGTAGCCACGTTTAAGTAGCTGAATTGCACTGCAGATGCCAACAATACCGGCACCACAAACCACGATGTGTTGACTCATAGCGAAGCACCGGCAAGTGCAACACATTTCTGGATAATCAATCGGTAGTAATAATGCACAGGCAAGTGTCGTTGGATTGAGAGACAGGCCATTGGCCAGTTGGTGTGTGTTTGCCCACAAGTGTGCACGCCACACTCAAAACCTGCAAACGCATTGGTAGCCAGGCGATGAAAAAGGCCAACGCAGTAGCAAAGATTTTTCGGTACTGACCGGCAGGCTACGGGACAAAACCTGCTACCGGAAATGCGGCAGGGACGGCTCGTTTAATCGATGGATTTCGCAGAGGATTGGCCGAGCACGTTCAGCTTTGCCAACATACCTGCAAGCCAGAAGTCAGCGCACTAGTGATGGTCGACTTGCTCGTCGCGCGGCAGCGCACAAGCCGAGGGTCCGGCTCTAGGAAGTCAAAGAACCGGGTACAGACTGCGCAATCCGTCGCCACAGAAAATTAAGCGCATCGCGCTTGTTGGGGGGTGGCGGATGGCGAATATCACTGGTGTGGGCAATGCGGTTCGACATGCTGTTTGCCAGCGCCCCTATCAATGAGTTCCCTTTGTAACGTACCCCTGAGCGCTCGGTAGCAAACATGCGATTTTTATCATCACTGCGAACGATCTGCTCAAGTACTTTACGCCCCTGCCAGGTGTCATACACCTGAACCAGCACTGCGTTTAACCTCATCGTCTGCAAGCGTACACGCTCGTAATCTGCAGTCTGCGGGTTGGCCGCACCAGTCATCGGCTCTACTTCCGGCGGCAACTCAATGATTTCGTCGAGTGGAGCGATAGTCGCCAGCAACAAAAAGCGCCGTTGCAATTTCGCCCGTTTCAGATCAACAAGCGCGCTGCCGCTTAATCCTCCCTCGAGTCGGTAGCGATCAACGAACGATTTAAAATTCTTGCCCATTCGCTGGGATACGTAGCGATAACCGCTCAGATTTCCGCGCAACCTCGGATTAGCCGACAGTATATTTTGCGCAATATCATAGGCGTGATTCGATCGCTCGTAGGCTTTCAGCGCTGGAGACCCGTGCGACCTGACAACAAAGCCAATCGCCAGCCCATCTTTTGCCAGTGCCTCCGCGGTGTACGACGAATGCCGGTAAGCTGGTGCTGGCCCATCCGGGCGAACGCCACAGGCAGAGATCACACAAGCAGACAAAACCAGCCCAACACCGGACAGTTTTCGTATCAATTTGTGCCTATTTTGAAACATCATGTCTCAAAGACTAGACTATTTGCGGAGTCAAAACCATTAAAATTACCATCAGCACAGTAAAAATTGGTGTCACCGAGCTTTCAGGCGGCTTGCCAACGGCTCATTTCTGCAAATAGAGTGACGATCACTACCGGGCCTGCAGATTTAAGAAGACGTTTTCTTGTGCAAACTGTGAGTGGTGATTTTGGGGAGGGAGGTTAAGCGGCAGGGGTAAACAGGCCAGGAAACTATGTCCGCAGGCACCTGACTGGCACCTGCGGCGCGATCCGAAGCATTCTCGGACATTAGTACAACATCTGCGATTTTACACCGCGCCCGCTGGTCAGCAGGCAGTGGCAAATGGCTTTACAGCGTGTCGTGCTTGAGAAAAGAGTAAATCGGGCAGATGCCAAAATACACAGTAGCCAGGATAATCAGACCCAGCACCAACCACAGCTTGGAACCGAACAGACCTACCAAAAACAACGCGCCACCGGCACCAACACGGACATTCTTGTCGACTGACCCCATGTTTTTAACCATTTCAGGCATGGTAAAACCTTTACCACCACCAGAATTTACTTTCTTTACGTTCGATGATTCTTCCATCTTGCTCTCCTGACAAGTTCAGCAGCGCTACAGGCGCCGCTGTAAATAGTTAAGTTGACTGAAGCCACTCTCCAATTACGCCAATTTTAAACGTTTTCAGACATGACACCTAATTTGTTCACCATAATTTAAGATTCGCCACGCACCGGCGGCGAAGTAATGGTGGCATTGAATGACTGGAAAACTTCATTTTCTGTCATGACACCTTGATTTACCAGGCAATCGGCGAAATCACACAAGTCGTTTCGCAATCAGCACGCGCACTGTTTGTGGATTAAACGCGCGCAGTGACACCGCTTGCGACAGCACTACCCGCTTTTAGTTCAACTTCTGCGTCTGGCGGCAATACGCATACGCAGCGCGTTGAGCTTGATAAAGCCTTCTGCATCGCTCTGGTGATAGGCACCGCCGTCATCTTCGAAGGTCGCAATTTTTTCATCGAACAGGCTGTCCGCGGACTGACGTCCAGTGACACTGATACCGCCCTTGTACAGTTTCAATCGAACGTCACCATTGACATAGGTTTGTGAGTGATCGATGGCCGCTTGCAGCATCTCACGCTCCGGGCTCCACCAGTAACCGTTGTAGATAACACTGGCATAGCGAGGCATTAGCTCGTCTTTCAGGTGTGCAACTTCACGATCAAGCGTAATCGACTCGATGGCTCGATGCGCTTTCAGCATTATTGTCCCGCCGGGGGTCTCGTAACACCCTCTCGACTTCATGCCAACGTAGCGGTTTTCAACAATATCGTCGCGACCAATGGCGTGCTCGCCTCCGATACGATTGAGTTCGGTTAATACTTCTGCAGGGGACATCTTGTTGCCATCAATCGCTACGATGTCGCCTGCCTTGAATGAAAGTGTAATCTCGACTGCTGTGTCAGGCGCATCTTCAGGTGCCACCGTCCAGCGCCACATATCGGTTTCCGCTTCAATCCACGGATCTTCTAATTGATCACCCTCATAAGAAATATGTAACAGATTCGCATCCATCGAATAGGGTGACTTGCCACCGCGTTTCATTTCGATCGGAATCTGTCGCGACTGAGCGTACTCGAGCAGTTTTTCGCGTGAGTTTAGATCCCACTCGCGCCATGGAGCAATAACGGTAACATCCGGCGACAGCGCATACGCTCCTAACTCAAATCGAACCTGATCATTGCCTTTGCCAGTGGCACCATGAGAGATAGCATCAGCACCAACTTCAGCGGCGATTTCAACCAGACGTTTCGCTATCAGCGGGCGTGCGATTGACGTTCCGAGTAAGTACTCACCTTCATAAATCGTGTTGCAACGCATCATTGGATAAACGAAATCTCTGACAAACTCTTCGCGTAAGTCTTCAATGTAGATTTCATCGACACCCAGCAACTTCGCTTTCTCGCGCGCGGGCTCAACCTCCTCACCCTGCCCCAGATCGGCGGTAAAGGTCACCACTTCGCAGTTGTAGGTATCTTGCAACCAACGCAGAATGACCGAGGTGTCAAGGCCTCCGGAATAGGCGAGCACAACCTTTTTGACAGTCGACATAGCTATGTTGTTTTCCATTGACGTTAGTTAATTGACACGATCTTGCAATTGGTTGTGGCCGATTGCAAATATTGGCGGATTCAACCCGGTATTTTACACACCAACCCATCACTACAGCGAATAAGTTCGGCACTAACAGGCGTGCAAATGGTCAAAATCAACGTCTGACACCAACACATGCCGTTCTGTCGGGAAACTGACAGAATCCGACTCTATTACCTGTAGCTATAGTTACTATTGCCAACCTTAAGCTGAAGATGGCATATAATCTGACGGGTGATAAAAGCCAGCCGTGCACCGGAGACAACGGTGACACCATTTCTTGGCTTATGCGAATCCAAAATTATCTCGCAGTGATCAACAGGCCCCCAACGACCGGGCGCCTTACCCTAAAGTGATGCGGAAATAACTTTATGACCAAAAAAACGGTAACGCTAACCGACGCGAACGGAAAATCTGCGGAATTTGAACTCCTGTCCGGTACACACGGACCTGATTGCATATCAATCAGCGATCTTTACAAGCAAACAGGGTACTTTACCTACGACCCTGGCTACGGCATGACTGGTAGCTGTAAAAGTTCAATTACATTTATCAACGGAGAGGAGGGAATTCTCTTACATCGCGGCTACCCGATTGATCAACTGGCAGAAAAGAGCTCATACCTCGAAATCTGTTATCTGCTGCTTAACGGTGAACTGCCATCAAAAGCAGAGTTCACCGAATTCAGTTCCACCATTAAAAACCACACGATGGTGCATGAGAACATTCGCGATTTTATCAATGGCTTTCGCTACGACGCCCACCCGATGGCAATGCTGGTTGGAACTGTCGGTGCGCTGTCATCGTTCTACCATGACTCGCTCGATATCAATAATCCCGAGCACCGGGTTATCTCGGCCCATCGGCTTATCGCCAAGCTGCCAACGATTGCCTCTTACTGTTACCGGCATCATCGTGGCCTGCCGTTTATGTATCCAGACAATGACCTCAGCTATGTTGAAAACTTTTTGCAGATGATGTTTGCCGTACCAGCGCAAAAGTACGAACAAAATCCGATCGCGGCTAAAGCACTTGAAGTGATGATGATACTGCACGCCGATCACGAGCAAAACGCAAGTACATCGACAGTCAGACTCGCTGGCAGCTCTGGCGCTAACCCGTTTGCGTCTATCGCTGCAGGTATTGCAAGCCTCTGGGGACCTGCGCATGGTGGCGCTAATGAAGCGGTTATTAACATGCTCGATTCTATCTATAACTCTGGCGAGACCATCGAAACGACTATCGCTCGTGCTAAAGATAAAAACGATCCCTTCCGTCTGATGGGCTTTGGACATCGGGTCTATAAAAACTTCGACCCGAGAGCCCAGATAATTGCAAAGCTCTGTCATGAGCTGCTTGACGACCTCGGTGGCGATCAGCCGATGTTTAAGCTGGCGCTTGAGCTCGAGGAAGCAACACTTAAGGATGAGTATTTCAAAGAGCGCAGACTGTATCCTAACGTGGATTTTTACTCTGGCATTATCTTGCGTGCGCTGGACATTCCAATGAACATGTTCACCGTTATGTTTGCAATGGCACGGACCGTCGGCTGGATATCTCACTGGCTTGAGATGAACGAAGATCCGGAATTCAGAATCGGGCGCCCACGCCAAATCTATACCGGCCATGCAAAGCGCGACTACCCCTCCTGATCCAACTCTGCGTTAATGGTTTAGTGCCGGCGTATCGGCACTAATGGTTCGGATCTGCCCCCCGGATCCGGACTACTCAAAGCTGAGTTTGAGATCAAACTGACCCGGAGTGTGAAGACGGTTACCTGAACTGCATCACACTCCGATAATCCCGGCACACAACAGCGCTAATCGCCGCCGGGCACGGCAGGATCTCTGCACCACAAACGAGTGTTAGCACAACACTTTCAGGCAGTTTGCGACCATCGGTCCATTACCTCGGTTTACACAACTTTACCGTCAAATCGCTAAAGCTTTACCGACTCAAGTGAACCACCAAAGACGGCGCTAACCTCTTTACACCCGATAAACACCTGGTGCAAACGACCGGCAAACCCCGGTTTGGGTCGCTTGTATTGCAGACACACAAGATTCGAATAAATGCAGAGGAAATCGGTAGGCACAGTGATTTTGTCTTTAGCCAGGAGTAGCGTTGCAGGCGTCTTCGGGCTGCTATTGCTCGCCAACACTTCACTGTCACAAACCTTCGACAATTTCCTCTTTGTCGGTGTGCCCGGCGCACCGGCAGGCACCGTAACCAGCCTGTCCCTGACCGATACCATCGGCACTGCAGTCGGGGCTGCAGACATCGGGCAGATTTCCTATTTTGGCGCAGCCGGCCTGAGTTCTGTATTCACCCTGACAGCAAGGCCCTCCGCAGTACTGAGTGGGCAGACACAGGTCTACGCATCAACTGACGCGTCGTTTGTCAGCCTGCAATTGTCAGATCTTCACGACGTTGACTTCTACACCGGTGAGTTGACCCATGACACTGGCAGTGTGCCGCCGAACTGGTTTCGACTTACGCATCACGAGGGAATCTGGAGTGGTGTGTTTCGTGTGGGCAACCAGGTTTATTCACTGAATCGGGAAAACGCCTCAGACGTTGTTGAAGTCAGATCCACACTGTCAGATGCCGTAAGCTTTAACCCGTCACTTCGCGCCAGAGTCAGCGCTGTGCTCAACACTGGATATTTTCTTGATGACACAGGCTCCGAACAAAGCCGCAGCATACAGAACAAGCAGGTAGCAGCGCTCGAATCTATTCATGTTCTCGACGGGCTGCTATCCGACTCACTGGGCCTGACGCTGAATGTGGAGCAGATTGTTCTGGACAACGTATTCAACTCAACTGACCTGAATGCCAGCCCTGATGCAGATCAGGACAAGGCCATCGATTGGAAACAGCAACAACAGAGTCTGTTTGGAACGGATGACAAGCTTGCAACGCTCTTTTTCACTGGCCAGCAATCCAATGACACCGCAGCGAATCAAAAGACCAACGACGCTTCGGTTGTGGCAGATAATGCAATCATTCTGCAGCCACACAGCTCTGACCACCAGTTCGCGACTGCGCACAGCTTCGGGAAACTACTCGGGCTTAGCGAGCAGCCAGGCACGTTGCAAGACTGGCAACAGACCGGATTAGTATCGCTGCCCGCTGTCCACTGGAGTCCACAACAACAAGACGAGTTTGAAGCCAACCCCCCAGCGTCACGGTTACTTCAGGTTCTGAGCAATGATCAACCCGCCACGGGTCCGGATCTGCTGCCGGAACCTGCAGCATTGGACCCGGTACTGGTAGAATCTGACTCAGAGGAAAGAGGAGTCACCTTCCCGCAAAACGATCCAGCCACAACCAATGCCGCAACAACCAGCGGTGGCGGTGCTGCGTTTTGGCTCTTGCTGGTAACTTTGGCCTTTTTTCGCCAACCTGTCGCCCTGGCTATTTCAGCGAGATAGCGCACACACGGAGTGATGCCTTGCTCTACACGATCAAATCAGCAGATGCCACAGCAACAATAAGCAGCCTCGGCGCGGAATTACAGTCGCTGTGCCACAGCCCGCGTAAGCCGCAGAGCAATGCTAAAAACCTGGCTCCGGGTACCAGTGCAGGCAGCACCCAAAACCTGGCCGACAATACAGATCAGGGCGAAGAAACATTGTGGCAGGGGGATCCCGCCGTATGGTCTGGCCGCGCGCCTGTCTTGTTCCCTATCGTCGGCGCGCTTAAAAACAATCAATATACGCATGAGGGCAAGAGCTTCACTTTGGCTCGGCACGGGTTTGCACGAAAAGCCCGCTTCTGCTGCGCGGAACAAACCGCTGACAGTGTTACGCTAAAACTGCAGGCTGACAGCGAGTCTCTCAGCGTCTACCCGTGGCAGTTTGAACTGACAATCCGCTTTTCAATGCGTCAGTCAACACTCATTGTGGGTTACACCGTCGCGAATCAGGATACAACACCGATGCTGTTTACCATCGGATCTCATCCTGCTTTCGCATTGCAGCACGCGCCGAGTGAATATGCGATTCACTTTTCAAAAGCCGAAACCCTTAAACACCATCCGCTGACCGCAGACGGTCTTTTAAAGCCGGGGGTCAACTACCTGCAAAACAGCGACAGACTGCCTCTGAGCGAATCTTTGTTTGATGATGATGCGCTTATCTTCAAAAACATTCAGTCAGATACTGTCAGTTTGTTTCATCAGGACAAACCGCTTATCACTGTCGACACCGGTGGTGCACCACACCTCGGCATCTGGGCCAAACCCGCAGCCCGTTTTGTCTGCATTGAACCGTGGTTTGGATTTAGCGACAGTGAAGATGGTGGTGGCGCTATCGCAGACAAGCCCGAGATGAAATCGCTCCGCGCCGGTGATTTATTCAGCTACGAGTGGAGTATATCGCTGCATAGCTAACGCCCCATATCACGGCGGGCTAACGTTAATGGTCAATGGTACGGTGTTGTCGTCAGGCGGTACACCGCCTCCGCCACCACCATTGTCACTGGAACCACCGGCCAGCCCCACAATCAGGCCAACAGCCAAAACCCCAAGAACAATGTAGAGGGCGTTGTTACTTTTAGCTTCGGCTGGCGGCGGTGTAACGGCTTGCTCGGCAACTGGCACCTGGCGAGGTGCTTCAAGTCCACGCACAAGGGGGAAAAAAGGAAAGCCCTTTAGAACACGATTGCCGCCGCTATCCAGCGCTTCGATATAGTATTCGATTTTTTTCTGATCAACGGCAGAATCCACCGATGCAGTGTAGTTATCCGTAGCCGACAGCCTCTGCATCGGCACCTGCTGATACTCCTGACCCGTTGTACTACGGTAGTACAGGGTGACCCTTTCCAACCCCCGGTCATCGACTACCAATGCACTGAATACCTGTATTTCACCGCTGACACCACTAACAAGCGACTCGTGATCGATCACCGGTGGATCGAAGTCGATGTCATCAGAAATCGTTTGCGCCTGCGCTACCGAGAAAGCGATCTGACTAAGCGCCAGCGCCAGCGCCAATAGGGACAAACCCAGTTTACGCAGCAGCAGTGTTAGAGTTCTGGTTATATTTACTGCCTGGAACAATGAAACAACTGTCGACGGCAAATAAGTCTCTGCGCGACATTTCATACTTGGACCCCACCAATAGATAATTCGTCGCCACAAATTACCAGTATTCGCACCGCTAAAACAATAACAATGATGTTTCAGCAAAAGAGCCGAGAGCAATCATTGCTGCTTGTTACCATTCTATTTTTGACCAGTGGTATCGCTCGCGGCGCAGAGACACCGGGAAATCCCGGTACGATTTAGCAGGATACACAATATCGCCGTTGGCCAGCGCCAGTGTTTCAATACGAAGGATGGCGGTGACTCGCTTGGGATTAACTGCCGCCTGCACATCTACCACTTCCAGTGTAATTTGACGGTAGCGGGTAAACAGATTTTCCAGAAAACTCTTTTTCGACGGAGTGCCTGCAGAGAGCTGCGAGATCAGCGAATTGTTTTTAACTTCTATTGCGTCTTTCAACGCGTTGAAGCGATTGGCTGCATACCTTATCTCGTACTCGGTCAATGGCTTGCCGGCGAATTCTTCGGCCTGCACCACCTGACGATCCAGACTGGCGAGCGCCTGATCGTCAATCTGTAGCGCTTTGGCACTCTCAAGCCAGCGTCGTGCAGATTGGTTGTCACCACGGGCAAGCGCCGATTCAACACTGGACAAATAGTTGTTATAGCTTTGCCGTCGAGCACGTTGCCTTTTGTTGGCCTCAGCGATACGATCGAGCGACTGTCGGCGCTGCTTTTCGATATCGCGCTTTTCTGTTTCTGCGCGCTCGATCCCCGCCTGCGCATCCTGCTCCAGCTTGTCCAGACGGGTGTCGGCACGAAGAGCTCGTGTGGCTTCAATCTGCTGCAATGATTCGTCGTATCGGCCAGCTGAATTAAAGCTTCTGATCTCGTTAATTTGCGCCTCAACGGACTGGTGGACCTTTGCGGCTTCAAGCTGATCAACGAGGTCGTCTGTTTGCACACCTAAAGATTGCAACGACTCAATCGTTTTCGCTGCCGCCTCTATCTGCCAGGTATCAATTTGTTGTGATGCTCGCTCGTGTATGCTGGCGATACCCTTCTCGACCCCGTCCAGCGCGCGTTGATTATCCGGTTGTTTTTCCAGCACTGCACGAAAGCCACTGATTGCTGAAAGCGGCACATCAGTGGCAGCGAGATCCGCTTCAAATCGACTTAACTCATTATGTAGTGCCTGCTTTTTTTCTACAGAGCGATAGCCAATATTCGCCGCTATGGGCAGCAGGCCAAGCAGCACTATCGAACCGACCCAAAGACCTGTTCTTCTGTTACCCGGCTTTTGTCGGGGTTGCCCACTGCTCTGCGCACGCTGGCGAACCAGCAACTTGCTGCCACCGACATGAGGCGTTTGCCCGGTAATACCCTCATCCACCACCGCCTGTGTCGCAGTTGACTGAGGGATTTCTACCGGATTGCCAGAGCTTTGATCTCGTGCCAGTTGCAGACTTTCTCGCCATTCGGCAAGCGTTGCAGGCCGATCGCCAGTCTGGAATGACAGCGCCCAGTCAATTGCTTGCAGAAACCTCTCGCTGTAGCGACCGGCGCCTGCATCAGTAGCTGACCGCAGCGGATCGGCGGCTCCTCTGACATGCGCGGCGAGACGGCTCACTGGATTGACCGGAGACTCCCCTGTAATCGCGTAGTACAGGGTACCGCCTAGCGCATAGATATCGGTCCATGGCCCGACCTCGAGCCCGGCTCCCGCTCGATACTGCTCAAGTGCGGTGTATCCTGCTGATACGAACGACGTGTTTTCACCATCACCATCAACCCGTCGTGAAGAGCCAAAATCGAGTAACACCGGGCTGCCATTGTCACGAATTATCAGATTCACCGGCTTGATATCACGATGCAGATAGCCGGTTTGATGCACCTGATCGAGTCCGTCGATAATGCCCAGAAACAGATCAATCAGCTCAATTTCGTTTATCGCGCGGCGTTGCTTCACGTAGTCGCGAAACTCCACTCCTCGCTCATATTCCATCACCAGATACGCCGAGCTATTGGCCTCGAAGACAGACATCACACGAACGATATTCGGATGTGTGAATTTGACCAGGGTGCGCGCCTCACGCAGAAAGCTTTCGAGCCCTTGCTCGTATTCGACGCGAGATCTGGCTGTAATCGGTGAGATCGTCTTTTCGGGCGTGCGCCTTACCAGGCTGGATGGCAGGTACTCCTTCAGCGCGACCAGATGATCAAGATTGGTGTCAGTCGCCAGGTAGGTGATACCAAAGCCTCCCTGCCCCAGCACCCGCTCGATACGGTACCAGGTGACAAAATCCCCCTTGGCCAGGGAGCGTCGTGTGGAGGTGCTGTCGTTCATCGGGATGCGCGGGGAGACCATGTTGGTACGGAAGGGATTCTCACGGTTCTGCAATGAGTTATCAATCGCTACTCAATTTTACCTATGACAGCGCATGACAGCGTGCCATTCGCGCAAAAGCGTGATGTTTTTTATTTTTTTGTCAGCGGAATCTTACCGAAAGCCGCCACTCAGCATCTTTAAATATTGATACACCAATCGCCATGAGCTACAAACAATGAGACACTTCACCCGCACTGTTCGCTCGCAGCGAGATTACCGCAAAGAAATCTATCTTCAAAACCCACGGCAATCCTCGACATTTCAACCCATGACGAATGCTGCTTAAGAATTAACACTAACACCGAGAGAGGCAATGGATCTATTTACGCTAGACAATCTGGTCACACTGTTTTTACTAATTCTGCTACAGGCAGTCCTTGGCTTTGACAACCTCCTGTACATTTCCCTGGAGTCGAAACGAGCACCTGTTGAAAAGCAGGCGCAAGTCCGTAAATGGGGCATTGGGATCGCTGTTGCGTTACGCCTGGTATTGCTCGTTTTACTGGTACAACTTGTCGATAAATTTCAAAACTCTGTTTTTGCTGCCAAATGGGAAGGAATTATTGAGTTCGACTTCAACCTGCACTCAATTATCGTGTTGTTCGGTGGAATATTTATCATCTACACGGCAATGAAAGAAATCATGCATATGATGTCGCTGGAGGAGCACGACGCTTCCGAGAAGAGTCGAAGCTCGGCAGCAATGGTCATCGTCTGGATTGTAATGATGAACCTGGTGTTTTCTTTCGACTCGATACTCAGTGCGATGGCACTGACCAAAGTGATTCCAGTGATGGCGATTGCAATCATTCTTAGTGGCATCATGATGATCTTGCTGGCAGACCGGGTATCAGACTTTTTGCAGAAAAACAGAATGTACGAGGTACTTGGACTATTCATCCTGTTTGTCGTTGGCATTATGCTGATATCAGAAGGCGGCCACCTTGCGCATATGAAGATACTCGGCACCGAAGTCGAGCAAATGACTAAAGCGACGTTCTACTTCGTCATCGTAGTGATGGCGCTTTCAGATGTAGTGCAGAGTCGCTACCAACGCAAACTGTTGCGAGAGAAAGAAGCGCTGATGGCCGCAGCGCGATCGTCGAGCTAGGAGATCAGGCCTCGGGAGCGGGCCTCGGGGGGCGGATTGGTGCGGTTCGTTTCCCCAACCACACCCTGCGTAGAACACCAACAATATCGTAAACGGTAAAGCGGGTTCTAACGTAGGGTGTGCCGAGCGGCGCGAAGCGCACCAGGCTCAGGATCGGCACAAAACGGCGCCCGAGCAGCGCCGTTGAAGTGTCGTTTAGCGGATAGTTTGGTGCGGTTCGCTCCGTCACCAAGCTCTGCGCAGAAAACCGACACGCCAAACCGTGTTCAACAAAACAGGGCTCAACCATGTCTGTCACGCGACTGCGCACCACTCGCCAGGGCGTTACCTCCTAGGGCGCAGCAGTCGTGTACCAAAGCGAACGATCCGCTTCCGCAGCGGAGGCATCCAAAGCGACATCCGGGTAATGATCGACAGCGGACCCCTGAAAGGCCAGATTACTTGCGCGGAAATATATTCTCAGATCAGCAGGGTTACCCAGCGCTGATCTCGGTATCGACAACTCTGCCACATCGCCACTGGCGGCAATGGTTGAGGACCCACCAGCGCTCCAGGACCAATTCTGTCCTGACCCGTTGTAGACATGAATATCGTCAGATTCAATCAGGTAATCCGCACCAATCGGAAACTCTCCGCTGAAGCCGCGAAACCCGGTATCCGGATTGCCGTCTGTATCAATGAAAATACCCTGACCCCAGCTCAGTGAAAACACCCCGTCATTGCGGTAGGCGAAGTAAAAATTATCGGCATCGTGTGCAACCCACGCCTCTATCCAGTCAAGCGGGTTATTTACTCCGGCTACATCATCCGGGTCAGCCGGATATGATTGCACGCCACTCCAGTCATTCAGAGACCCGTCTATTGTCAGGCTATCAACCAGATTACTTAGCGCACCATCGCTTTGTGTACCTACATTGATGGTAACGGTGGTGACCGCACTGTCCAGCACACCATCAGTGGCGACAAAACGGAAACTGTCTAAGCCGGAAAAATTGTTTTCAGGTGTATAAACCAGGTTCGGCACTGTGCCGCTGAGCGTTCCATTAACGGGTTGCTCTGCAACTGTGTAGCCCAATACATCTCCATCAGGATCTATCGCACCCAGCACAACCGCCAGCGGCTGGCCAAAGTTGGTATCAAGCGCTTGTCCGTTCGCAATCGGTGCACGATTCACCGGCACTGCAGCCAGAATAGTAACACTCACTGTCGCAGGTTCACTGTCCACCGTCCCGTCGCTTACGGTAAAGGTAAACGTATCATCCCCGCTTACTGTACCGTTAGGCACGTATGTCAGCAATGGTGCGGTACCCTGCAAAGCACCCAGTGAAGGCTGATCGACGATAGTGTAAGTGAGCGTGTCACTCTCTGCATCGGAACCAAGCAATTCGATTCCGATGGCAGTTTCAAACGCTGTCGATACACTTTGCTCATTTGCAACAGGTGCGGTATTGACAGGTGCGTCCGGAGACACGGTAACCTCTATGGTTGCAACAGCACTGTCAATAACTCCATCGTTAACTCTAAAGGTAAAGTTGTCTACCCCTGTAAAACCAGTCGTCGGCGTGTATTGCATTGATGGCGGCTGGCCAGTCAGCTGACCGTTAGACGGTTGATTAACAAGTGTATAGCCAAGTGCATCTCCATCGGCATCACTGGCAGTCAGCTCTACCGGGAGCACTATATCCACTATCGTTGAGAGCGCCTGATTATTAGCCACCGGCGGACTGTTTGTCTCTGGTGTGGCCTGTACGCTAAAGGTCACTTTTGCCTCGTTGCTATTCAGCGCACCATCAGAAACAACGAAGGTAAACTCGTCACTGCCAACATAGTTTTCATCGGGCTGATAGGTCAGATTCGGTGGTGTGCCGGTAACGCTGCCATGTACAGGGCTGGATGCCACACTATAAGTCAAGGTGTCCCGGTTTAGATCAGACCCTGTCAATACCAGTTGCAACTGCGCATTGTTTTGAGTATTCAGTGTCTGTGAGTTAGCAACCGGTGCGACGTTCTCTAGCGTTGTGTTTTCGTTGACCGAGTAACTGAACCTTCTGGCCTTTAAAATGGAATTCGCCGACGCGGCAGTATCCGGATATAGATCAATATCGGTACCACCGTTTGCGGCACTGTTACCCTTCAATAGTAAATTGATATTTGTCGGATTACCCAACAACGCGCGTGGCAGTTCGAGCTCTACACTGTCATTTTGTATGGCTGCGGTCATACTACCAAGGTACTCCCAACCCCAACTGGTTTGCGAGGCAGCATTGAATCGGTACAGGCTATCACCTTCGAGAAGATAATCAGCTCCTAGTGGGAACTCATTGGAAAACCCTTTGAACCCGCTGGCATCACTGGTATCGGTGTCGAGGTAGACCGCATAGCCCCAGGACAAAGCTATTGGACTGTAGGCTCGATAGGCTAAATAGAAGTTCGTTGAATCGTGCCCCATCCAGGCCTCGCTCCAATCGATTACCCCGGTGACATCATCAGCATCCAGTCCAAAGGAGGCATTACCGGGCCACTCGGTTAACCCGCCATCAAGCAAAATATTCAACACCTCGTGTGATATTGTGCCACCAGTTTCGATCGCTTGCGCGGTGATGTTAACCACCACTGCGGCGGGCACACTGTTGCTGGTACCGTCACTGACAGTGAACTCCAGCTGATCCTCACCGACATACCCTGCAGTTGGTGTGTACACAAGATTCGGAGCGGTTCCGGTTAACGTTCCATTTACGGGCTGCGCGCTTACCGTATAAGTGAGCACCTGGTTTTCAGTATCACTACCTGACAACAGTATCGCCAGTGGCTGATCGACCAGAGTTGTCAGTACCTGACGGTTGGCCACCGGCACTCTGTTAATCGCCACGGCAGGTGTAACAGTAATTTGTGCTGTACCCACCGCACTTTCGAGCCCGCCATCACTCACTCGATAGGTAAATGAATCGTTTCCAGTGAAATTTGCTGTCGACACATAAGTTAGCGCTGGAGCCGCACCCGTCAGTGTGCCTGTACGCGGACCAGACAGCAATTCAAAGGTCAGTGAATCACCTTCTGCATCTGTGGCCGCAAGTACAATGTCAATAGACTCACCGCTTGCCACGGTCACACTCACCGGAGACAATACCGGAGCGGTGTTAATCGGTGTTGTTGGCTCAATAGTTACCTGATGCTCTCCATTCGAATTAAACACGAGTTTCAGGACACCATCGGTCTCGCTAAAAGAGTCAGCACCGCTAACACTGACATTACCCAGCATTGCCTGGCTCAGAGTGACTGCAACTTCTCCCTCGCCCTGCACAGTAAATTGCAATTGATTGCCGTCGCCCGAGAGCGTCATCAACTTAGCGCGCATAGGCAATTGACTGATACGGGTTACATCAGCCACCTCGGTGCCAACGCTAATTTCATAACGCCCGCCTTCGTTCGCCAGAAAAACCTGATCCTCATCGTAG
Organism: uncultured Granulosicoccaceae bacterium; assembly: GCA_937957915.1. Classification (GTDB taxonomy): domain Bacteria; phylum Pseudomonadota; class Gammaproteobacteria; order Granulosicoccales; family Granulosicoccaceae. The sequence continues at coordinate 248,157 of CALGNZ010000047.1, read as the reverse complement.
GCATACCAGTTGGCCACCGACGAGATGTTATTGCCCGCTCCTACCTTCAACGCAAACTGTCCAACATCAGCAGCGCTAACAGTAGCATCAATAACAGTTCCGGACCCAACGGTGTAAGTAGCCGATTTAAGTGCTCTAATACGTGACTGCAAATCCGCCAGCGTTAAAAATTCTGTACCTTTGCTATTGGCGTATGCCAATGTATCTTCGAACATCTCCCTGCTGTAGGTGCCAGCCTGTGTTGCGGTCGTTGGTCCGTAGTCATGCCACAGCCAGTGCATGATCGGTTGCTGCGCATGTTTCCACAGCCCGTCTATTTCGTTGATCCACAGGTTGGTTGCCTGTTCCGGCGTCAGGTTCCAAACATCTATTAAGGTAAAATCAGGCGCCATATTTAAACTGAAATACATCATGTCATGGTGTGGCTCCATGAAGCCAATTGCCCGCGGGTATCCTGATCCAACCTCACCACTTCGACCGCTAAAATAGGTAAACCACTGGTTTAGATTTTCAACAACGCTCAATGACTCAGGATTACCCGGTACAGCACCGCCAAGTACAGGCACACCAATACGATCACCGATTTCCTGTCGGCTTTGATTAAACTCAAACTCCAGCTCGTCATCTGTCAGGAGGCTGGTGTGATGAGGATGAGTCCATGAGTGAGTGCCAATCTCGCTGCCCAGTGCAATGTACTCCTGATACAAAGGTGCAGACACAGACCAGTCGGTGTATTGACCACCGGCGGGGTTGTTACCAATGTCGATATAGTAGGATCCGACAAAGTTGTAGTCTCTCTTCCAGTCTTTGATGATATCCAGCAGCGGAATTTCAGTTTGATCCATCTCCGCTGCAATCATTGCCTGATCCATATCATTTCGCGCGATGAATATGCTGCCCTCGCGTGACATCTGCAGCGTCACCGGTGCGACATCGCCGTATACCAGCCATTGCAGTGCTTTCCAGATAACCTGGTTATCTGCCATAACCTGCTCGTTGGCAAAATGCAGAGCCCGACTCGATCGATCTACCACCTGGGCACCGGGATATTTAGTACCGTTAACTTCAATGTCCAGCAGTACCGTAGATTGCTCACCGTTTACCGGCACAAAGCTCGGGAACCAAAACGGGTCATATTCCGTTATCGTCTCAGCCACTGAGTAGGTATCGGTAACCGGGTGATCATTGGTGGCAATCTTCACAGTAGCAACCACCTCGTTCAGGAAGCTTGCGACCTCAAGCCCCATCAGGTCGGCAAGCGCAGTCGAGCCGACATACACGCCATTTTCGTCGTAGGTCATCAGCTCACCTGATACCGCCAACGCTACCCCTGCGGCCTGCGCCTGCATCAGCGCACTGGCAATAGCAGTTCGATTTGCGTTCTTAACATTTTGCAGAGATGGTATTACGATCGCGTCGTACTGCAACAACGCATTCACATCCGCCAGACCGTCCTCAGTCAACAGGTCAAACGGAAATCCAGCGTGAGTCGCTTGCCCCTGAAGCGATGCAAACAATTGATCATAGGCAAAAGGATCGTAAAACTGATCGCGAGATGCGGCCGAGTGCACAATCGCGATGCGACGCTCCTCAACCGGCAATTGCACCAGTGCAGAGGCAATATCAGGCCCGGTAGTCACCCCAACGTTGTGCGTCGATGAGTTTTCCTGAGCGCAGCTAACGGTAACCAGCAAGGCGACACTGGTCAACAGGATGCGAAGAACTTTGAACGTGTTCACTTTTTTAGGTAAATCCACAGCGCGTCATATATCACTGCAACGGCAGCAGCCGACCACTGCTTGATCACCTGGCTGTAAACCTGGCGCTTACCGCACTATGGCGCCCGACTCACCGACCTGCGCCACTTCTCGGTTTATCAGCAACTATCCTTTTTGAACATAACCCCCACCCGCCACTTGCCAGCTAGATCTGACCTCGGTAACAGGTAAAAACTCTGGTTCACAGGCAGTACCGGCAGGAAGACTGTGGTCAGTGAGCTATTGACGATACCAGCCATCGAATTGTGTAGTGGCAGGTGCGCGTATCCGAGCCATAAAATGGCCGGAATGAAAAACAAAGTGAATCCTCGCAGCCGTTAAGCTAAATGTTGCTACATTGGTCGTATAACATTAAATAGACTTAAATCACTGCATAGAACAAGCGGTGCCTGAGTCGCGACACTTACAATAATCGGGGATCCACTATGCGCCCAAACCTATTTAGCAATACACTGAAAGTCTTCGTCCTTCTTTGCTGTCTTACAACGAGTCTGACACTGGCTGCGGCTGAAACTGTCAACATCAATCGCGCCGACGCTGCAACCATGATTGAAAACTGGAAAGGCATTGGAGAAGTAAAAGCAAAGGCTATCGTTGCCTATAGAAAGAAAAACGGCCCGTTCAAATCCGTTGACGAGCTGGCTAACGTCAAGGGAATCGGAGAAGGATTACTGAAAAACAATCGCAAACTAATGTCAACCAGCCGAGGTGCGGTAAAGCCGACCGGCAAGGCGAAGGCAAGCGCCGGGCAGTCTTCAAAAAAATCTACCACCAGCAAAACTGACAAGAAAAAATCGACTGCCAAGAAATCATCTGCCAATCAGCAAGCGTCGTCTAACAGCAGTAAAAAATCCAATGCATCCAGCTCTGCATCCTCAACAACAAGCAAGACAAGTAAAAAGAAATCTAAAACAACCAGTAAAAAATCTACCTCGAAAAAGTCCAAAAACGACAAGAAGTCGAGCAAGAAATCGAGCAAGAAACAGAAGCCGAACACTTAATCGTGCTCATGCACCCTCGAGCTTTCGGGGGTGCTCTGGTACCGGTTACAGCTACCCGCCCAGTTCCACAAGAATAGAAGCGTGAATCAGCTTAAGTAACGACAGAGGATAAGCCTGATCCAAAGACTGAAAAAACGCCTGTGTAGAAAAGTCATCTCTGTCCATTGCATTGAGCATTTCACTTTGCAGCTCTTCTATATCCGCAGAGTCGAATTCAAGGTTTAGTTGCTCCAGCACCAACTCTCCCTGACGAACGAGAGCTGCCAGATGCTGGTGCAGTTCATCCTCTCCCAGGTCATATTGTTGTGCTATTTCATCGACCGATACACCATCCAACGCACGCGCCAGAATTCGTGCTCTTACTGCATCTGGTGATTCCACTTCACTGGCTGCACTTTCAGCTGAGTTAATTTCGTCGAGAAAAGTCTGCCCGTACTTTTCAAGCTTTGCCGCACCGACGCCGGAAATTGAAGCCATCGCCGATAGTGTGGCGGGTCGCTTTTCAGCCATATCCATTAAAGTGGCATCATGAAAAATAACGTAGGCCGGTAGGCCTTGTTCGCTGGCCAGTCGACGACGACACTCGCGAAGTTTCTCCCACATTTTACTGTGTTCTGATGACACGCCTCGCGGTGCTGATGCTGCAGATTTCTTTCGTGTTGCGGGCTTTTCCTCAACGCGAAACGACACATCCACCTGCCCTTTTAGTACCGGTCGAGCAGCTTCGGTTAGACGCAGGCCACCCTTACTGTCCATGTCTGTGGTCAGGAAGGAACGCGCAATAATTTGCCTGAATATACTTCGCCAGGTATTGGCATCGTGCTCGGCACCTATGCCGTACACAGATAGCTTGTCATGTCCAAGGCGCTGCACTCGTTCATCGGCCTCGCCACGCAGTACCGTTATTAAGTAATTGGTGCCGAACCGTTGACCGGTGCGGTAGACCGCAGACAACGCTTTACGCACAGCGTCGGTGGCATCCCACGTCTCTGGCGGCGACGAACAGGTATCACAATTACCACACGCACTTTGCAGGTCTTCACCAAAGTAACGCAGCAGTGTTTGTCTGCGACAGTCGGTCGCCTCACACAGGCCAAGTATGGCGGTGAGTTTATGTCGTTCAATCTGAACAACCTCTTGCGCTGCCTGAGAGTCGTTTAGCATCTGCTGGAAGGTGATAGCGTCCTGCAACCCGTACACCATCCACGCTGTTGACGGTAATCCATCGCGACCGGCGCGGCCTGTTTCCTGATAATACGATTCGATGCTCTTTGGCATATCGAGATGTGCAACAAAGCGGACATCCGGCTTGTCTATGCCCATACCAAAAGCAATGGTGGCGACCATCACTATGTTTTCCTCGGCAATAAAGCGAGCCATGTTGGCCGATCTCTGCGCCGCCGGCATGCCTGCATGGTAGGGCAACGCTACTATGTCTTTTTGACTTAGAAAATGTGCTGTGTCTTCGGTCTTTTTTCGCGACATGCAATACACAATGCCTGACGCCTTTGGATACTCGGAGTGTATGAACTGCAGTAACTGAGTACGTGGACTATTCTTCGCCTCAATTCGATAGCGAATGTTGGGTCTGTCAAAGCTGCTGATAAACGTTTCGGCATGTTGCAACTGCAAATGCACACTGATGTCTGCGCGTGTGTTTTCGTCGGCTGTGGCTGTCAGAGCGATGCGCGGCACATCAGGATACCTATCAGCAAACATCGACAATTGCGTGTACTCGGGCCGAAAGTCATGCCCCCACTGAGACACGCAGTGCGCCTCATCAATCGCAAACAGTGCTATCTGCATGCGCGACAGCAACCGCTCACCGTAGTCGGTCAGTAGCCGTTCCGGCGCCATATACAGTAAATCGAGCTCGCCCTGCACCGCCTGATGTTCAACAGCCCGCAACTCATCCATCGACAGGCTTGAGTTTATAAATGCGGCTTTAACACCGTTTTGCCGTAGCTGCTGAACCTGATCCTGCATTAATGCGATTAACGGGGAGACAACCACACCAGTCCCCTGACGCAGAATCGCCGGTATCTGAAAACACAGACTTTTGCCACCGCCTGTCGGCATCAATACCAGGGCATGGCCGCCGCGACAGACCCGATCAATGATCTTCTCCTGCTCGCCTCGAAAGCACTCATATCCGAAATAGGTTTGCAAACACTCAAGTGATCGGTTGACCGCGTTAATCGAAATTTCTCCGTTCAAGTTATCAATCTAACTGTCGCTACACCCGCAGCAGAATACGCGCGGAAATGCACACCCCCGATTGTATCTGCTCACGCGTTATGACTTCGAATAAATAACGCCTTCCGACCGCGGGCCAGCTTAGAGGGATTGAATGTCACAGTTTAGACAATTGTCATTAGGGATAGCGATTGCCGTAACAATCAGCGCCTGTGGTGGCGGCGGAGGTGGCGATGATCAATTTTCCGCACCCGGCATCGACACTGGCAGCGTCAGCAGCCAGACCCAGGGGACCTCTGCACCGAGCCCTTCGGGTATCCCGGCTATCGGTGCGGCACTGGCCTCAGCCCCGCTCAACGACGATTTTGAAGCCGTACGGTTTCTACATCGCACAAGCTTCGGCCCTCGCGACGAAGACATCAATAAACTCAAAGACACAGGGTACGCAAACTGGATCAGCCAGCAAATGCAATTACCGCCAACGTTCCTGATGCCGCTGACACGCGAGCGGGCAGACCCGCGCTGGGGCGAACACGTGACCAACTGGCTGGAACTTAGCGTGCTGGCCAACGACCAGTTGCGTCAGCGGGTCGCTTTTGCCTTGTCACAGCTATTTGTTGTTTCCGATCAGGACGGGCTTGGCCAGCAGCAAGTGGCACTGGCCAACTACTACGATCTGCTGATCGCAAACAGCTTTGGCAATTTCCGCGATCTGCTCGAGCAGGTAACCCTGAGTCCGGTGATGGGCGACTATCTGAGCATGAAGGGCAACCAAAAGGCTGACGTAGAGAAGAATATCCGGCCCGATGAGAATTTCGCGCGTGAAGTGTTGCAGCTTTTTACCATCGGCCTGGTGCAACTCAATGCCAATGGTACGGTGCAACGCGACGCCGACGGCATAGCCATTCCAACCTATGACCAGGAAGTCGTGGAAGGCTTTGCCAAAGCGTTCACCGGATGGCACTTCAAAGATGTCGACAACTGGAACTATCCATCGGTAAAAGACTGGTTTACGCCGATGCAGCCGTACCCTGAGCGACACGATAGCGGTGAAAAGCTGCTGCTGGATGGCGTATTGCTGCCCGCCGGTCAGTCCATTGAAAAGGATTTACAGGACGCCCTCGACAATATTTTTAACCATCGCAACGTCGGGCCGTTTTTCAGCAGGCATATGATTCGGCAGCTGGTCACCAGCAATCCGTCTGACCTCTATGTCGAACGTGTAGCCAGCGTGTTCAATGCAGACAGCAACGGCCAGCGTGGCAATATCGCTGCAGTAGTCAACGCAGTGCTGCTGGACGAGGAAGCACTACAGGGGCATCAGGCCAACCCGGAATCGTTCGGCAAATTACGAGAGCCGCTGATTCGAATGGTCGGCCTGTGGCGCGCATTCGATGCCAACCCCGCTCATCCTCAGTTTGACTATGGCTGGATAGCCAATCGCCTGTCGCAGGGTCCGCTGCAATCACCCAGTGTGTTTAATTTTTTCTCACCGGATTTTAGCCAGAGCGGCGCTATTCGTGACGCGGGTTTGCTGTCACCGGAATTTCAGTTAATGAATGAGAGCAGCATTATAGATCTTACCAGCGCGCTGTTGGCCCACACCGTCTGGATAAACACGAACTCCGAGTCAGACTACGCCAACGCACCGATTGAACTGCGACCGCTGATTGAACTCGATGGCAACCTCACCGAACAATTGAATTACCTGTCGCGACTCACGCTGGGGCAACCTGCCAGCCCCGGCCTGCTGGAGCAGGCCGGTTACCTGGTCGATAAACGCGATACTGCTGAAGCGGAAGTACGCGCCGAGGAATTGTTGTTCCTTTTCGCAAGCTCGCCAGAAGCATCCATTCAGCGCTAGCACGTACACCCACGAGGGAACAGTTTTGCATCAATTTAATCGAAGAAGATTTCTGCAACTGGGTTGTCAGACTATTGCTGCAGCCGGACTCGCTGCGACAACATCCGCTCGCCTCTCGCATGCGGCGAGTGACGACTATCGAGCACTGGTCTGTATCAACCTTAAAGGCGGCAATGACGGCTTTAATATGCTGGTTCCCAGAAGCGGTGCTGCCTATCAGGAATACGCAAACGATCGCGGCCATCTGGCCATCAACTCGGGCGATCTGATTGCGCTGGACCCCATCTCCGCCAACACCACACCCGCGGGCCTGCACCCCGGTATGGCGGCGCTAAAACCCCTGTTTAACCAGGGGCATCTGGGTTTTCAGGCGAACGTCGGCACACTGGTTGAGCCAGTCACCGCTGAAGAAGTTCGCAATAAAACTGCAAAGCTGCCACAGCAGTTGTTTTCACATCACGACCAGGCGCGTCAGTGGCAACAGCTCGATCATTTGAGTGATGCCTATTCGGGCTGGGGAGCGAGAACCACCGACCTGCTCGCTGGCCTGCAGGCTTACCCTAACCTGACTGCCATAAGCCTCGACGGCAACAATGACTGGCTTAACGGCGGCGAGCAATCACCATTTAATGTGAGTGCCAACGGCATTAAAAACTACTCCGGTATGGATAAAATGGACTCCAACTGGCAACAGCCACGCCGCCAGGCATTTATCGAGCTCCTACACCAGCGCTATAGCAATCTGTTTGCTCAGGAATACGCAGATCTGCAAGCCAGAGCGCTGGTGTTATCAGCCAATGTTGGTGCCGCACTGGACAAACTGGGTGAGCTGCAAACTCCGGTACCGGAAGATAACAAACTGGCAGCGCAGCTCGCGATGGTTGCAAAACTCATTGCGATAAAAGACGAGTTTCGTATGACTCGCCAGCTTTACTACGTAAGCCTCAGCGGCTTTGATACTCACGACAACCAACTAAAAGAACAACCGGAGCTCTTCAGCAAACTGTCTTCGGCTCTCGCATTCTTCCATGAGGCACTTGGTGAAATCGGACAGCTGAACAATGTCACCAGCTTTACCACCTCAGACTTTGGTCGCACCGTCACCAGCAACGGTGATGGCACGGACCATGGCTGGGGCAACCACCATATTGTTATGGGCGGCTCAGTAGCCGGTGCAGATATCTATGGCACACTGCCACGCATCGCCGTTGATGGACCAGACGACTCTCGCAATGGCCGTATCGTTCCAACCACCGCAGCCAGTCAATATGCCGCAACCTCACTGCGCTGGTTGGGTATGAGCGAAACGGAACTTGACGATCTACTGCCGACGCTGCGCAATTTTGATCAGCGCGACCTTGGGTTTCTGGGGTAACTGCTGCCCGGCAGCCCGCGTTAATCAGCGGGCTGCCACAGCCGTTTACTTATTGTTGTGGCTGGCCGCGGAACCAGGTTCGCTTTCTTCGCTTTGCTGCAGCTCCCACAAGCGTTGATACAAACCATCGCGCTGCAATAGTTGATCAAGCGTGCCTGTCTCAACGACCACACCATCGTCCATGACAACAATCTGATGCCGAACCCCCATGCATAATACAGCTTGTCGGAGTGTATTTTCGCTCGTATTCTTACCCTGCGGCACACCATTTTTCGCCCACTAACCGAGAGCAACCATGGTCATCAGTTTTTATTCGGCATCCGACAACGATAGTGACCTGCTCGAGGCATTGCACCGGCAACTCGCAAGCACCAGCGTTACTCACATCATTGAGCCCTGGTCAGACAACACCGACCCGGCGTCCGTCGTCTACAGCATCAGCTGGGGCGCTCCGGACAATTTCTTTAATGGCATGAAAAACCTGCGTGCCGCATTGTCACTCGGCGCCGGCGTTGATCATTTGACGAGCAATCCAGGCTTACCGGCAGACGTGCCGATAATTCGGCTAAGCGACGCGGGTATGGGTGACAAAATCGCCGAGTACGTGTTGTACGCAGCGCTACAGGGTCATCGGCAGTTTGATCTATACAGAAAGCAACAGCAGCAGCAGTTATGGCAACCACTCGCCGACATCGATGCGGCAAATTACCGCGTAGGCATTATGGGCCTCGGGGTCATTGGCACCATTATCGCCGATCGCCTGCATCACTCCGGTTACCAGGTCAGTGGTTGGAAAAGATCAACGGTTGAATGCGCTTACCCGCTCTTCGCCGGTGATACAGAGCTCGGTGCATTTCTGAAGGATCTGGACCTGCTCGTCGCCGTATTGCCGCTGACTGACCAGACACACGGGTTGATCGACAAGCGAATATTCGCGCAGCTACCGGCAGGCGCGAGGTTTGTAAATGTTGGTCGCGGCAAACAAGTAAACGAAAGCGATCTGCTGGCCGCATTGGACAGTGGACAGCTTACAGCGGCAGTGCTGGACGTATGCGAAACTGAACCCCTCCCAGACTCCCATCCATTCTGGACACATGACGCAATTACCCTGACCCCGCATGTGGCAGGCCCAACTCAGATTGCCCAGTCTGCACAGCAAATTGCCGAGTCAATCCAACTGATAGAAAGTGGTAAATGGCCAGCCGGCCTGGTCAATCGGTCTGACGGTTATTAGGAATAAGTGGAGGCAAAAAAAAGCGGCGCCGATGGCGCCGCTTCTTTGTGTAGCTGGAGTTGTGTAGCGAGGCTTAGTAGCGCTCGTCACGATACTCAGTACGGTACTCGTCACGATACTCACTGCGATGATCATCACGGTAGTCGCCACGGTCACGATACTCAACACGCTCGCGATACTCAGGCTCACGTACTTCTACTCGCTCAGCCGTTTTTTCAACCGGGCTGGCACCTGAAACGATCAATCGATACAAAATGGCACCTAATACTGCACCGACGATTGGCGCTGCCCAGAATACTGGCAACTGAGTCAATGCTGTGCTGTCGCCATCACCGAAAAACTTGGATATCAGTGCAGGACCCGTGCTTCGAGCAGGGTTAACAGAAGTATTAGAAACTGGAATAGAAATCAGGTGAATCAGGGTAAGACCTAATCCAATTGCAATCGGTGCGAAACCAGCTGGAGCACGCTCATCTGTGGCACCCATGATGATGATCAGGAAAAAGGCAGTCATGATTACTTCCATGACGATGACAGCTTCCATTGAGTACTTGCCAGGAGATGCTTCAGCGTAGCCGTTTGATGCCAGAGTAGGCGCTGCACCGGCATTCAATGCCTCAGCAGCAGCGGTAGTGCCCGCCTCGGTAACCAACCACTGCAGAACGAAAGCAGCCGCGATTGCACCCAGCACCTGGAAAACGATATAGGGAATCAGGTGTGCAAAACCAAAACGACCACCGACCCATAAGCCAATTGATACGGCAGGATTAAAGTGTCCACCGGACACGTGTCCTACCGCGTAGGCCATAGTCATTACAGTTAAACCGAATGCGAGTGAAACCCCCACCAGACCGATATTGATACCAGCGTCACCGGCAAAAGTGGCAGCGAAGATGGCACTGCCACAGCCGCCCAGCACCAGCCAGAAAGTGCCGAACATCTCGGCAAGATATTTATTGTGAAAATGCATAAGTGAATTTCCTTTTTTGAAAATCAGGCTCTGAAATTAACAACGTGTACTGAAAGGCGGGAATCCCCGAGTTTGCTAGTCTACCCAAACCGCAGGCAAGCAACTCACGCCTGACCCTTCGCTGAATTCTCGTCTAGCGGATACCCAAGCACAAGGCCCATTTGGTAAACCATTGTTAACCGAGTATTAATAAAGTGTGACAATGTCAGGCAGAAACCGCTGCGCCCGCGATCGGAGCACCGCACCGACTACCCTCGACTGGTGTAAGCGGGCCGATGGTAACACGCCAGGATCGGCTGTTGACCAAGTTCGCTTAATTGTCATTGATTCGGTTGTAAATGCCCCAATTAGTTATAATCGCGACCTGCACGCCATGAGCGGTGTGCGCATTGATATGATCGGGCCTTGCGGTATGCCCAAACGGAGGCATTGTGCCACGACTAGAACTTTACCAATCACTGTGGGCCATGGATGCCGGCAGGGGCAGCCATGAAGCTTTCTCGACTGAGAAGGCATTTGAACTCGTCAGAAATGCCGGTTATACCGGTATGGCGATTAATCTGGCTGCCGCAGATCGGGACACTGCCTACAAAACACTGCCGATGTTCAAGCAGTTCGAACTCGGCTGCGTTATCAACGCATTTCCACATAGCATGGAAGATATGTTGCCGGTACTCGAAATGGCACGTGAGTTTGACGCAAAGGTAGTCAATATCATCGCCCAGGTAATACCCAGCAGCGTCGACGAAGCGTCGCTCATGGTTCAGGACTGGATGGAGGAAGCAGAAAAAGAGGGAATCAATATTGAATTTGAAACCCACCGCAACTCTGTGACCAACGACCTCAGCTACACCACCCAGCTACTTGAAGCTGTGCCTGACATGAAGCTCAGCGTTGATTTGTCGCACTACGTCGTTGATCGCGAACTCGCACTTCCGCTGCGAAAAGAAGAGCAGGAGCTCATCGACAAAATCCTGAGGCGTGCAAATGCATTTCAGGGGCGCGTAGCATCGGCACAGCAGATACAACTGCAACTCGAGTTTCCGCAACACCAAAAGTGGGTAGTCCAGTTTCTCGACTGGTGGGAAGCGGGCTTTCGCTACTGGAGAAAACGCGCCGGCGACGACGACAGTCTGATCTTTCAAACCGAGCTTGCGCCACCTGACTATGCCATGACGGGCCCGGACGGCATGGAAATGTCTGACCGATGGCAGGAGTCTTTAATCATGAAAGGATGGATTGAAGATATCTGGACACGGCTGGAAAACGAAGTGATTGAACAGGCCGTCTCTGTCAGCAGCCGCCAGCCCAGCGAGACAGTCAGCTGACCGAATCTCCGGCCGTACCGGCGGAGCAGCCTGCCTCGCCACTGAAGATTCTGTACGAAAGCGAGCACCTGATTGCGATAGACAAACCCTCTGGTTTGCTGGTCCATCGTAGTGCACTAGATCGGCACGAGCAGAACAACGCACTGCGCAGCCTGCGTGACCAAACCGGGCATTATCTATACCCGGTTCATCGGCTCGATAAACCAACCTCGGGCGTGCTGGTGTTCGCGTTGTCTAAAGCGGCCGCTACCAGTCTGTCAGCCCAGTTTGAAAACGCACAGGTACAGAAAAACTATTTGGCTGTGGTTCGAGGCCATTGCGAAGACGGCGGCATAATAGACCACGCTGTGCGCGACCGTGACGCAAAAGATAAAAAACCGGCAGATGCAATTACTCGCTACACAGTAGCTGCGACAATTGAGTTGCCATATTACGTCGATCGATATCCGACGACGCGCTACAGCCTGCTGCAGGTTCAGCCGCAAACCGGACGCCGCCATCAGATCAGGCTGCATATGAAGCATATCAGCCACCCGATAGTCGGAGACACCAACTATGGCAAAACTCCACACAACAAATTTTTTGCCAGTCACTATCAATGCAGGCGCCTGCTGCTACACGCACACTCTATCTGCCTGACAGAACCGGGTTCCAGTCAGGCTGTGACAATTACCGCTCCGGTCAATGACACACAGTTTTTACGAGTGCTTAACGAACCTGCCTGGCAATGGCAGGCTGCCACTGATGCAGAATACTTTTGCCGCCCTGTTACTACTGACTAAGAATCGGGCTAAAGATACAGCGCATATTACAGAGCAGATCTAAAATACGGGCTTTTGCCATCGACTGCTGCGCCGATGATTTTTGTGTACAGTTTGAGCCTTACTGGTATCTCCGGCGACGGTCACTTTTAAAACCGAGTCGGCAGGTGTTTTATCTGAATAGCTTTGCAGCGGCGCTTTAAAACTCTGCTCACGCTCCGCAACAACACTCACCTTTATGATGTGTTTACCTACTTGTTTTCGGCCCAGAATCAGTGACGCCTTACCTCCCTGCTCAGCACAGGCCTTAATAACTCTGGGAATAGACAACAACACCTTTTCGATGAACTTCTCTTGCGACTCTGTCAGGCTCATGCGGCTCCCGTATTCTCAGCAAGTTGATGAAGATCGGCATTATTATACTGTTTTTATATACAGTATATTATTACATTTGAAAATCGGCGAGGCGTGAATCAGGAACCCACATCTGAACGCGGTCGTTCGGTGTCATCAATTGCTTTTTTGCAGATTTCGCCAACGCCCGGGCGAATAGCCAATCGCTTCGCTGAACGCTTTTATAAACGCAGACTGCGAGGCATATCCACACTGATCAGCAATCTGTTCTAAGGGTGCGACTGATTCCGTCAGTAAAAGCTTCGCTCGATGAATTCGACATTGCCTGACATACCTCAATGGTGTTTCCCCACAGGCTTCCTTAAACTGAATGGCAAACAGAGAACGAGACATATTCGCAATTGCAGCGAGCCGCGACACCGTCCAGTTTTGCTCAGGATTATCATGAACAGCTCTTATAGCCTCACCGATGCGCGGGTTTTTGCTGCCTGCCATCAATCGACTCGTTGTCGAATCCTGATTAAGAAATAAATCCAGCGCCTCGATTAACAAAAGTTCTGTGAACCTCACTACTTTTGCCTTGTTAATATCTTCTGAGTGGTTGGCAATTTTTGCCAGTTGTTCGCCAATAGAAATAATATAGGATCTTCTACTGTCGGGCGGTGTCAGCAGCAAGCAGTCAGGCAGAAAGTCACCGACACCTCCTTTTACAATTTCACACAACTGAACCTTCAGGATAACCGCCTGCAACTGCTCTATGACAGCACCCGCGGTTCCGGTTAATTGATCAACACTGATTACATTGTCAGGTGAACTCCCGCGCGGGTTTCGTTGGTCTGCACAGGCAGAGCCAGGGGCACCATTTAACAACTCCGCCGGCGGATTGAGTGTCGTGCTCAGATAGCCTGTGCGCTTACCTGGAAACACAAGCAGATCTCCCCGACTCAGGCTTAACATTTGATGCTGGTTATCAGATCCGTATAAGCCATTCTGCAGCGGTAGAACTAAAAACCCGCTATCGGATCTATCAGTATCGGCACTGTGGAGTGCTACGCTACCCAAAAAATCACTGGTGACCGGAACTACTTGCGCCCCGAGTATTCTAAGGTTCAGGTACGACATGTCTGATAGTCACAGGCATCGCGAAGCGTGCACAGCAGGAGCCCATGTAGCAAGAGCGAACCACCGCGAGAACACCTTGAAGGTGGCTTAGGGTACATAGTTATTCATAGGTAGCGAAAATCATTGGTTGAAACGGGCCTGTCCTGCGGCGGTGTCCTGGTGTCCTGGCAACAGCAAAGGCGCTGCTACTCACGCTCTCTGGCTGGACGATTGAGCAATAATAGTGGACTGCTTCCGCTAGTTGCAACCCTCTTAATCACTATACTGAACAAAACCAAAAGAGACTCACCTTTGCAAAAATATCTGGTGGTTACCGGACTGGCGGGCATTCTGGCAGCCATACTTGTTGGTATTGGCGAATACCTGCTGCACTACGACGAATTGGCGCGATACAGCGAAACCAGCTATGACTTCATGCTGGGCACGGGTGACAACCACTCAACCGTTGGACACTTCTTTGGTGTTTTCGGGGCGACTCTTTACCCGGTCGGTTGTTTCCATATCTATCTAATGCTGAAGCCGGCCAGCCGACGTTGGGCATCTATCGCGTTTCTGATCGGGAGTTTTGGTTTTATTGTCGGCACAGTGTGGATTGGTTCACGGGCCAGTGTGTCGGCACTGGTGCAAATGCCACCTTCTGACCTGACCGATCATTTGATCGCGCTGTATCAAACACGCTACGAAACATTGCTTCAGGTGACACGGCTAACCACCCTCGTTTTATCTGGAATTATTGTCTGGCTGGCCATTGGCGGGCGCTCACACTATCCACGCTGGATTGCCATTTTTAACCCGATATTATTGATCGTTGCTAATTTTGTATTGTTCATCGCGGTACCAGCGATTGGCAAGCACACCATGCCGATAGCACTCAATGTGGCCTTTTTCATCTTTTTTCTGCTTTCGGTACTGATTGCAACGCGGGTTCGTAGCGACGAACCTTTAGATTCCACTGATGTCTGACCCTCGCTTCACCATAGCCATTGAAAGTCCGTCCCACCAACCAGGTTCTTGCCGATGAGTATCAAAGGACTATTGCGGTCAATAGCGTTCTTCCTGCTTTTTTTAATCACTGCTTTGTTTGTAGCACTCACCTACATGGCATCAAACGACCGGACCAGTGATTATCAGAGTGACCTTGGCTCACTGATAGTGCCAACGTTCACCAATCAAACCATTGCATTCATACCCACCTACGATGGCGAAAAAACACTTCCGTTTACCGCAGGTGCAATCATCGATATTGACGGCGACGGCACAGAGGAACTGTTCCTTGGCGGCGGCATCAACCAGCAAGATGCGATCTACCGATTCGTCGATAATAAATTTACAGATATCACTTCAGACACAGGCTGGAGCAAGACTACACCCGATAAAACCTTCAGCGCGTCTTCACTCGATTTTGATCACGATGGCGACAACGATTTACTGGTAACCAGACAGTCCGGGGTTTTTCTCTACGACAACGATAACGGCTCATTCACCGGGGCAAAACTCGAACTCGAACTCGACCCACGAACAGTACCGTTGTCAGTGGCCGTTGCCGATCTTAATCGCGACGGATTGTTCGACATGTACGTATCAGGCTATATCGCGCGCAAACACGTAGAGGGAGAAACCATCTTCAATCGCGACTACGGTGGCGTCAGCGCACTGTTCCTGAACGAGGGCGATGGGCAGTTTCGCAATATCACTAAAGAAGCCGGGCTTTACTATCATCACAACACCTTCATGGGCGTATTTATCGATGTCGATAACGATCAACGGGAAGACTTGATCGTAGCCCACGACACCGGTCAGGTACGCACCTGGAAAAACCTAGGTGGATTGAAATTTGAAAATATCTCTAATCCGCGCAGTGATGAATTTGCCTACCCGATGGGTATTGCAGTCACTGATTTAAAAAACGATGGTCTGCCCGATTTCTTTTTCTCCAATGTCGGCAGCACGGTCCCAATGTCACTGGTGCGCGGCGACCTTCGAGACGACCAAACACTCCATACCGACTGGTTGCTATTCGAAAACACGGGCGACTTTTCCTTTAAAGACTCTGCAGAAGATGCTCAGGTTGCAAGTTATGAGTTTTCCTGGGGCGCAGTATTCGAAGACTTCAATCTCGACGGCCGTGACGACCTGGTGGTATCTGAAAACTATGAGGGCTGGCCATTGCACAAGCTGCCAATGTGGAGACTGGACGGGCGCTTTTTCCTGCAGGCGGAGAATACGATATTCATGGATGCCGGTAAGGCCGCGGGTGTACAGAACCGCGAGTACGGCATTACCCCGCTAACCGCAGACTTTAACCAGGATGGTTACCCGGATCTCATCCACATTAACTTACTTGGTGAACAAAAAGTATTCCTGAGCGAGGCAGGAGACCAGGGATATCTGAAAGTCAAATTACCCAATGTCATTGAGTCAGTCGGCGCCGAAGTAACCGTAACACTCGACGACGGCAATCAGATCGTACAAACCTTTGTTGTTGGCGAAGGGCTGCTTTCAGACCAGTCACACACGCTGATATTCGGGCTCTCGTCGCAACAGGCGACCAGCGTCTCCGTTGTCAGACTGGACGGCAACAACGCCGAACGCAACGGTAGTTTTCGCAACGAAACGCTTAGTTTTTAAATCACCCGATACTGAGAGAGAGCGAGAGCGACACAATGAATTCAACACCGAGAAACTGGGTTGATTACACCCTTTGGGTACTACTGGCAATCGGATTTATCGGTGCGATAAAAGTCAGCTACGAAAACCTGACAGGGAACCCGTGCCCTCACGTATTTTTGGTACCAGTATGCTACGCCGTACTCATTGGCTACACACTGATGGTGCTGTCTGTGATTATCAATCACAACGGATGCAAACATCACTTTTTTGTTACTGGCTGGTCAATTGCTGCTGCGATCGCCCTGGTCGGCTCAGTCGCCGAGTTGGTAGCAGGTGGCGGAGTTTGCCCGACTTCCGGTGGTGGCAGTATCCGCGGCGCAATCACATCGGCCGCTATCCCGTTGTGTTATGTCTCTCTGGCCTTGCTGATTGGCATTCTGTTGTTATTCATTTGGGGCCCGTACAGGAGAGCTTGCGAGATCGAGTAAACAGCAAAGCTGTTAATTTTCGATAATAAAACGCAAGCGTTAACGGTGACCGAGAAGTCGCGATAACAGGCGTGTAGTCTGCGAGAGGCCATGCGAGCACGGGGCTTACTGACACTGCGGAATGCACTATTCATGCGAATCCTTCTTTTGATTGCCGGATCAGCTCTTCTGGTTCTCGGCATGATTTCACTGGTAACGCCACTACCGGGCAGTTCGCTGTTCATTGCGACCGGCGGAGGCCTGATGGTCCGCGCCAGTAAAACCGTTGAGCGATTCATTCGAAATTGTCGAATACGACTTCCTCGATTCAACCGTGGCATCACCTGGGTTGAAGATCGAATGGGCGAACGAATAAGTGCCGGGCTGCGCCGCACCAGACCAAACGAATCAAATTGAGCGGCTTGGCAGGTCGATAACCTGCACATCCTCCACACTCTCCAGGAACTCCTTGCCCTCCGACCTCCAACGACACTGCTCCGATCACTGTTACAGCCATTTCAATCCCCCTTTGCCGTGCTGGTTACAGGCTATACATCGGATCAAATCACTCCGCGCCATCCGTGTCATCAAGTTGACTTTACAGAACTAACAATGCGATTGTTGGCTTCCCCTATCCCAAAGGACTAAGCCATGATCTGTGTAAAAACCAATCAAATATTCCTGACTGTATGCGCCACGCTAATGTTGTGTCTTACTTTCGCAAACGTTACCTGGGCTGGTGACGATGTCGTGCATAAGGTTGCCATTCATGTTGATGACAACGACCCAAAACGTATGAACATGGCGCTTAACAATATTAAAAATTTGCGCAAATACTATGACTCGGTGGGAGAGAAAGTTCAGATCGAGCTGGTCGCCTATGGCCCGGGCCTGCATATGTTGCGCGCCGACACCTCACCGGTAGCCGAGCGCATCAGTGTTATGTCACTGGAAATAGAAGATCTTACCTTTTCCGCTTGTGGCAATACTCACGCAGCAATGAGTAAAAAAGCAGGCGAGGCAATCAAGCTGCTCGATGAAGCCAGCATGGTGCCTTCCGGTGTTGTGCAGCTGATCACCTTGCAGGAACAAGGTTATGCATACATACGACCCTGATCACCTGCACCTCGACGTGTGCAGCCCAAATTTCGATTGCGCACACGCCTGACTCATGCAGCCTTGCACAACCTGCTCTGCACATGGCTATGCGCCAGGCACAGCCAGACCCAATACTTCTTTGGTCTCCGATACCTATGATGAAACCTCGTGGTCGTGAACTGGGTCTGCCCTTTCCAGGGCAGACCGGCCAGCACAATGCGATAACCGATGTACCCGGCGTAGAGGTTGGTTACTGCACACGCATTGAAGGTGAACCACCACTGCGTCAAGGCAATGGACCGGTACGCAGCGGCGTAACCGCAATTCTGCCGCTCGGCCATAACACTGAGCCGCAACCTGTATGGGCTGGCATGTACGCGCTTAACGGCAACGGTGAGATGACCGGTACTCACTGGATAGAAGATGGTGGATATTTTGTCGGGCCAGTCTGTCTCACCAACACCCACAGTGTTGGCATGGTGCATCACGCTGCCGTCAAATGGATGATCGACACCTATAAATCTGCATGGCAGTCCGAGCACCTTTGGGCCATGCCGGTTGTAGCAGAAACCTATGATGGTGTACTAAACGATATCAATGGCCTGCATATCACTGAAGCCGATGCGTTGTCAGCACTTAATGCCGCAGCCGATGGCCCCATAGCCGAAGGCAATGTTGGTGGTGGTACCGGCATGATCTGTTATGAGTTCAAGGGTGGCACCGGCACATCATCAAGACAGCTTGCTATCGATAACGAAGCCTTCACTGTTGGTGCACTTGTACAAGCCAACCACGGAACCCGGCCCTGGTTTACTGCATTGGGAAAACGGGTGGGAGAAGTAATGACAGATAACCGTCTGTTCGAAAGCGAACGGGGTTCGATCATTGTTATTCTGGCCACTGATATTCCAATGGCACCACATCAACTCAGGCGTCTGGCAAAGCGAGCCGCTATAGGTATTGGCAGAGGTGGCACACCCGGTGGCAACAGTTCCGGTGACATCTTCATGGCCTTCAGTACCGCCAACCGAGGTCCGATACCGCAACTTGCTGGGCCTCGTCGCACACTCGAAACCATCAATGACGGACTGTTCGACCCGATCTATCTGGCAGCGACTGAAGCGATCGAAGAATCTATAATCAACGCCATGGTCGCTGCCGAAACTATGACAACACTAAGACCACCTGATCAGATATGCCAATCTATCGATACCAGACAACTGGTCAGTTTTTTCACAAGTAAATAATCGAAAAAAGGTAACCCGCTCTGATCAGGCGGTGTGACAAAGTATGCGGTCCAATCTATCGTTACCGCCTGCGACCTCCTCCCCTTGCAATAATTTCCAACTGAACTGACGCGTCCACCGAACTCGGCAACCTGCCCGCCCATTCCACATCACCCCGGTTAACACCAATATCTCTTAACACGGCATCATCCAGTGTTGAAAGGTACCGGATTGCCTGACGATCGGTACAGCGCCGCCTGGTCTCTAACCACCAGCCATTAACTGTCGCCCACAGCTTCCGCAGCGCGGACTGTCGTCTATCAGCAGTGCTTGCGCAAGGGTTGAGTTCGGTCGCGATGCAGTTCGTCGTCATGTTGCTCTCCTTTTGGGTGCAATAAGTTTTTTTCGCCGGTTTTGTTGGCGCAACTGGACTATCGGCCCGATTAGTGATTCAATCAAACGAATAGTATTGACACCATCTTTGAGTTTTATTGATAGAAGGAAAGCAGATGAGTGCAAACGGAGCCGAGCAAACACCGCTTCTGGAGCTCGATTTACTGAAAACGCTGGTGGCCATTGCGGATACCGGTAATTTCTCGGCCGCGGCCGAAACGGTATTTCGTACTCCGTCCGCTGTATCAATGCAGGTTAAGCGACTCGAAGAACTCGTTGGCAAACCTCTGTTTACTCGCGATTCAAGATCAGTTACCCCGACAGCGGATGGCGACAGACTACTCGAGCATGGTCGTCGCTTGCTGGCACTCAATCGGGACATGATGGCCCAGTTCGTCACACCCGGGATTAGCGGTGTTGTCAGGCTGGGTGCACCCGACGATGTCGCCGAACGATGGCTGCCATCCATGCTGCAACGCTTTGCTTCAACCCATTGCTGTGTGACCGTTGATGTTGTTGTCGACAGCTCGACCAACCTCACTGCCAAAGTCAAAAAGGGACAGCTGGATATGTGTCTCTATGCCACCAGCCCGGAAGCCGCAAAAGCTGAGGGCGCGGAAGTTTTACTCAAAGAACCCCTGGTCTGGGCAGGCGCACGCAACGGTGTTGCCTGGGAGCAGAACCCGGTGCCAATATCAGTTTGGGAGGAAGGCTGTTCGTGGCGCGCGACAGCTATCGAAAGTCTGAAAAAACACAAGCGTGATTATCGAATAGCATTTATGAGCGCACATATTTCCGGACAAAGAGCAGCAATGCTGGCAGACCTCGCCATCGCCCCGATACCACTTTCAAGTTGCGGCGAGGGAATAATTCAGCTGGGTAAACAACACGGCTTACCCAAGCTAAGTCAATACGCACTGGCACTGACCATCATGGCCAATCCCTCAGAAGCGGTTGAAGCCGCGGCGG
The DNA here is from genome assembly GCA_937957915.1 of uncultured Granulosicoccaceae bacterium. Lineage (GTDB taxonomy): Bacteria > Pseudomonadota > Gammaproteobacteria > Granulosicoccales > Granulosicoccaceae. The sequence goes on along the minus strand of CALGNZ010000047.1, from coordinate 227,411 downwards.
ATCATCTTCGCGCGAGTCTGTGAGCTTTTATTGAGCATGTTTTTAGCTTTGTACCGCCCCGCCATTAGCGACTAACCCCTAAAGTTCTCCGAGCATCTGCCGTAACACGGCGCTCCCCTCCAAGGATGGACAATATGGTAGCAATCGCAAAGCGCTGGTTCGACGAGAGAATACGACTATTGAACCAGGTGTTCAGCGAAGAAGCGGATACCGACTTGTAGCAAAGCACTAAGTAGCAAAGCGCTACCAATATAGGGAGTTCGCAGGAATACAGCTGCGAATTCCTGTCGCTTTGAAATCGCCAGGGATAAGTAGGGAATTAACAATGGTGGCCAGGGACGGAATCGAACCGCCGACACGGGGATTTTCAGTCCCCTGCTCTACCGACTGAGCTACCTGGCCATATACAGATTGAATCGATACAGGCTGAGGGTTTGGTTTTACCTGACGTTGTTGCGGGCAAACCCGATCGGGTTTCGGCTCCAGAGCCAACAACGTCTAACCAAGCGGCGTATTAGACCTATTGGCGTGGCTGTAGTCAAGCCCGCCGCAGCAGTCTTCAGTCATTTTGCGGCACAAATCCGTCCGGCATGTCCGAACCGCCACCAAAAAAGTACTTTTCCATCTCTTCTTCAAGAAATTTTCGCGCTTTTGGATCAACCGGCGTGAGGCGATACTCGTTGATCAACATGGTTTGATGGCCGAGCCAGCCCTGCCATGCTTCTTTTGAAACATTTTGATAAACCCGCTTGCCGAGATCTCCCGGGTAAGTGGGTCGATCGAGGCCTTCTGCCTCTTTATCGAGCTTGACGCACTGAACCATTCTAGCCATTACTTTTCCAAGTGTTTGAATTCATTAAGAGGTTACCGAAGCCACTACACCAGCGATTGCATTAGCTTATCAAGCAATTTGGCAACAGGCGCTGCAAAGCCACCGGGCGTATCTCCGTGTTTATACCAAACCAGCTGTTCGGTATCCATGATTGCATCGCGGCTCTGCCTGCTGATACGTGCAATTAACGGATGGATAGTCAGGTGAAAGTGGGTAAACGTGTGTTCGATCGGGCCGAGTTTTTCGAGTGGTACAACGTTACCGTCAAGCAGGTTGGCAGCGTCACCCAACTCACCCACTGAATCGTACTGGGGCAAACTCCACAGACCGCCCCAGATACCCGTTTGTGGTCTTTTTTCGAGCAATACTTCACCGCTGGACTTGTCAATTGCGACCAGCATCCAGCACTGTCGTTTGGGCTTTTCTTTGGACGGTTTGCGATGAGGCCAGTCGGTGGGCTTGCCCCGGGCAAGCGCTCGGCAGGTTTTACTGACCGGGCAGGCGCTGCAGTTCGGATTACTGCGTGTGCAAACCGTGGCACCCACATCCATCATTGCCTGATTAAAATTGCCGGCCCGGTTGGCCGGAGTCAGTTGTTCTGACAGTTGCCATAACTGCTTTTGTACGGCTGTTTGTCCGTACCAGCCATCAACTGTGTAGTGACGGCAAAGCACTCGCTTGACGTTGCCATCAAGAATGGGCGCCCAGTTTCCAACACCAAGACTGACTATCGCACCAGCGGTTGATCGGCCAATGCCGGGCAACCGTTCCAGTTCGTCAACTGTTGTTGGCAACTCGCCACCGTATTGTTCAACAATGACCTGAGCTGAATTGTGCAGATTACGACCACGGGCGTAATAGCCGAGGCCTGTCCAGTGGTCCAGCACATCGTCCTGACTGGCTTTTGCGAGTACGGCCACTGTCGGAAACGACTGCATAAAGCGCTGGTAGTAGGGAATAACGGTTGTTACCTGCGTCTGTTGCAGCATGATCTCGGAAATCCAAACCCGGTAGGGCGATGCATCTTGCTGCCACGGCAGATTTTTACGACCAAAATCATCGAACCAGCTCAGCACTGCTTTGGCAAATCGTTTTCGCTGTGCTGCAGACAGTGCAGGCAACACACGATTGTCTTCAATCTGTGCATTCCCTATCTGTGCAGGCGCCTCCTTTGCAGGCACCTCCTTTGCAGGCGCGGGCGATCGACGGGTCGGCTGGTTTTTTACGGTTGGTGACATGGGTAGGTCTGCTGCTCTAATCTTCAGTGAGATTGGAGAGTTTTCTTTGTAGATCTTTCTGCAGGTTATTTTGCAGGCGGTTTTTTAGCTCATCTGTTTCGCGCTGAATCTGTTCATTGATGCTATTCGACGCCTCTACATCTTCTTCTACCGGCGTTACCCGGTTTTGCTGCTGTTGCTCTGCATCACGCACCGCTTCCAGACGCGCATTCAGCGCGGTCTCAGCCTCTGCATTATGTTGCAGCAGTCGATCCTTCACTACGGCGATATCGAGTGGTGTGTCAGTGCTGACGTCGGCACCCGTGGTTTCTGAATCAGAGATCGTCGACCCGAAGATATCCGGCTTTTGCAACTCCGCCTGCAGTGACTCATTGAGGCGAGCAATAAAGTCAATTAGCAATGGTTTTACCGACCCGCGAATAACCAGGGGCACTGTCATACCGACCATTCGGTTATGTGTTGGCGCTAATACAGAATCGATGGTATCGGCCGCTGCATCGACCGCGTCTTCTGTAAAAGCCACCTGCAACAGATAATCAATGGACTGCTCTGCAAGAGCAATACTGCCCTGCCCTGACAGGTTCATACCGACAGAACGCAAATCCAGATCGTTACTGTACAGACGACCATCAGCAAGCTCCCACGACATACTCAACTCATTGATAAGGGTTTTTTGATTAGCGGTTAAGGCAGTTGAACCGGGCGACGCCCCAGACGCCGCATTACGCTCTGATGACTGTCCAGGTTCAGCTTCAACGACGGTCTGATCATTAGTTTCCGGCAACAGGTAGGCAGATAACAAGGTAACCCATTCATGAGCGAGATTAACGTTATCAATAGCGCCATCGGTGATTCGTACATTTAAAGCGCCACCTGCGCGATCAGCCATTTCGGCCACTGTGCTGCCACGACTTAACAAGTCGACGTTAACAATACCGGTACCGGACAAGGCAGCCTCGCCCTGCAATGCGGCATCCAACATTGGGTTCAGATCTACGGCATTAAGACTTACTGTTGCAGTTAACAGGGGTTCATCGGGTGTCACATCAAGAACCGTAGAAGTGAACAATGTACCCTTATAGGTTGTCGCCTTGATTTCCAGCCCCTCGACCCGCCCTTCAGCAACGCGTATCGGCAAAGCCACTTCGGTGAACTGCATCCCTGACCATTGCAGTTGTGCAGCCGTCAGCTTTCCCTGTATATCCAATGCACGAATCGTCTCTACCGGCAGATCCAGATCAGCACGATCAGCTAAAGCCGCCAGCCCATCGATATCAATGCCACCGCGAAAATACCGATCAAAATTAAGGCTGTCTGCCTGTAGCTCAAAGCGCACCGGATACTGGCCATCGTCGGTTTTTACCAACTCGATATCACCGCTGACCGTACTGTCATCCAGTTTTAACGCAATGTCATTGAGTACCAGTAACTGACCTGACTGACGAACGTCTGCACTGATATGGGCCTTGGTCAGCGCCGTCTTGTCGAACGGGGTATATCCGATTGCGTCGGCCCACAGAGCGGGGTTGATGTTATTGCTGGTGATCGTTCCGGTTAACACTGGCGCACGCTGGAAGTTGGCAATCTGAAAATTACCGGTTAACGCCGCGTGCTGATTGCCTAAACTGACATCGCTGATCAGAAAGTTTTCGTCAGCGCGCTGAAAATTTGCTGACAGTTTGAAGTCTTGCAACAGCGTTCGATCAAAGGTGTCGGGCAACACAACACCCCGCGTTTCCAGCAGGGTAGCAACGTCACTGGCATCACTGGCAATGTGCCCGAATACACCCGGGTTTTGCAGCAAATCTGTCATGTGCAGCTCGCCACTGAGAACAACACCCTCTACAGCCAGCGTCAACGGGGAAAAATCCACACGCTGCGCGCTCAGGTCAGCGACCACCGATCCAGTGTATCGCGCTGTGAGTTTCGGATCAGCGATCTCCTGTTCAGGGGACTTACCAGCCTCCGTTTCAATTGAACTAGCGTCTGCCGGGCTATCGTTGCTGGCGAAGGTAAGCACCGAGTCCACCTGAAACGAATCGACACGGTAGATATTCTCGGCCAGATCGATGCCTGCCAGGCCAGACGCGCTCAATTGTGTGATGGGGAACCCGGCCACCCCGTTAACCACAAAGCCGGTGTCAAAACGAAAGGGCTCGGTCAATGTAACCTCGCCGGCTGATAAGCGAAAATCAGACAGGAGGAATTTTTTGTCAGCCATTTCGTCGCGCCAGTGAACGATACTGTCTGACACAACAAGTTGACCGACCGACAGCGCTGCTACGACCGGCGTACCAGCCTCGATCTCCTGCAGAACATCGTCGTTTGATACATCGGTGGTGACAACCGATGTATTGGACATCAGGTCATCCCAGTTTGTTCGACCCTCAAGATTGCGCTGCAGGTCGAGTTCAAGCCCCTGCAAATGGACATGTCTTATACTGACGCTACCCACAATCAGTGGCAGGAAGCGCAGACGCGCATCGACCTGTCTGATCTGTGCGAAATTTTCTGTGAAGAAGCCTTCCGCACCAGACAGGGTGACATCTCGCAGGGAAAATCCGGCCCACGGGAATAACTGCGCCTCGACGCGACCACGAATTTCCAGCGTGCGACCGGTCTGATCAAACACAAATTGCTGGATACGATCTTTATGTTGCGCAGGGTCGATTGTGCTGACAATAAACGCCGCTGCAATGAACAGGGTCGCCACCACGGCAATCAGTCCTAACAGCAAGCGTGTAATCAGTTTCATCTAACCTGTAAAAGTGACAACGCCGTTGCGGTGCGGCGTCGCCAAATGTGCGTGAATGTGGATCATTTGTAACCCACGCTATTGTGCATCAGCTTGACTCCGGTGGAAACATCAAACTCGCAGTGTTTACTTAATTTACTGCTTTCCAGTCACCGGATTTGCCACCAGATTTCTCGAGCAGCCGGATTCCGCTCATTTCCATACCCCGATCGATGGCCTTGCACATATCATAAATGGTCAGCAACGCGACCTGTACGGCGGTCAACGCCTCCATTTCGACCCCGGTTTGGGAGCGCGTTTCGGTTCGGGCCTGACAGGCGACACTACCGGATGACTCATCAATATCGAAATTGACTTCAACGTGCGTCAGCCCGATCGGATGACACAGCGGGATCAGGTCACTGGTACGCTTGCTGGCCATGATTCCGGCAATGCGGGCGATGCCGAGCACATCTCCCTTTCGATGATCTCCTTTGATTATCATTGCCAGAGTGTCGCTCTTCATACTGATATGGCCGGCTGCGACGGCAACACGGTGGGTCACCTGCTTGTCACCAACATCGACCATGTGTGCATCACCATGCTGGTTAAAGTGAGTAAGATCTGACATGAGTCGTTCCCGATAACAATTAAATGTGGCCCCGGTGATTGCACCGTCCCGAGCGCAAGGCATAATGCACCCATGACCGTCAAAGTGAAATTTTTCGCCAGTATGCGCGAAACTCTCAACCAAAGTGAGCTGGATATCGACAGTTCACAAGCGTCAACTGTAGCCGACGTCTGGCAAATCGCCGCAGGGGATTTGCCAATGCCGGAGAACACGGTGTGCGCTGTCAATCAAACCCATGCCGGCTTGACGCATCCGGTAGCTGACGGCGACGAGGTGGCGTTCTTTCCACCGGTGACCGGAGGATAAATCATGAACCGTGGACCCGTCAGCCGTTCACTTGCAAAAAAGCGTAATGATCCATCGCTGGCACAAACCCGGGTGGCAATCGACAACGCGGACAGCAACAGCCCTGCCGCCGACAAAAACACCGTCCCTGAGCCCACCGACAACGTTCAGATCAGGCCAGGCCCGTTTGATCCGTGGCAGCTAACACAGCAGTTTCAGGAAAGCAGATTAACCAGTGGCGAGTTTGGCGCAACGGCCAGTTTTGTCGGCACAATGCGTGACTTCAATGAAAACGATGATGTTCAGGCCATGACACTGGAACACTATCCGGGTATGACCGAATCACAGTTGCAGGCGATTATCGACGATGCGCAACAGCAATGGCCATTGCTGCAGTCATTGATCGTACATCGGGTTGGCGACATAACCCCTGGTGATCCGATAGTGCTGGTCGTTTGCTGGTCCGCTCATCGCGCTGCCGCCTTCGATGCCTGCCGCTTTCTGATGGAGGCACTTAAGTCTCGAGCACCATTCTGGAAAAAAGAAACACTGACCGACAACAGCCAGCGCTGGGTGGAAAAAAACACCGATGGTCACTCACCGGCTGCAAACTGAGCGGGCTCTTGTCACGACGCGGTATTACTCAACCAACACGAACTGGGTGTAGGCTCCACGCTGAATATTGAGCAGGGTTGAAGCACCTCTGGTGGCAACTGCACTGATCAGATCTTTCACTGACTTCACACTCAGCCTGTTGGCTGAGAGAACGATGTCACCGCTACGAAATCCATACTCTGCCATCAGACTGCCAGACTCCACTTCAGCGATGCGAACGTGTCGCTGTCCACGAGCGGTAACAGCATTCTCGAATACGGCTCCGCTTAATTGATCGGCCAGCTCCTCTCCGCGTACGGTTGAGTCTTCCGATTCGCCAACTCGAATGCTGGTTTCATAGAGCTCACGGTCGCGATAAAAGCGAATTTTTACTTCGGCACCAACCTGCAGCAGTCCGATTGTGTTGCGCAGGTCGCTTATGCGCCGCACACGCCGCCCGTCAATCTGGGTGATGACATCAGCACTTTTTAACCCCGCCAGTTCAGCCGAGCTATCTTTTTCAACAGCAGCGATGACAACCCCGTACTTCACCCCGAATACATCCTGCAGATCTTCAGTGAGTTCCTGCAGCGCTATACCCAGCTTGCCGCGCCGCACCTCGCCGGCATCGACCAGTTGTTGCATCAGGCTGCGCGCCATATTCGACGGTATCGCGAAGCCTATACCTACATTGCCGCCTGAGGGACCCACAATTGCGGTATTGATACCAACCAGTTCACCACGTAAGTTAACCAGTGCCCCCCCTGAGTTACCCGGGTTAATCGATGCATCGGTTTGAATGAAATCTTCAATCTCTTCAATACCCAGTCCGCTTCGACCCAGTGCCGACACAATGCCGGATGTCACTGTCTGACCGAGACCAAACGGGTTACCAATGGCGACGACAAAATCACCGACACGCAATTTATCGGAATCGGCCCAGCTGAGCTCGGTCAGGTTGTCAGCGTCGATACTGATCACCGCCACGTCGGCCTCGGGATCCTGACCGATAATTTCAGCGTCAAGCTCGCGCCCATCTGTAAGCGTGACCAAGATTTCATTGGCGTTATCAATCACATGATGGTTGGTGATGACCAGCCCGGCTTCGGCATCGACTATGACCCCGGAACCCAGGCTCTGTGTTTGTTTGCGCTGCGAGCGTTGTGGCAGATCAAAGAAGTGGCGAAAAAAGGGGTCTTCAAAAAGCGGGTTGGATTGCACCGGTACAGAGCCACGAGTGGCGATATTCACCACCGCAGCAGTTGTACGTTCAAGCATCGGCGCCAGGCTGGGCAAGGGCTCGCCATCGACACTGGCAGGCAGTCCGGTCGCATTTGCACGAGCTATCGCGAGCAACAGAATCGTCAGTAACAGCAGGCCTTGTGACAGCAGTGATTTCATCAGGTGATAGTTCCGGTCAGCGATTGCAACAATACGAATCGAGGTTTTGCCAGCGCAATGCCTGATGGCAACTTAACAACGTTGCCAGCCACACTCCCATGCCGTGGATTCGCTCTTTGCCCAGGTGGCGTACGCTCACAGTAAAACACTCGACGCCTAAATATATCGATCGCTACAGGCTTCTTCAATGGCTGCTGCAACCGATGTGCAGACAACTCTGACAGCGCAACTACCCGTGCGTGCCACCCCCCACAAGCCGACACACCTGCCAGTCAACCGGTGCAGATCAGGCCGGCAGACTTTCGCTGTAACACCTCAGCAATTCTCTCCGGGCACCGCATACTTTAGGGCTTTAGGCCCCCTGAACACTGACCTGTTGGCTTGGCATCCAGAGCCAGTTCACGTTACATTGACGGACAACAAACATCACACATTGGGCAATCTCACTTATGGCGGAACAACTGCTTCTCAGTATCGATCAAGGCACTACCAGCTCACGGGCCATGTTGTTTGCAAAGGACGGGCAGTCGGTCCATACCGCACAAAAGGAATTTACCCAGCATTTCCCCCAGCCGGGTTGGGTTGAGCACGACGCCGAAGAGATCTGGCAAACCACGATCGAAGTATGCAAAGACGCGATCAGGGCGGCTGACGACAAGAGCGCCACCCTGGTAGCTGCCGGTATTACCAATCAACGAGAAACCACGGTTGTCTGGGACAGACAAACCGGCACTCCGATTCACCATGCCATTGTGTGGCAGGACAGGCGCACAGCACAGCGCTGCACGGAACTAAAGAACGCGGGCTACGAACAGACCTTCACTGCAAAAACCGGCCTGTTGCTCGACCCGTATTTCTCCGGTACCAAAATAAGCTGGCTACTCGACAACGTCGACGGCGCCCGGCGCAAAGCCGAAGACGGCGATTTGCTGTTCGGAACCATGGATACATTTTTAATCTGGCGATTAACAGAAGGCAAGGTATTCGCCACCGATGCTACCAATGCATCGCGTACGCTTATCTACAATATCCATACTCGCGAATGGGATGAAGAGCTCCTTAAAATTTTAAATATTCCAAAATCAATGTTGCCGTCGGTCAAAGACAGCAGTGATGATTTTGGCGTTACCAGTGAAAAAGAACTTGGCGCGTCCGTGCCCATTTGCGGGGTTGCCGGTGATCAGCAGGCAGCCACTTTCGGACAGGTCTGCCTGGAACCTGGAATGATTAAAAGCACCTACGGCACCGGATGCTTTGTACTATTAAACACGGGTGGTGAAGCACTCTCGTCAGACAATAAGTTACTGACGACTACAGCCTACCAGCTCAACGGCAAACCAACCTATGCTATCGAAGGATCTATCTTTGTCGCCGGTGCTGCCGTGCAGTGGTTACGCGACGGACTCGGTGTTATTAAATCAGCGGAAGAAACACAACAGATTGCCAGTGAGATGAAAGGCAATGACGGAGTCTATCTGGTACCTGCCTTCACCGGGCTCGGCGCACCGCACTGGAATCCTGATGCACGCGGCGCTTTATTTGGCCTGACACGCGATAGCGGGGTCAGCCATATTGTTCGTGCCACACTGGAATCTGTGGCATTTCAAACAAACGATCTGTTTAATGCGATGGCTGAAGACGGTGTTACACCGACAACCGTCAGGGTCGATGGCGGTATGGTGCGCAATGACTGGCTCTGTCAATTTTTAGCTAATGTACTGAACATTCCGGTACAGCGACCGGTACAAACTGAAACCACAGCGCTGGGTGCAGCCTACCTCGCAGGCTTGCACTGCGGGTACTACAAAAATCACGATGATTTAATCGCCAACTGGCAACTCGACCGGGAATTTCAACCCACGTTGCAGGCCACCGAACGAGATGATCTACTGGCAGGCTGGGCAAGAGCTATCGATGGTGTAAAAAGCCAGTTGCCTGCTGGCTGATTTACAACTGGATGCCTGACCCGATAAATGAAGAGAGTCGGGTCAGGCAGCGACACCACTACACATACTTACAGTCGTTCAAATACAAACTGACCCGCGAATGGCTGACCGTCAGTCAGGTCGCTGTCAGCGCTATCTGAATTCACCAGTGCTATTGGCTCGCGTGGCTGGGTATCCTGATCACCTGATGCATACTGCAAACCGCTATCAGTGCCGGAATCATAGACCGCTAAATCAACGGTTAATGACTGACGGAACTGACCACTGTCGTCGAGCATGTTAAGACCGTGCACACCGACAAACCAGTCCGGGCTCGGCGCCACCATCGACACCAGAGTGACCAGCGGGTTGTCACGCGTGACAGTGAATTCAACTACGGCTGTACCAGGTGAGGTACCAACACCACTACCAGATATTTCGCTCAACGCACGCCCTTCACTGACGACAGACGCAACCTCTTCCAGCAAGATACTTTTGCCGCCGGTTTCAGCCATCAACTCAATGCCATCAGTAGCAATTTGACCGGGCTCCCACAGAATTGCCTGCTCACTATGCACGGCGCCCACCAATCCGGAGAAATGCGGGTCAGCCGGGAAGTTAGTCGGATGTGTCGCCTGACTCCAGCTTGCATTAAAGGTAACGCGATACATTGCATCTGCGCTTTGTTGCGCCGAATCATCTGGTGACCCCTGCTCATTGTTTTCGGTCGAGTCACCGTCGCCCTCAGACGTTTCACCGTCGGTCTCATTACCCTGACCATCAGTCTGGTCTGTGTCGATTTGGGTGATGGTGGTCGCGCTATCAGATGAGCAAGCAGCGACGCCGAACATTAACAGCAACACCAGTGCTGGCCGAATACTCATTCTCATTGGCTTGTTTCCTCGGTTTGAAACGCAAAATTGATTTAGTATAGACAGGTTCAACAGAAGCGAGTTCAGTTCACACCCGAAACGTGTGGAACAAGTCGCAGTCAGCAACCTGCCGATGCCAGCATTTGTTATTGTGTACACAACGATCGAGGCAAAGCGTAAGCACAAGTGCTACGGCCATCGCTCAACGAACAATTCTCTTCTCGCAAACATTTCTTCTACTATTTGCTACCAGGGTTACCCAGTCGATTTTGCCTGTTAAATTCTCCCCCATACTGCTTATCAAACTCGTGCGAATAAACACTCAACGACTTCGTCATAGCTGGCTCGCCATAGCTGCCGCGCTGGCGCTGTTACAGACACCCGGCGCCGGTGCAGCTGATGATTGCGGATCCATACAGCTGGCAAGCGGCACAAATGCATCCACCGAACTGTTAGCCAACATCGACGAACTGATCCTGAAGGGCGGTTTCGATTGCTCTATCGAAGGGATTGCAACCGATAATGAATTGACAGCCATCCTTGAATCTGCAGAACCCGTGCTTGTGAGTGCAATTCCGGTCAATCACTTTGGCTTAGCGATTAAATCAACTACCGACACGAATACACTTCGCACGATAAGCGATAACCCGATCACCGGAGTGGGGCAAAGCTGGTGGATATCACCTGAAGCGGTTAAAAAACACCCGGAGTTAAAAACCGTACTGGATGTGCTCGAGCACCCGGAATTGTTCGCGGTGAGTGATGATACAACCGAGGGTGTATTTTTCGGTTGTCCGGCGGATTCAGATTGCCATCATATAACTGCGAACCTTTTTCGCGCTTTCGAGATGGAAGAAAAGAACTGGATGCTGGTTACTCCCGACAGTTGGGCAGATCTTGAACACTCACTAACCGATGCCATTAAAAAGGGGCACAACTGGTTTGGCTCCTACGGGTCTCCCTCTGCGATGATGGGCCGACATACCATGATCAAACTAGACTTCGGCATTGAGTTTGCGGGCGCCAAAAACTGGGATGGCTGCATTGCAAAGCCCGTTGCAGATTGCGACGACCCAAAGCCATCCGCCTGGAGACCATTGCAATTGCAAACCGTGGTCACAGACAGCTTTGACGCTGCAGTGCCAGGTGAGGCTATCGATTATCTCTCTGCACGTGAATTTCCGGGAGCGCTGATGAGTGCTCTGTTAGCATTGCAGTTTGACCAGCAATTAAATGCAGCAGAAACAGCATCGGTATTTCTGCTTCAACACACCGAAGTGTGGAAGCCATGGGTGTCAGCAGACATTGCAAAAAAAGTAATTAACTCGCTTTCTACATTGCGATGATTTGCATGCCTGACTGACGCAATACATCTTTAATTTGTAGCAGCACTGCAATGCAGCCCGGCAGACCCTGTACTAAATTTCTCCGACGCGTTGCCACATCAGTATTCGATTATTGGATGGCATCGCCAGATCTTCGACTGGCGTCAAGCCACACTCGACTGCTATCTGATCGAGCTCAAATTTATCGCGAACTCCCATCACAGCGTCCTGTTCACGCAGCATGGCATCAAACTGACTGTTGCCTTCAGCCGTGTGCTTTGATCCGTATTTAAATGGTCCATACAGCGCGAAGTATCCAGCTGGCTGCAGCAGCGCCGCCGCAATCGATAACATCCGCTCTACCGCTGGCATACTCATAATGTGCGCGGTATTGGCAGAGTAGGCAAAGCTATATTGAAGCACGTTGTCACTCGATACCTGACTGGCATCGGCATCTCTGCCTGGTATCAGTTGTGCCAGCACATCGCACTCGATAGGTGCAAGTATATTGCTCACGCCCGCTTGCTGGATCAGCAATCTGATCGTCTCAATGTTTGCTTTCAGTTCACTCGGTTGCCATTGAAGATGAGGAAACCGCAGACTCAGATATACCGCATGTTGGCCAGTGCCACTGCCAAACTCAAATACGGTGCTGGCCTTGCAAAGCCATCTTTCCAGTGCATTACCAATCACTTCTTTATTGCGGTCAGCTGACGGCGAAAACGGCAAACTCATTGTGCAAAACAATCGTGCAGGCTGCAGGCGCTCACGGTAGCGTCAGCGCTACAAACTGTGGATTTTTATTGCGACTGATCAACAGGGCCACTGACTCGCCACTGCTGCTGTCATCAATAAGCTGTCGCAAATCTGCAGGCGCAGAGAGCGTCGCATTGTTGTAGGAAATCACCACGTCGCCCACCGCCACTCCGGCCGCTGCCGCCACGCCGTTGGTGTCGACATCTGTCACCAATAAACCACTTTCAACGCCACGCTCAGCCATTTCGTCTTCTGTCATTGAGCGCAGGCTGAGACCGAGCATTTTTGTTTTTGCAGTAGACTCTTCTGTTGAATCTGCCTCGGCGCGATTTTCCCGGAGTTCGCGTATCGTCACCGGCAGCGTCATTGTTTTACGACTGCGCAGTAATTCAACATCGACCGTATTACCGGGCCGTGTACTGCCAACCAATGCCGGCAGGTCTGACGACTCCGCAACCGGCTGACCGTTAAAAGACAAGATGACGTCGCCGGTCTTCAATCCGGCATCAGCGGCGGGACTGCCCCGATTAACCTGGGCGATTAACGCGCCCGCAGGGCTGTCCAGGCCAAATGATTTGGCCAGATCGCGATTAACGTCCTGAATCACCACGCCAAGCCAGCCACGGCTGACAAAGCCTTGTTCCTGAAGCTGCTCTACCACCGATTGCACTACATTGACCGGAATGGCGAAGGAAAGCCCCATATAGCCACCAGAGCGGGAATAGATCTGCGAGTTAACCCCGACCACATTGCCATCGAGATCGAACAGCGGCCCACCGGAGTTGCCAGGATTGACAGCCACATCAGTCTGGATGAAGGGCACGTAATTCTCGTTTGGCAAGCTGCGCGACAGTGCCGACACAATCCCCTGAGTTGCGGTGTACTCAAATCCGAAAGGCGATCCAATCGCAAGCACCCACTGGCCTACCTTCAATTTGTCTGAATCGCCGAGAGACAGGGTCGGCAGGCCGCTCGCGTCAACCTTGAGCAACGCTACATCAGTCCGTTTATCGGAGCCGACCAGCTCCGCGTCGAACTCACGGCGGTCCGGCAAGCCAATGGCTATCTCCGTTGCGTCATTGACGACGTGCGCATTGGTGACGATATAACCATCTTCACTGATGATAAATCCGGATCCGAATCCGGCCGTTGGACTGTTATCTCGCGGAATGTTCTGGGAATCAGGCAGATTTTCAAAAAACTTTTTGAAGAATTCAGGCATCTCTTCTTCATTAAAGTTTGGCAAGTTATCCAGCCCAGGCGACGATTCTCGTGTCGCTTTGACAGTAACTTTCACTACCGCTTTGCCTTTGTCCGCGACCAATCCCTCAAAATCTGGTAGGTCAATGGCCTGAACAGCACCAGTTTTACCGCCAACCAGCATCATGAGCGCCAGTGCGCAGGAAAATAATCCACCGCGAAATGCCACACTGCTGACCGTGGCAGACCGCGTCGCAATATGGGATGATACCAATGCTCTAGTCGGGTGTTTGAAACCTACAGTCATTTCAGACTCCTGCGTCAAGGGACGACGAGTGGAAACCATGGGGTTGGTAATAGCAGACTTAACCGTCGCTGCAATCAGCACTCGGGTTGATACATTCGGATTTCATCCAGAGAGTAACGATTTGGAGGTCACATTGGATCTCCGCCGTCATCTCTGAGGTTTTTTCACGGCGCCCATGCAGCGTCGATGCACCGCTTCGGTAAGAGTTTAATACATGCGCATACTACTAGTTGAAGACGATATGGAGGCGGCGAGTTATCTCGTCAAGGGTCTAAACGAGATTGGCCACGCGGTCGATCACGCAGACGACGGGGAATCTGGCCTTAGCTACGCTAAAACCAACGCATATGACGCGATGGTGATCGACCGCATGATGCCCAGGAAAGACGGTATATCCATGATCGAGGATCTGCGCCGTGGTGGTGACAACACTCCGGTCCTGATTCTGAGCGCACTCGACGATGTCGATGAGCGCGTCACCGGCCTGCGTGCCGGTGGTGACGACTATCTGACCAAGCCCTATCAATTGTCGGAACTAAGCGCCCGGCTACAGGCGCTGGCCAGACGGGCACAGCCGGAAAACGCAGTCACTACGTTGCGAGTGGCAGACCTGACTCTGGACCTGCTGAAGCACAAAGTAACCCGGGCCGGCGCCAACATTAATCTGCAACCTCGCGAATTTCGCCTGCTTGAGTATCTGATGCGTCATGCTGGCCAGGTTGTCACCCGCAGCATGTTGCTGGAAAATGTATGGGACTATCACTTTGATCCGCAGACCAATGTGATCGATGTCCAGATCAGTCGACTCAGAAGTAAAATCGACAAGGACTTCGAGCAACCGTTGCTGCATACCGTCAGAGGCGCCGGATACAAGCTAGTCGAAGGCTAGTTCCGCACCGATGACAGTCCTGACTTTCATATCAGGATATCGACAAAGTGGCTCGTGTTTGCGGGCCACAGTACTTTTTACGGTGACACTTTGCGCTTGAACAAAACCAGGCCCTGCCATGTTAGCCTGCCGCCAAGTCCGGATGGCTGGTCATGATGGACATACGCCTGTTTAGTACCACAGCTTTTCGCTTAACCATAATCTATGCGGCACTGTTCAGCCTGTTCTCCGCAGTTACCCTCGGTTTTATCTACTGGTCTTTGCGTGACGAGATTGAATCTCAGGTCGACGCACGTCTCCGGCTTGAAACCGACTTTCTGGTCAACCTCTATAAATCCGGCGCGCTAACCGAGTTGCTCGATGCCATACAACAGCGCAATCAGGTCGATACCTATGGCCGTTTCTACTATCTCGAAAGCGAGGGCAGCGACATCACCGACGGCGGTGATCAGGAATGGCCGTTGCGCATCAAATCGGTTCGCACTCACAGCACCAAACCAATGGGCGACGTCGTTGACCTGCCCGCCGACAGCCCGCGCACGCTACTGCCAGTCCGGGTTGCACAAACTCAGTTTTCAAACGGACTGAAGCTGACTATCGGACACGAGGTCAGCGACGAAAAAGCACTGCTTGACTACACCTTTGCGTTGGTCGTAGGGGCAACGGTTATTACTCTGATTTTCGCCGTACTCGGTGGTATCTGGATGAGTATGAGCGTGCTGCGTCGCATTGCGTCGGTCAATAAAACCGCCGGTGAAATCATGAGTGGCGCCATGTCCAGACGCATTCCGGTTACCGAACGCCGCGACGAATTCGATGCCATCGCTGTTAAGATCAATCAGATGCTCACCCGAATTGAAGATCTGATGGAGAGCATGCAGCAGGTCACCAACAACGTCGCACACGATCTGCGCAGCCCGTTAACCCGTTTGCGTAACCGTCTTGAAGTCACGTTACTGGAAAATCGCAGCGACGACGAATATCGCGACACCATCGAGTCATCAATCAACGAAACCGACGGTATGATCCACACCTTCAACGCTATGCTCAGTATTGCGCGGCTTGAGGCTGGCCTGGATAAAACTGAATGGGAATACGTAAAGATGGGTGATCTGACAGCCGAGATAGCCGAGTTGTACGGTGCGGTTGCCGAGGATGCCAATCTGAATTTCATTGAACAAATCAATTCCAACCCGCTGTTTTACGGCAACCGCCACTTGCTTGCACAGGCGATCACCAACCTGCTCGACAATGCGATTAAGTACACCCGCGTCACCGGCGCCGTTGGCATTTATCTGTCGGGCAATGACGATGAATTCACCATTACCGTCACAGACAATGGACCGGGTATACCGCGACATGAGAGAGACCGTGTATTGCAGCGATTTGTGCGGCTTGAGCACGAGCGCAAGTCTCCGGGCAACGGTCTCGGACTGAGCCTCGTGCAGGCCGTGGCCCGCATGCATGGTGCTGAGCTGCGCCTGGCTGACAATCAACCTGGACTGGCCGCCAGCCTGGGCTTTCGCAGCCGTGCATTAAACGCTGCAGCCGCCTGATCAGGCAAGCCTCAACTGAAGTCCAGCGCAAAGAATTAACTCAACTTCGAACGCAGAAAGTTTGGTTGTCCTACAATCAGTGGGCTGTGCCCGGGATTGATTTTGGCCCGGTGTGTAGCTATTAAACTCATCCGACGTTGCGATCACTATTAACATGACCCTGCTGATTCCGGTATTCACTATTATCGTCAGCCTTGCATTGCTGGCATACAGCGCTGACAAGTTTGTCGAAGGCGCGAGTTCAATCGCCTTTCAGTTTGGCCTCTCGCCATTGCTTATTGGCTTGACGATTGTCAGCTTCGGTACTTCCGCGCCTGAAATTCTGATCGGTGTGATGTCAGCAACCAGCGGCAATTCAGCACTCGCCATTGGCAATGCCATTGGCTCCAACATTGCCAACATCGCGTTGATTCTCGGGTTTTCCAGCATGTTAATTCCAATTCCCGTGTCATCGACCGTGCTACGCCGCGAAATACCGCTGTTGCTTGGCGTGGTGCTGTTTTCAACAGCATTGTTACTTGATCTGAAACTATCTCGTGGCGACGGTATCGCCTACATTGGTGTACTGATGCTTTGCCTGGGCTGGCTAATCTGGCAGGGGAAAAAAGAGCCTAACGATATGCTCGCAACAGAGTTCAATGACCACGTCAGCGCTCCGGAACCAATGGTTAAATTGTCAACAATCACCATTATTTCCCTGATCGTACTACTGGTCAGTTCCCGTGCACTGGTATGGGGCGCTGTCGAAATTGCCAGGGCTGCAAACGTTAGCGAGTTGATGATCGGGCTGTCAATTGTGGCAGTCGGTACCAGCTTGCCTGAACTTGCAGCAACCATCGCCGCCATCATGCGACGTGAGTTCGGGCTGGCGATTGGCGGTGTTGTTGGCTCGAATTTATTTAACGCGCTGGCGGTACTCGGAGTAGTAGCGATCATCGGCCCGGTCGATGTTGATGCAATGGTCAGAAACCGCGACGCAGTTGTACATATCGGACTAACTATTTGCCTGCTGATCTTTTGTGTTGCCTGGCGTGGTAACGGAGGCCGTATTAATCGCTTTGAAGGCCTGATTTTGGTTGCCGTGTTTATTGGCTACCAGTGGCTGTTGTTTGTGCAGGAAGGCTCGTAAGCAAACATCGTCACTATTGTTGCATCAGGGTTGCTGGCTTGTTTGCCGAAGTTGTCACTCGAGTACTGGTCTGAGTATCTGCATTGGCAGAATCGACTTCCTGCTCGATCAACACTTTCCCGTCACTGCTCAGCTTAACTACCCAAAGGGTTTTTGACCCCTGCACTTTGGGCGCCGCCCAGACGGTTATCGGATCACCATCAGTTAAGACGTCGAGTTGCTGCGCCTGTTTGTAACTAACTCGCCCGCCACGCAGCCGCGACGGCGTTTTGATCCACAGAATTCTTTGCGCTTCAGGTTTTTCACTCTGCGCACTGATACCGGAAAATGCACCGTCAATCTGTTCGATTTGATCAATCAGAATTTGCCCGTCCACCTGCCGGCGCTCATTGAAGTAATAGAACGCAAGTCCACCGAGTAACATGATAATCGGCAACGTCGTAATCACGGATTCCACCGGATTTTTTTTAATCGGACCGGATACTACTGCCGCGTCTGCGGCGCTCTGTGGTTCGCGAGCCGGGCTGGCTTTCTTTGCAGGCGGGCGCGAGCCCTTACTCAATGTTTTGCACCTGCTCGCGCATCTGCTCAATAAGCACCTTCAAATCAACCGACAGCGCCGTGGTTTCGGCATCAGCAGACTTGGAACTCAACGTATTTGCCTCACGGTTAAATTCCTGCACCAGAAAATCAAGGCGTCGTCCTACTGGCTCATCTCTTTGCAGAATATCGCGCAGCTCACTCAGGTGTGCTGTCAATCGATCAAGCTCCTCATCGACATCAAGACGTTGCGCAATGTACACCAACTCTTGCTCAAGCCGGCCGTTATCATGATCGGTATCAAGATCTTCGATACGTGCCATCAGTTTAGCCCGCTGGCGCTCTATCGCCTGTGGTCGCAACACCCGAACTTTTGCAACGATGGCCTCAATCGCGTCGCAGCGCTCGCTGAGCATTGTGGCTGTTTTCTGCCCTTCACGACCACGCGTTTCGATGTAATCAGCTATTGTTTTTGATAGTAAATCCAGCACCTGTTGTTGCAGCGGGCCAAGATCTTTTTCAGCCTGACCAACAACACCTGGCCAGCGCAGTATTTCTATCGCTGACAGTGGCCCGGCATCACCGGTCATTTGCTGCACCGAGTGCGCAGCCTTCGTTAATTGCTGCGCCAATGCGTCGTTGACAATGATTTCTCCGCCAGCCAAATCGCCAGACTTGTATCGCAATGAGGCCTCGACCTTGCCACGACTGAGACTGGCATTCAGCAGATCACGCGCTTTCGGTTCAACATTGCGAAGCTCCTCGGGGATGCGAATAGACAAGTCGAGGTAGCGATGGTTAACCGAACGGATTTCCCAAACGATGGTTCCCCATTGATTGACTTCTTCCTGCCGACTAAACGCGGTCATACTTTTAAGCACAGTCGCAGACTCCTGATTCGATAAACACATTTATGCCAATGAACAGCTAAAAAAATACACGCGCACCGACCCTGTACTAAACCACGCACACAAAATAAACACAGCAGGCTCGGCTTTGCTGTCTGCTCACTGTATCATGCAGCGGTGCCAGCGTCAGATGCCATCGACTGCAACACCTCTTGTGTTGACAGCTGACTCTGCAAATGACTTATGCACTGTAGAACATAACCCCAGCCAATCTAGAAACAAAGGATATACATGCGCCCTAGCCAGCGTGAGAACAATCAGCTGAGAGCCATCAGTTTTACACGTAACTTTACTCGCCACGCCGAAGGATCTGTATTGACAGAATTTGGCGACACCAAAGTAATCTGCACAGCGAGCATCGAAGACAGAGTGCCACCTTTTCTTAAAGGTAAAGGCAGTGGATGGGTGACAGCAGAGTACGGCATGCTGCCAAGAGCCACCAACACTCGATCAAGGCGTGAAGTGACAGCAGGTAAACAGTCCGGGCGCAGTATGGAAATACAGCGACTGATTGGCCGCTCATTGCGAGCAATCATTGATCTGGAAGCACTCGGTGAAAAAACAGTCACAATCGATTGCGATGTTATTCAGGCAGACGGAGGCACACGTACCGCTTCAATCAGTGGTGCCTATGTGGCGCTGAGTGATGCGATAACATCTCTGCAAACGGCAAAGAGTATCAAGAAAAATCCATTGCACGGACACGTGGCTGCGATTTCGGTTGGCATCTACAACGGCCAGCCCGTGCTGGACCTTGATTACGCTGAAGACTCAAATGCGGAAACGGATATGAATGTCGTCATGAATGAAGCTGGCGGGTACATTGAAATCCAGGGCACCGCAGAAGGCCATGCGTTTCGAGAAAACGAATTGCAGGAAATGCTCGCACTCGCCCGCAAGGGAGTGAATGAGATTGTCGAACTACAGCGCACAGCGCTAAGCAGCTGAGGTTACAGCCCCTGTATGTCCGATCGTAACACCTGTGTACTGGCCAGCGGCAACCGTGGCAAACTCGCTGAGTTGGCCGGGGCGCTTGAGCCTCACAATATTCATCTGGTACCGCAGAGCGAATATGCAGTGACCGAGGCAGATGAAACCGCTGTCACCTTTATTGAAAACGCACTGATAAAGGCGAGACATGCAAGCCTTGCGACTGGTCTGCCGGCACTCGCTGATGATTCGGGGTTGGCAGTACCAGTGCTCGGTGGTGCACCGGGCATCTATTCGGCACGCTATGCGCTGTTAGGGGAAGCACAGCCTGACACACCGCAAAAACCGTCCGACGCCGACAATATGCAAAAGCTGCTGCGCGAACTGCGCGATTACTCTGGTGAACAGCGTGCTGCGCGCTTTGTGTGTGTGCTGGCCTATCTCAACCACGCAGACGATCCGGAACCAATCATTGCCTGCGGACACTGGTCGGGCCTGATTACCGAGTCGATCGAAAGCCAGGGTGGCTTTGGTTATGACCCGATCTTCTACTGCCCACAGACTGGCCTGACAGCAGCGGCGATGGGCAAGGAACGAAAAAGCACCATCAGCCATCGCAGCATGGCCATAAAGAACCTGCAACAGCAATTGCAGCAGCGACAAAAAAGCCGTTGAGACACTTCACCGAGTATCCACCGCTCAGCCTGTATGTGCACTATCCGTGGTGCGTACGAAAGTGCCCGTACTGCGATTTCAACTCGCATGCGGTTCGCGGTGACATACCTGAGAGAGACTATCTAAACGCATTGGTTGCTGACCTCGAGCAGCACGCGCCGGATATCTGGGGCCGATCGGTGGAAACCATTTTCTTTGGCGGCGGCACGCCAAGTCTGATGTCGGCAGAGGGACTTAACTTTCTTCTGGGTAAAATCCGGGCCATCGTCAAACTCGAACCCCTGGCTGAAATTACCCTGGAAGCCAACCCCGGCACTACAGAACAGTCACGATTTGAAAGTTACCGGCAGGCCGGTATCAACAGGCTCTCCATTGGCGTACAAACATTTAATGCCGATCAACTGAACGTATTAGGCCGTATTCACAGCGGTGATGAAGCAGCCCAGGCATGTGAAAGTGCGGCAAAGGCCGGCTTCGACAACTTCAACATTGATTTAATGCACGGTTTGCCAGACCAATCAGAAGACGATGCAGCGGACGACATCAGACGTGCGATTGCGCTCAGCCCGAGCCACCTGTCCTACTACCAGCTGACCCTGGAACCGAACACATTGTTTGCAGCCAGGCCACCGCATTTGCCCGACGAAGATAAACTGGCAGCAATACAGTCTGTCGGGCAGCGCATGATCACCGAGGCGGGCTACGAGCAATACGAAGTATCCGCTTATGCGCAGGCAAACAGGCGGTGCCAGCACAACTTAAATTACTGGACCTTCGGCGACTACCTGGGCATTGGCGCGGGCGCTCATTCCAAATTGAGTTTTCCGGCCAACAACCTGATTGTGCGCCACAGCAAACACAAACACCCGGAAAAGTATTTGCAAACTGCCCACAGCCCGGAACGTATACAAGCGTCGCACAACGTCTCAGAAGCCGAGGCCCGTTTTGAGTTTATGATGAACGCCCTGCGTCTTAACGATGGCTTTACACCGCTGCAGTTCGAGCAATGTACCGGAGAAACGTTACATCCGCTGACCAAAACCCTGGTCGAAGTGGAACGAGACGGGCTATTGCAGCGCGATACAAACCGGATAGCCGCAACCCCGCTGGGCCTGCAGTTTCTCGACACCCTGTTGGAACGGTTTATGGAAAGAGACAGCCACAAGGCTGATGGCGGACTAGCCTCCGTCAATATTATTGAGATTAAAAGAGACAGCTAAATGGAGGAGTACCAAATTGAATGCCCCTTCTGCGCCGAACGTATCGGAATCCTGATCGATTGCTCGGTTGAACATCAGCAGTACACCGAAGACTGTCAGGTTTGCTGCTCACCGATGCTCATCTCCATTGAAATTGACCCGGAAGGGCATATCTCCAGAGTCGACGCACAGCAGGAAAACGGTTAATACCACCGCGATAGCTTGTGATTGCCCTACGCAGGCACTATACTGGCGGGCTGACTGGAATTTAATACCGAGCGACGTTGTGGCTATCGCCTCAGCACGTCTCGGACAATAGGCGAGACCCTTGTCATGAAAGCAGACATCCATCCAAAATACGGCGAAGTTAACGTGGCCTGCAGCTGCGGCAATGCGTTCGTCACTCGCTCTACTCTCGGTAGAGATCTGAACGTCGAAGTATGTTCTTCCTGCCACCCGTTCTATACCGGCAAGCAGAAGATTCTCGATTCGGCGGGCCAGGTTGACAAGTTCAAGCGACGCTACGGCAAGAAATAACGACACACAGTTTTGAATGTCCGAGACCGGCAGCTGTCGGTCTCGGGTTGCTATTGTGGCAGCCCCCGTCGCTGCGCGCTCTGACCAGAACGCTCTGTATCTGGTCGATTCCAGCATCTATGTGTTTAGAGGTTGGCATACGCTGCCAGGCAGTATCGTGGACGCAGATGGCCGACCCGCTAATGCAGTGTACGGCTTTATCGAATTTCTCTACCAGCTGATCTCACGGCGCAAGCCAAGGCTTCTCGCCTGTGCGTTTGATGAAAGCCTGACCGGTTCCGGTCGCAACGCGGTATATCCTGAGTACAAGGCAAACCGCTCTCCGGCACCGGAAGATCTAAAAAAACAGTTTGCCCACTGCAAGAACTTCGTTACAGCGGCCGGAATCACTGCCCTCGCCAGTAACAAAGTTGAAGCCGACGACATAATAGGCATGCTCGCAGGTTTGGCGCATGAGCAAGACCTCGCATCTGTCATCGTCAGTGCCGACAAGGATCTGTGTCAGTTTGTCGGGAAAAATGATGCGGTTTGGGATTTCGCAAAAGATGTCTGGCTCGACGCACGTCTGGTAGAAAAAAAATTTGGCGTCAGGCCCAATCAGATAGCTGACTTACTCGCCATTTGCGGAGACAAAGTCGACAACATACCCGGTGTGCCCGGAGTGGGTGTTGCCACCGCGGCGCGACTGCTGATCAAATGGGGCAACATTGACAATTTGCTCGCCAACGCAGATAAAGTAGCAGGCATGAAATTCCGCGGGGCCCAGCGCGTCTCTGCACTTGTGGCTACGCACGCGGATACTATCCGCTTGGCTCGCCAGTTAACCGGTTTATGGATTGACGAAACGATGACCACTAACAACTGCCACGAGCTGAATATTCAGCCCAATGCCGATGCGTTGGAGGGGGTATTCGATCAACTGCAAATGAGCACTGCCAGACGCGAGAAATGGCGGCGACTGCTGGAGCAAGTCGTTACAGCACCATGACTCGTCAGCAATTGTTGGGTTCCTCTCAGCCATCGGGTAACACACCAGCGAATCCTCAGCCGACACCCTCACCATCACTGCCCTGTATCTGCGTTCCCAGAATTTGTGAGCAATGAACAGACACCGACCTTCTGTCAAACAGACCCGTAAATCCGGCGGGCAGTTGATACTGCTCAACAAACCCTTCGGTTACGTCAGTCAGTTTAGCGGCGCTGACAGAAATCTGAGCCATTTGGTCACGACCAGGAATGTGTATCCGGCAGGACGGCTTGACAAAGACAGCGAGGGCTTGTTGTTACTTACAGATAACGGAACACTGCAACACAAAATTGCCCATCCTTCGCAAAAGCTACTCAAAACCTACCGCGTACAGGTGGAGGGCGAAGTCACACAGAAGGCCCTGGTGGCTTTGCGCAATGGGGTCATGTTAAAGGATGGACTCGCCACAGCGGTTGAAGCACGGCGAATCAGCGAACCTGCGCAACTCTGGGTACGTGATCCGCCCATCCGATCACGACAGTCTATTCCCACAGACTGGCTTGAACTCATTATCGATGAAGGCAGAAATCGCCAGGTCAGACGCATGACCGCAGCTGTCGATTTACCAACACTGAGACTAATCCGGTATCAAATCGGACCCTGGACTGTGGACAGCATTGATTGTGGTAAATATCAAACAAGACAGTTCAAATCGATTCACGAGCTGATTAAATGACAGCGAATTTTCGGAATGTATTCCGTTTTATTTATGCTGCCTAACCCATCGATGATTGACCCACAGTAATCTCGCACCAGCGCAAACCGCCAGGAATTTTTGTAGAATTTCATTTCATTACAATAATTTGCAATCAACATGCATTAATTGGCTTAACATTCGATCGGTGTTGTGATGGCTTTCCACATATCGCCTGTGGTTTTTTCGCCATAAAAACTGAATTGTTGTTTTTATATGAACAGATGCGCTTTTCGCATCCGACCCTGCATTATCCCCAAATGGTAAAACCCGGAGTATCAACTGTGAAAAACACCAGAAACTTCCAAACCCTGGCATCGGCAGCCATTCTGCTTGCATCCCTGTCTGCTTGCTCGACCGTTGGAAAAGTAACTGACGGCGTAACGGGCACAGCTGGCAAGATTGCCGGTGCCGCTAAAAGCACCGCTGGAGCCGCAGCCGATGCAGTCACCGGCGGTGACGAAGCAGACGCACTCGCATCTCGCGAAGAAGCACTTAACCGACGAGCTGCGGAACTGGACAAGCGCGAGTCACTGCTCGCTCAGCAATCATCACAAGCTGCAACACCCGTGCAGGCTGGCAGTAACTATGGTGCTGGTGACTTGCTGCCCCCCGGTGCCAAACCCGGACAGTGTTTTACACGCCTGTGGGTCGGACCGAAATATGACACGATCACCGATAGAATCCTGGTGCAGGAGCCGTCCGAGCGCATCGAGATTATTCCAGCTAAATACAGCAACGTAAAAAAACGCGTGTTAGTGAAAGAAGCGTCGGAGAAACTGGTCACCATTCCCGGCAAGTACAAAATGGTGAAGGAACGAGTCCTGGTCAAGGCAGCAACAAAGAAGCTGATCCAGGTTGAGCCAACCTATGACACAGTCACCGAACGTGTAATCGACAAGCCAGCTCACACCACCTGGAAGAAAGGTACCGGACCAATTCAGCGCATTGACGAAACCACCGGTGAAATCATGTGCCTGGTCACTGTTCCCGCCTCTTACAAAACCGTCAAAAAGCGCGTTTTGAAAACACCCGCATCAACTAAAGTTGTTGAAATTCCCGCGGTATACAACACCATAGAAAAGCGCGTGGTGGATACTCCCCCGACTACCCGCAAGGTTGTAATCCCCGCTGAATACAAAACAGTGACCGTTACTGACGAAACAACTCCGGCAACAGAAAAGCGCATCAAGGTTCCGGGAAAATATGCCACCGTCACAAAGCGAAAACTGGTCAAGGATGGCTCAATGGAGTGGCGCGAAATCCTGTGCGACACCAACATGACCCGCGACCGAATTACACAGATTCAGCAGGCGCTGAAATCAGCGGGCCATAACCCGGGTGCTATTGATGGTGTGGTCGGCAAATCGACAATGACTGCCGTTAATTCGTTCCAGCGAGCGAAGAAACTTCCAGTTGATAACTACCTGAATATTGCAACGGTTCGTGCATTGGGCGTATCGCCACAGTAGACTTAACCCTACACCGCCAGCGGGCCTGCCGCTGGTCGGGATACTGACCGATCTGAATCGCAAGAGTCAGAGACGCCGAATCAGGCGTCTCACCTGCTGAACCAGCAAACCCGCACCATACCGGCGCGGGTTTTTTTGATTTTGCGCACAGACATTGTCATTATGTTGATACTGTGGAAGGATTCCAAGTCGGCAACTGCAACGCAAACTGCTGTTCACGACTGAAACACCGAAGTACATCAGGCAAAGTTATTTATGCGCCGAGAAATTAAAATTAGTAATCTTTTCAAAAAGTTGATGCTTGCGACAAGCATCATATTATCCTTCCCCCTGTCCTCACACATGGCAACCGCGGGTGTCTACAGCAATGTATCAATTGTGGACATCGGGCCGTTCAGTGATGCAACGTTCAGCCACAAATTGCGCCTGCAGCTCGACAATCGGGAGGAGACGCTGCTGCTCAACAAGAGCGAGGCATTTGGCAACACCAATATTCTTACCATTGATGAAACCGGCAGCCGCCAAGGCAATCTTACCGACATCTCGGTCTATCAGGGACAACTCGAAAACGTCGCAGACTCGTGGGTGCGGATCGTAGTTCAAGGCGACGAAGTCGCTGGCATTATTGATACAGGTGATGAGCGCATTCATCTCAATCATATCGTCTCGGCAGATGTCATCAGACAAATACAATCCGGCTTCAATTCACCATTCGGCCAGTTGCTGGCAGACCCCATCGAACCGTTTGACGATCAATCTGATAGCCTCACAGGCGATATCGTTGAGATCGATATCGGCAATGGCTTCTTTAACAAACCAGAAAAAGTAACAAAGGTAGCGCGCATTGCCATCGTCATCGACAGCGCCTACGACGAGGCCATTGGTGGCAGAGGTCTGGCTCAGGCAATTTCCACAATAAACGCTGTTGACGGCATTTACCGCGAGGAATTCGGTCTGGCTCTTAAAGTCGAGACAGCCATTATGGTGACTGACAATGAAACTCTGGCTCTGGGTGATATTTCACTGGAAGATAACCTGACCCGATTTCGCGACTACCGATTATTTGCAGATCAACTCAGCAACGATTTAGCTCTGGTCCATTTGTTTACCGGGGTTCTAACCGCAGATCCCTCAGTCGGGCTTGCCTATATTGATACGGTATGCAAGACGAATGGATACGACGTCAGCCTGTCGCTTCCGTTTCGCTACCCGATCCTGCTTACGGCTCATGAAATCGGGCACAACCTCGGCGCGTTGCATGACGATGAGACCAGCCAATGCAACAATATCAGTGACGGACTGATGTTTTCGCACATCAATGAAAACTCCACCAGAGCCTTTTCCAGCTGTAGTGTTGATGCCATTAGCAAGCGACTGGAAGAAAGTACCTGCCACGAAGATGCAATTGATATGGACATTACGCTTGCCCGGCAGGACGACACCGGCATCATCGCGCTTGTAACTAATACCGACGGTGTGCGCGCATTTCCTTCAGCCACACTGACCGTCGATTTGCAACATGCCACCATCGCTGCAGCACCGGCAAGTTGCGAACTGATTTCTGACAACAGTGTGCAATGCGCTGTAGATACAACGTTTGCAGAAGAGTCACAGTCACTGGCGTTTAACTTACACCTGGAAGAAGGTCAGGAGATCACGATCTCCGCCAGCCTCGAACCAGAAGGTTTTTTGGACGTACACAACGCAAACAACAGCGCGCAGATCGTTATACCCGAGGTGATTGTTGCAGCGCAAAACGACCCTGACACAGATGATGAAAGCCCGGGTACCGCAGACGCCAGTGATGGCGATGCAAGCGGAGGCAACGCAGCAGGAGGCAGCAACCAGAGCCAAACCTCCGGTGGAGGCGCACTGGCAGCGCTTGAATGGCTATTTGCAATGTTGTTGTTGCAATGCGGTCTCTGCCGCTTGCGCCGCTGACCTAACTTTTAGGGCACTAAAATCGCCGCCCAAGAGAAGACTGTACGACTTCAATCATCGCATCTTTTTGCGGGCTCGCTGGCAACGGTGCAACTGCATCGATCGCCAACTGAACATGTTTCGCTGCCAGCTCGTAGGTGTTCTCAATAGCGCCGGATTTTCTTACCAGCTCTACAATTCTGGTCAGCAGATCAAGCGATACTTCCTGGTCCGCTGACGTCAGCACCTGTCTGATCAAACTCCGTGTTTCGTCATCACCATCGCGCATCGCGTAGATAATTGGCAAGGTTGGCTTGCCTTCGGCAAGATCGTCACCGGCATTTTTGCCGAGCTCCGAACTGTCCGCCGTGTAGTCAAGCACGTCGTCGACCAACTGAAAAGCAATGCCGAGATTGGACCCAAAGCTTGCCATTGCCTGTTCTAACCGGGTGTTGCTGCCCGCCAAAATGGCTCCCAGCTGCGACGCTGCTTCAAACAGTTTTGCTGTTTTGGCCTCGATGACCTCCATATATCGGGTTTCGTCGATATCAGCTTCGCCAATATTCAACAACTGCATGACCTCCCCGGCTGCAATGGTATTGGTCGCAGCTGAGAGAATTTCCATCACTCGCATTTCGCCTACTTCGACCATCATTTCGAACGCACGCGAGTACAGGAAATCGCCGACCAGCACTGCAGCCTCGTTGCCCCAAACCGCATTCGCGGTATCCTGCCCGCGGCGCATCTCACTCGAGTCGACAACATCGTCATGCAGCAGCGTGGCGGTATGTATGAATTCGATTATCGCGGCAACATTGACGTGTTGATTACCGGTGTAGCCGAGCGCCAAAGCCGATGACAACACTAATTTCGGACGCAATCGCTTGCCTCCGGCACCAATAATGTAGCTACCCATTTGATTGATCAACACAACGTCAGACTGCAATGCAGCTGCAATACGTTGGTTCACAAGCTGCATCTCACCTTCGGTCAGTGCATGGAGATCTGACGCGCCCATCAGCAGCACAATTGCCTGTAGCAGGCCCGGATATGTGCATTGACGAATGCCAGGCTGGTTGGGTTGTGCGCTGGCATTTGATTGCTGCGTCTCGATAGCGAGTGGCCTTTCGGGCCAGACGTTTGACTCATGTTTGGGGTCAGTCTATTATTAAGGGCTTGGCTGCGATTTTTACGGTTGATGTAGCCACTGGCTTATACTTCACAGCTGTACAATACGACAATACTGCAACCTGTACCGGTCCGGTGCAACAGTTATTGGACAGTGTTTGTCGTAGCGTGTTTCAATCGCACAGAAATAAATCGCCTGATGGCGACAAATAATGGATCGGCGCAACCTCGGGTTGTAGCACGAACCGCAACGCGGGGCAGCAAACCCGGCGCAAAAAATCAGTTTGACGGCAACCTGTACTCTGGGAACGAGCCGCCAAATGCCCCGTTTAATCGATCAGGTTTAAAGAAAATGGCTCATAAAAAAGCAGGTGGTAGTACTCGAAACGGACGCGATTCAGAGTCCAAACGCCTTGGCGTCAAAAAATACGGTGGTGAGGCTGTGCTGGCAGGAAACATCCTGATCCGACAGCGCGGCACCCGTGTTCATGCTGGCACAAACGTTGGTGTTGGCAAAGACCACACTCTCTTTGCGAAAGCCAGTGGTGTCGTCAAATTTCATACAGGCGGCCCGAAAAATCGTAAATTTGTCAGCGTACTGGATGCCTGAACGGCCACCTGTACCCGGACGCTAAAGCCCCGCTTCTGCGGGGTTTTTTATTCATGCAATACCAAATTTAAGCTGAACCCCACTTACCGTGAAATTCGTCGACGAAGCCAGAATCAAAATCATCGCCGGTGACGGCGGCAATGGCTGCCTGAGCTTCAGACGGGAGAAGTACGTGCCGCGCGGTGGTCCGGATGGTGGTGATGGTGGTGATGGCGGCAGCGTGTACCTGGTTGGCGATGTCAACATCAACACGCTGGTCGACTTTCGGCACATCAGAACCTACACCGCTGAACGAGGCAGCAATGGCGGCAACGCTAACTGCACAGGGCGCGGCGGAGAAGACAAGCTGATACCCGTGCCGGTTGGCACCGTGGCCTACGACCGCGACACCGAAGAACTGGTTGCCGATCTGGTCGAAGATGGCCAAAAAGTTCTGGTAGCCCAGGGTGGTCGTCGCGGACTCGGCAACACGCGCTTTAAAAGCTCGACCAACCGCGCCCCGCGGAAAACCACCCACGGCACTCCAGGGGATCGGCGCGATTTGTCTCTCGAACTGAAACTGCTGGCCGATGTCGGGCTGCTGGGTTACCCCAATGCCGGTAAATCATCACTGATAAGAAAAGTCTCGGCGGCCAAGCCGCGCGTTGCTGACTATCCGTTTACTACATTGCATCCCAATCTGGGTGTGGTCAGTATTGAGGCGCACCGCAGCTTTGTAATGGCGGATATCCCAGGTTTAATTGAAGGGGCAGCGGAGGGCCAGGGGCTGGGTATTCGATTCCTGCGGCACCTGGCACGCACCGGCCTGCTACTTCATGTTATCGATCTGGTCCCTTTCGACGAGCACGATCCGGCAGAGGGCGCAACACTACTCCTGCATGAGCTGGAAAAATTTGGCGCCGGTTTGCAAGACAAACCGCGGTGGCTGGTATTTAACAAAATGGACCTGATGCCCGAAGCAGAGTGGCAAAGCCGGGTTGAGCAGGTTCTGAAGACACTGGAGTGGAGCGGCCCCTGGTACAGTGTTTCGGCGATGGACGGGCGTGGTACAGATTCACTCTGCCGAGACATTATGGAGTACCTCGAAAACCGCGAGCCCGATCCAGCCGATTCTGCACCTGCAATCGCAGAAGATCCATTCGCCAGCCTGGATAAAAAACGCGATCAGGATGCCGACGTCGAGATCGATGCAGACGATTACGACGATGACGAAGAGTGGACCGAAGAAGCGGACAATCGGCCGTTGTGAGCCAGCCAACTGGCGGTAATCGGCGCTGGGTCGTAAAGGTCGGCAGCGCCTTAATCACTGCCGAAAATACAGGCCTGAATTTCGACAACATCAGCCACTGGTGCGAACAACTGGCGGCCTTGCGCAAACGCAATATTGAACTGGTTCTGGTGTCATCCGGATCAATTGCCGAGGGTATGCACCGGCTCAACTGGACAGTCAGGCCAAAAGCCATCCACGAGCTACAGGCAGCCGCTGCCGTCGGGCAAATGGGCCTGGTCAAAACTTACCAGTCAGAACTAGACCACTACGGTATTAAGACCGCCCAGGTACTACTGACACACGAAGATTTAAGCAACCGTAAGCGCTATCTGAATGCGCGCACCACCTTGTCCACATTGCTGAAGCTCTCGGTGCTGCCGGTTGTGAATGAAAACGACACGGTAACGACGGACGAAATTCGCTTTGGCGATAACGATAACCTCGCCGCGCTGGTAGCCAATCTGGTCGGCGCTGATCGGCTGGTGATATTGACCGATCAGACCGGTCTGTTCAGCAAAGACCCAAGGACACACAGTGACGCAACTTTGATCGAGACTGGTACTGCGGGTGACCCGGCGCTACTGGCAATGGCGGGCCCCAGTGGCAGCGCCATCGGCAGTGGTGGTATGCAGACAAAACTACTGGCGGCTCAGCGTGCCGCTCGTGCCGGAACAGAGACCATCATAGCTTCAGGCCGTGAACCCAATGTACTGGTGAGGCTGGATGCCGGAGAATCGATAGGTACCCGGTTGTTCAGCAAACAACCCAAACTCGATGCCCGTAAACAATGGCTGGCCAATCAACTGAAAGTCGGGGGAACACTGATTCTGGATTCAGGAGCAACCGATCGCCTGAGTAGCGGCAACAGCAGCCTGCTGGCAGTCGGCATTACCCGCGTTAAGGGTGAGTTTAGCCGTGGTGCGCTGGTTTCATGCTCTGATCAAAATGGTCGTGAAATCGCCCGCGGACTCACCAACTACGGATCTGCCGATATTGCAAAGATCCTTGGATGCCACAGCAGTGTCATAGAAGAGCGGCTCGGCTATATCGACGAGCCCGAAATCGTCAACAGAGACAACATGGTGACTCTGTAGACCAGTGAGCATCAGAAATTCGCAATCCGACGCTTCGGCTATGTATCGTCTAAGCGCAAATACTACTTACGCTAACGGTACTTTCAAGAAAAGTACGCGTGTAACGAGCCTACAGTGCCTGGATTTGTGCGTTCAGCCGACTCTTGTGCCGGGCAGCCTTGTTCCTGTGCACAAGGCCTTTGCGAGCCATGCTGTCGAGCACAGGTACCGCTTCCTTGTAGGCATCTTGCGCGGCTGTTTTATCACCCGCTTCGATTGCATAAACGACTTTCTTTACATGCGTCCGCATCATCGACCGCATTCCTGCGTTTCTGATCCGGTGAGTTTCGGCCTGTCGAGCACGCTTTTTGGCCTGGGGGGAGTTTGCCAACTCGTTCTCCTGGAGGAAAATGGTGTACAGAACTCACCAGTATCGTTTGCAGACTATTCATTGTCAATACCAATCGCGACGATCAGCAATTCTGTAGCCCGGATTATTAAGCGAATGTCATTGCCAGCACTGTCGGACATAAAATATGACTGACGGCCAAAACAAGGGAATGCGCCTGCTCAGGTCAGGCAGCATTGTGAGTGCGATGACGCTGCTGTCACGGCTACTCGGGTTTGTTCGTGATCAGGTCTTCGCCATTTTGCTTGGCGCAGGGCCAATGACCGATGCTTTTTTTGTCGCGTTTAAAATCCCGAATTTCCTGCGCCGACTTTTCGCCGAAGGCGCATTTGCTCAGTCCTTTGTGCCCGTGTTTACCGAATATAAGGAAAAGTACGAAAAGCGGGAATTGAAAGAACTTGCGGCCAGGGTCAGCGGCACGCTGGGGTTGCTATTGCTGATTTTGTCTATTGTTGGCAGTTTGTGTGCACCGTGGCTGGTGTCGGTGTTCGCCCCCGGATTTGAAACTGACGATCCACGCCGACAACTCACCACCGACATGCTGCGGATCACCTTTCCCTATTTGTTTTTTATCTCGCTGGTTGCCTACGCAGGCGGCGTGTTGAATTCCTTTCACCGTTTCGCGGTACCTGCATTTACCCCGGTGCTACTGAATATCTCTTTGATTACCGCAGCCCTGTGGGGAACCCGATTTTTCCCAGAGCCAGTGGTGGCACTGGCCTGGGGTGTATTCGCAGCGGGCGCTCTGCAATTGCTGTTTCAGCTACCGACTCTGCACAAGCTGGGATTGCTGGTGCTGCCGCGATGGGGATGGCAACACTGCGGTGTAAAAAAAATTCGCGAACTAATGCTGCCCGCAATATTCGGCTCATCAGTGGCGCAGATCAATTTGCTGCTCGACACGATTATCGCCTCCTTTCTGGTTGCTGGCAGCGTCAGCTGGCTGTACTACGCTGATCGCCTGGTGGAATTTCCGCTGGGTGTATTCGGCATTGCCATTGCCACCGTTATCTTGCCGCGCCTGTCCTCTATCCACGCTCAGGACAACCAACAAGGCTTTCAACAGACAATGGATTGGGCAGTCAGGCTAGGTGTTGTGATTGCCCTGCCCTGTTGTACTGGATTGTTCCTGCTGTCCACCCCGTTGCTGGCAACCCTGTTTGGCTACGGTGCATTTTCCGCTCACGACGTCGTCATGTCTTCGTGGAGCCTGAAAGCGTACGCCATTGCACTACCGGGTTTTATCCTCGTAAAAATACTGGCCCCGGGGTTTTTCGCACGGCAAAACACTAAAACACCGGTTCGCATCGGCATTATCGCCATGGTGTGCAATATGGGTTACAACGTTGTGCTGGTCGGCTCAATGGTACTGCTGGCATTACCGGCGCCGCATACCGGTTTGGCTCTTGCAACAGCCTTGTCAGCAAACCAGCAGGCCTTTATGTTACTTCGCCAGCTACGCCGCGAATCAGCCTATTCGCTCAGTGCTGACAACAAGCGTATCATCGCAGGTGCGGCGTTCGCGTCATTGTTGATGGCGGTTGCCGTTTATCTAATCACCCCTGAAGCCGATTTCTGGTTCGACTCGTCAGCGTCGCTACGTGCAACACGGTTAATCGCTATAATTGCTGTTGCGGTATTGACCTACTGTGCCGCTTTGCTTGTTGCAAGAATTCATCCTCGTGATCTGTTGCCTCACAGCTAACTCATACAACTCGACCCATCAGGAATATCCAGGCTTTGGAATTAATACTCGGACTGCACAATATTAAATCCCGTCATCGGGGTTGTGCAGCAACCATTGGCAATTTTGACGGCGTGCACCTCGGCCACCAGCATCTGTTTACCAGCGTTTGCCAACAGGCGAGTGCCAAAAACATCCCTGCCTGCGTGGTGACGTTTGAACCACTGCCAGTAGAGTACTTTGCGCCGCTGGAAAAGCGCCCCGTGCGCATTATGTATCTGCGTGAAAAATACCGGGCAATAAAGCACTGTGGCATCGACCAGTTGCTGGTGTTGCCTTTCAATCGGAAAATGGCACAAACGGAAGCAGAAGACTTTATCGGCAACCTGCTGATCGACGGCCTGGCTGTGCAGCACTTAACCATTGGTGACGATTTTCATTTTGGTCGCAATCGCCGCGGCGATATAAAAATGCTACAGCAGGCCGGCGGCGATCATCAATTCAGCATAGACCAGGCAGAAACTTTTCTGCACGCTAATCAAAGGGTCTCCAGCACGCGCATCAGATCGCTTTTGCAGGATGGAAATCTGGCCGACACCACCACTTTGCTCGGAAGGCACTATGCTCTTCAGGGTCGGGTAATTTACGGTCGACAATTAGGGCGCACGCTGAATTTCCCGACAGCAAACATCAATCTGAAAGGACGCAACCCGTCGTTGCGCGGTGTTTTTGTCGTTGAGGTTGAAATGCTTGAGTCAGCCCCGTCTGAACCGACGGCTAAGCAGGCCTTTGAGCAGCGGCAATTCGGTATTGCCAATATTGGCAACAAACCAACCGTTGATGGCACACAGATGACACTGGAAGTGCACTTGCTCGACTACCCGCCTGCGTCTGCGCAGGAGCCAGGCGGCAACGGAAATCTGTACGGCGCCCGACTTCGGGTATCATTTCTACAGCGGCTGCGCGATGAGAAAAAATTCGCCTCGCTCGACGAGTTAAAACAATCCATCAAAAACGACGAAGTTAACGCTCGGCAGTGGCTGACAGATAACAATCCGACTAACTGATTTCACTTTTAGCGCAATAATACGAGACTCCTGGTGAGTAACTACAAAACAACTCTGAACCTTCCGAAAACTGATTTCCCAATGCGTGGCAATCTGGCCAAGCGCGAACCAGAAATGCTCGCGCGCTGGGAGCAGATGGATATCTATAAAAAGATTCGATCTGTGTCGGCGGACAGGGAAAAGACGTTTATTCTGCACGATGGCCCTCCGTATGCGAACGGCGATATTCATATCGGCCACGCCGTCAACAAAGTCATCAAAGACATGATCGTCAAAAGTCGCCAGCTCGATGGCTATAACTCACCTTACATTCCGGGCTGGGACTGCCATGGCTTACCCATCGAGAACAAGGTTGAGTCTGATATAGGCAAGCCCGGAGAGGACATCGACGAGGCCACCTTCCGGGCCCGCTGCCGCGAGTATGCCCTTGAACAGATCGATGGACAGCGTAACGACTTCAAACGCCTGGGTATCTTTGGTGAATGGGATAACCCCTATTTAACAATGGACTTTAAAAACGAGGCAGGCATTGTGCGTGCGCTCGGGCAAATGATAAAAAACGGTCATGTCTACAAGGGCACCAGACCGGTCTACTGGAGCGTTGGCGCGCGCTCGGCGCTGGCAGAGGCAGAAGTGGAATATGAAGATAAAACTTCCACTTCGGTGGACGTTCGATTTAGCGCTACCGACAACGACGCCCTGCACAAAGCCGTTGGCAGCTCACACACTGAGTTGCCGCTATCGATTGTCATCTGGACCACCACTCCGTGGACGCTGCCTGGCAATCTTGGTGTCGCCTTGCACCCGGAACTCGAATACTCAGTGGTACGCTGTAATCTGGGTCTGGGTGAAGAGGCCGTCATCCTTGCAACTGATCTTGTTGATAGCTGCATGAAGCGCTACCAGTGCGAAGATTACGACACAGTGGCGACTTTTGTCGGTGCAGCACTCGACAAGGTACAGCTACAACATCCTTTTTATCAGCGAACGTCGC
Organism: uncultured Granulosicoccaceae bacterium; assembly: GCA_937957915.1. GTDB lineage: Bacteria > Pseudomonadota > Gammaproteobacteria > Granulosicoccales > Granulosicoccaceae. The sequence goes on along the minus strand of CALGNZ010000047.1, from coordinate 191,600 downwards.
TGTTAGTGATGGGCGACTATGTCACCACAGAGGCAGGAACAGGGGCTGTCCACACCGCACCGGACCATGGTGTCGACGATTTCTACACCGGCGTCAAATACGATCTGGGCCTGTTAAACAGTGTCAGTGCAACCGGTACCTATGAAAGCTATGTCGAGAAATTTGCCGGCCAGCACGTGTACAAGGTTGAAGGTGCGATCCTCGAAGAACTAACGTCAGGCGGCAAGCTGGTGCTCAGTGAAAAATTTCAACATAGCTATCCGTTTTGCTGGCGTACCAAGACTCCCATTATATTTCGAGCCACACCTCAATGGTTTGTCAGCATGGAAAAAGAAAACCTGCGACGCGACGCTCTGGCCGCAATCAAGACAGTACGTTGGGTGCCTGCCTGGGGTGAGGCACGAATTGACGGCATGATCGCCAAACGTCCCGACTGGTGTATTTCAAGGCAGCGATACTGGGGCGTACCCATTACACTGTTCGTACACAAGGAAACAGGGGAGTTACATCCGGACACGCTCGATCTGCTTGAACGCGCCGCACAGCATATAGAAGAAGGGGGCATTCAAGCCTGGTTTGATCTGGGCATCGAGGACTTCCTTGGCGACGATGCCGCCGACTATGACAAAGCCACCGACGTACTGGACGTCTGGTTCGATTCAGGCACGACCTACTCACACGTACTACAGCAACGCGGGCAGCCATACCCGGCCGATATGTATCTTGAGGGTTCCGATCAACACCGTGGCTGGTTTCATTCTTCCTTGCTGACCAGCGTATCGATCAATGGTATCGCGCCCTACAAGCAGGTTTTAACGCATGGGTTCACGGTAGACCAAAACGGTCGCAAAATGTCCAAGTCGGTAGGCAATGTCGTATCGCCACAGAAAGTAATGAAGACACTCGGCGCCGACATCATACGGCTGTGGGTATGCTCAGCGGATTACCGTGGTGAGATGAGTGTCTCTGACGAAATACTCAATCGTATGTCCGACTCGTACCGACGGATACGAAACACCATGCGTTTTTTACTTGCCAACCTGAACGGCTTTGATCCGGAAAAAGACCTGATTGCAAATGATGAGCTACTGGCGCTGGATCAATGGGCAGTTGATCGTACACTCAGCCTGCAGCACGACATTCAGGAAGCCTTTGAAAACTACCAGTTTCATACGGTTTACCAGCGACTGCATAACTTCTGTACAACAGAGCTCGGTGGTTTTTATCTGGACATCGTAAAGGATCGGCAATACACAACGCAGGCGAACAGCCAGGCAAGACGCTCAGCGCAATCTGCGATGTATCATATCGCCGAAGCAATGACTCGCTGGATAGCACCTGTGTTGAGTTTTACCGCCGAGGAGATCTGGCAAAACCTGCCTGGCGAGCATACTGAAACTATATTCACCGAAACCTACTACGACCGACTACAGCCGCTGAGCGACAGTTCACTGTTCAGCAATGACGAGTGGGATCAGATCGTACGAGTCAGAATCGCCGTTTCGCGAGAACTGGAAAAACTACGTGTCGACGGTGCAATCGGCGGGTCACTGGATGCCGAGGTTCAACTCTACTGCGACCAAAATCTGCAAGCGCTCCTGACCAGGCTCGAAGATGAACTTCGATTCGTTCTCATTACGTCCGATGCCACCGTTCATTCTCTCGGTGACAAACCTGCCACTGCTGTCAATGCCGAGTTAGAAACTGGTGAGTTGTGGGTTGCCACTGGCGCCTCGCCACACACAAAGTGTGTTCGTTGCTGGCACCACCGGCCCGAGACAGGCCAGAACCCGGACCACCCTGAACTGTGCGGGCGCTGCATCGAAAATGTAGATGGCAGTGGCGAGACACGTCGTTTTACCTGATAGCGAAAAGACCACAGATCCACCAGGACCCATAGACAAAAATGAAAATTGTATATTTCGCTATAGCGATAGTGACGATACTTATCGATCAGATCACAAAGTGGATTGCCAGCAACAATTTGCAGATGCACGACCCGGTGCCTGTCATGCCATCATTTAATTTCACACTGATGCATAACTATGGCGCGGCGTTTAGCTTTCTGAGCGATGCCGGTGGCTGGCAGCGATGGTTCTTCACAATTGTCGCCACCGTTATCAGCATCGTTTTAATCGTCTGGATCGTGCGACTAAAAGCTCATGAGAAATGGCTGGGCATCGCGCTGTCGCTGGTACTCGGCGGCGCAATCGGCAATCTGATAGATCGAGTCAGCTACGGCTACGTTGTAGATTTTGTGCAGTGGTACTACGATCGTTTCTACTGGCCGGCTTTTAACATTGCCGACGCCGCTATCTTTGTTGGCACCGGAATACTGCTGTTGTCGACGTTTTTTACAAAAGATGAACCGGAAGCCGCAGCCAGTAACGAGCAGTGAACCGGGCAGAATACCAGCCCGCAACAGCTTGTTCGATTCGACATTAAGAGCGGTGAATTGAATGACCGGCAGCAAACTGCCATATCGCGTCAACATCCAGTCAGAAGTGGAAACCGGTAAAGGCGTTATAAATCAAACCATTCCCGTCACGTGCTACAGGACACGTTATCGACTGCAAGTCTAAATAATCGCCGCTTACCGCCGATGGTTATTGAAATAGATTAGTCACCAATAACTTGGGCGTAACTACGTGTTCAATTTCGACTCTAAATCATCTGCGGCCGCTGACAATAGCGCCAATGATATGGGCGCTCTTCTCAGCCTCGCTGCCAAGCTGTCTCCTATATCCGAGCTAAACGAAGCCAACAGACTTACTATCTGCAAGTCGGCTTCTGTCATCAACATGAATCGCTCTACCGATTTGCCTGCGAATAAGGAACATCGCTGGTTTACCTACCTGCTGGAAGGCCAGGTAGACATCGTCAATACCAAGGACAAAGACGAGGGCGAGAGCATTAACGCGCACTCTGACAGATCGACGAATCCGGTATTGCAGGAATTCGGTCAGCAACTGGTGGTGAAGACAAAAACCACGGCACAGCTTGTCAGGTTCGGTCGAGAGCTGTTCGATATTCTGCTGAACGAACAGCAAAAGACGGCAACCAAGGTTCACGACATTCGGGTAACCGACAGTGACAATCTGATCTTTGATGGCATCGTCACCGCTTTTGAAGAGCGCAAGGTATCTCTGACCTGCCAGACAGATATCGGTAAGCGAATCTCTACACTGGTCAATCAGGGCACAATGGGTATACCGGAACTTTCGCGAGCGTTGGCATCGGACCCGGCGCTTACCGCCCATACACTGCACGAAGCCAACAAGATCGCCGGTGCCGGTGATACCACCCAAACTATGCGTGGAGCCATCACACGTCTTGGTGTTGAAAGCGCAAATCAGCTTGCGATCAAGATCCCGGGTGACAAACAGTGGGAAGCAGCAAATCCGGTAATTGAAGCGCACATGATCAATTACCAGAGGCGAGCAACGCTGACGGCTGCCATATGTAAGGTATTTGCCAAGTCACTGCCGCACCTGTCTGACGAACGCGCCCACCTAATTGGCTTGATGGCGGATATTGGCGAACTCATTGTGCTAGAGCATGCCAATAGTCACCCGGAGCAATTTGCAGATGCCGCCACCCTGCACGCTTCCGTCAGAAACCTGCGGGAATTCGTTGGCATGTGGTTGCTGAGTGCCTGGGGATTCAACCAGAACTTCATCGAAGCGGTTGAGTCAGCGCGAGATTTTTATCGCAACCATACTGGCGACATCAGTTATGCCGACCTGGTTACCGCAGCACTTCTGGTAATCGAAAGCGAAATGCCAGAGGGCGAAAACAAGTCGATACCCAGTGTCGTCAATCTGCTGTTGCCAAGAAAACTGCAGCAAGCCGGCATAGATCTGCAAAATCCCAAGCAAATTTTGCAACAGGCAGCCGCTGAATTGAAAGCGCTGCACACCTTGCTGCACTAGTACCACACTACCCGGGGTCCCCGATGCATCCATCGGGGGCTTCAGCTCATCTCCCCCGGTCTGTCAACGTTGCGACACTGACAGATTCATGCCCCACATCCAGCACAATGGTCCACGCAGCGACTGCTGAAAATACGACCTTTAGCTCCCTATCATAACTTGCTGGTCAGACTTCACTTGCGCCCGGCGTGTTACACTAGTGATTTGAATTTGGGACAGTATCGTGGCTGCACGCAACCTGCGGGCTCTATCATGGTCTGGAGTAACCTGGTGACTATTCAATCGGCAATTCGGTTGCTGTTAACAGCGTCTATGCTGTGGATAACTGCGTGCTCGATATTACCTGCCAAACCGGTAAAACCCGAGATCGAATTGGTCGATGTCAGACCGCTGAATGTCAGTCTGACCGAACAAAAACTTCGTTTCACGCTGAAAGTAAGCAACCCGAACAATTTCGAACTACCTGTTGAATCAATTGATTTCGTCGCACGATTCAACGGATCCGACATTGCCAACGGAAAAAGCAAACAGGCAGTTTCGATTCCAGCAAACAGCGATGGAGAATTGACGCTCGATGTGACCGCCGGACTTGATCGACTGGTGTCGACGTTAAAAACATTACTGGAAGGCCAGTCTTTGAACCTCGACTATGAGTTGGCCGGCACAGTAAGAATTGAAAACTGGTCCACCCCCATACCGTTCGATGTGGTGGGTGCAATGACTGTCGAATCACCAGCTGATAGTTAACAGCCTGTTTTTTGCGAGCAAAAGCGCCAGGCAGGCAACTCGCCAAATGTAAGTGCGTTCTACAACTTCGGCAGAGCGAACTTGATGGAGAAGTTTTCACTCAGATCAGGTTCCACGTCTGCCACCGTCTGTTAGAGTCTGTGATATCGGGCAAAGCAGAGCCGACCGCAAGCCAGTACCGCTAAAATATTAATAAGGTTTCCACGATGCCCCCACCCGTTATTGATCAGTCCCGGACCGCGCCAGGATCGATCACACACAGACCCCTTGCAGGTCAATCCAAGGTCAGGCAAAAGATCGAGCCAAAGTTCAATCTACTCGACTTTGCTCGACAAACAATGAAAACACCGGGGTCAATTGGCGCAATCGCCCCATCCTCAAAATATGTTGCCAATAGTGTGATGTCACTTGCCAACCTGGACAATGCCAAAACGGTGGTAGAACTGGGCCCCGGCACCGGCGTATTCACAGAGCAGATCATTAAGAAGATTGGCAGCGACACGACCTTCTTTGCCCTCGAGCTCAACAAGGTTTTTGTACAGGCCACAAAAGACCGTTGCCCACAGGCTGAGGTGTATCACGACACAGCGCAGAGCATTAGGCACTATCTGAACAAACACGAGGCAGATCATTGTGACTGTATCGTATCGAGCCTGCCCTGGACCATTTTCGATCCGGAAGATCAGAATATACTGCTTGAAACACTTTCCTCTGTGCTCGCCCCTGGAGGATCATTTGTATCAATCGTCTATCTCGGTGCCAAAACCAGGCGTCGCGGCAGGCACTTTATCGATAGCTTGCCCACCCACTTCAACACCGTCTATAAAACCAAAACTGTATGGAAAAACATGCCGCCAACACAGATTTATAGATGTGGCAACTAGTACATATGAAAAAAATCAAATCAATCTTGCTGATAACAAAGAGAGGCGCTAAAAAGTCACTATCAGCATCTATCTCAAAACGCAAAGAACTTAAGGATTGGTGGGACAGCAAACCCAGACCCATCAGTTTGTTTCCCGGGGAAAAAGAAATATTTCGGGAAGGACCGGTATTGGTCACCGACACCCGTATCTCTCATATTGACCCATTCGACCGTGTACTAAAAACATACATGTTCGAACACATGATCAGCCTCAATAAGGATTTTTATCATGCCAGCGCGCGCACACGCAGAATCTGCGCAGGGCTGATTATACTGGCATCACTAATCTTACTTTTTACCTTTGTCATCGACATCATGGATGAAGAATCGCGTCAATTTGCGCCCGTGTATATTCCAGTGTCAATAAGCCTTCTGGTGGGCCTTATAGTCTGGCGGGACATGAGGCCAAAATATCGTATCGAATGGATTATGCGGCAGGGGCCTCCAGGTGGTATCAGTACCGAGCCTTTATTTCGCGAATGGCTTATGAACAACAACGGGCGTGAGCAATTCATGAACAAACTGGTGGAGGCAATGAATCAGGCGATAGCAGGAAAGGCCTGGTGGCCTCATCGGCAACCGGTCGACGATGAGAACGCAGAAGCTCAATCCGCTGGCAGAAACAGCTCGAATACGCAGCAGGTCACGGCGGACGAAGAAACTGCTGCCGGGCACAATGCTAAAAATGAACTCAGACTGGTTACCGATAACTACCGGTAACGTGTAGACATCAGATACTGAATACACTCATTCAGCAGAGCCAGCTACAACTTTCGTCACAGTTGGCACTGTGTGCCTGCCGATGTACATTATCAAAACAACGATAGGCACACTGATAAGTACCGTCATTAGAAAGAATTTTGGATAGCCGATGCCACTGACAACGGTACCGGAATAGCCCCCCAGCAATTTTGGAAAAAGTGTCATCACTGAACTGAAAATTGCGTACTGGACAGCAGTGAAAGATATATTTGTCAAACTGGACAGCCAGGCTATGAATGCGGCAACCGCCAACCCGGCACTAAAATTATCAGCTGCGATTACCATTTTTAAACCGACTAAAGTAGGCTCCGCAACCGCCAGCCACATAAACAATGCATTGCTTGAAGCAGATAGAACCACACCCGCAATCAATACCCTCAGCACGCCATATCGGAGTACCAGAAACCCACCGGCAAAACTGCCGACAATAGTCATGATCAGGCCAAATAATTTGGCGACTGCAGCGATTTCCTTTTTTGTGAAGCCAATATCCTGGTAAAACACATTGGCAATCGTCCCCATTACAATGTCTGAAACCCGGTAAAAGCCGACGAGTAACAACACCCACATTGCCAATTTTCCGTAGCGTTTAAAAAAATCCTGTACCGGTCTGACGTAACCGTCCGAGACCATCTCACTGTTGACAAGACCAAAATGCCGGCCGGTGATCGCCACAGTAACGGCCAGGCTCAGAGCCGCAAGCAGGGTTATTGTGCTACTGGCAAACTGCAGCAAGCGACCGGAAGACTCCGAAAGCTTTGGCCACAGGATAAATACCGCAACAAACCCCGCCACTGACACCAGAAACAGCAGTAAAAAACGGCAATAGTCCGACGCACTGTAGGGATAGACGTTTGAACCACGTTGCTCAGGCTCTTTGCACAGCAATGTGGTCAATACCCCGACACCAACCAGAGCCGCCATACACAGATAAGTCAGTCGCCACGCCTCATACGAGTACGCGTTCATAGTGCTGCCAAATTCTTCGGCCAGAAAAAGGCTGCCTGCACCAGCGGCAACCATCCCCACCCGGTAACCCGCAATATAGGTGGAGGACAAAAGCGCCTGTATTTCTTCATCAGCGCACTCTATGCGAAAGGCATCTATGACGATATCCTGCGTGGCTGATGAAAAACCTAAAAACACTGCCGCAAATGCCATTCCCTGCAGCCCGTGCAGCGGATCAATTAATGCCATTGCCAGTATCGACAATGCAATAGCAATCTGCGAAACCAGCAGCCAGCTACGACGTCTGCCAAGGCTCAGACCAATAAAGGGTATAGGTATTTTGTCGACTAGTGGCGCCCATACAAATTTGAATGAGTAACCCAGGGCCGCCCAGCTAAAGTAGGTAACAGCAGACTTTTCCACACCGGCCTCACCAAGCCACAAAGACAGGGTTGAGAAAATCAACAGGATGGGCAGGCCAGCGGAAAAACCCAGAAAGAAAAGCGTCGCTATGCGCGGCTCGCGCAATCTTGCCCACAGATCGTCGCCAAAATACAGATTCTTCAATCTTCTATCGCAAAGTCATAGTCGACAGAAAACGGTGCGTGATCAGAAAAACGATCTTCACGATAGATGCTGGTACTGATGACTTTGGCGCCTATACCCGGCGTGGCTATCTGGTAGTCGATACGCCATCCGGTGTTGTTGGCCCAGGCCTGACCGCGATTCGACCACCAGGTATACTCGTGCTCCTGCTGTGGCAGCGCACGAAAGGTATCGACATAACGATGCTTATCGAACAGGGTCGTTAGCCATTCACGCTCCTCCGGTAAAAACCCGGAGTTCTTTTTATTGCCTTTCCAGTTGCGAATGTCCTCGTTGGTGTGGGCAATATTCCAGTCTCCACAAATGACGTACTGACGCCGGCGTTTTTTTAGTTTTAGCAAGTGCGGCAGCATCAAGTCCATCATGCGAATTTTGAACGCCTGCCGCTCATCACCGGATGAGCCCGATGGCATATACAGTGACACCACAGACAAATTCCCGTAACAGGCTTCCAGGTACCTGCCCTCGCGATCAACCAGCTCATCACCGATGCCATAAATAACCCGACGTGGAGGCTGCCTGCAATACACCGCAGTGCCGCTATAGCCCGGCTTCTGAGCGTCATGCAGATATCGCGTATAGCCCTCGATATGAAAGCCCTCATCGTCCAGCTGATGTGCCTGGGCTTTGGTTTCCTGCAGGCAGACGACATCTGCGTCTTGTTTCTTCAACCAGTCAAAAACCCCTTTTTTAGCAGCAGCGCGTATGCCGTTGCAGTTGAGAGTTACGATGCGCATGAGAGAGACCCTGTCTATGAAGTCACATTTTGGCACAAATCATGGCGTCAAATAGTGCCTGCGAACAGCACTAACCTTTCCTTGTGCACAGGGTTTAAATTACAAATTAAAAACAAAGCCACTTTACGGCCCGGCGATTCAATTATCTGCGGGATCTCCCGCTATACATAAGTAGCGCCAATCAAATCTCACCGTGAGCGTAGTACCACATCGGGTTTTACAAAAGTGAATGAATTAATCAAAAATACAAATGCTCGCCACACTGCGCAGGCGCTGGACCGCGCATCACTGGCAGGCGACCATTGGGGGCTTAGAGCACTTGGTACACTGCTGTTTGTGACGGCTCTTGCATTGTTCACGATCAACCCGGCTGATGCCCGTTGGTACAAGTGGGTGGATGAGAGCGGCAATATTTCTTATCAGGACAAACCACCTCCTGCTAATTACGATAACTCGACACAGGTTTTGAACAGCCACGGTGTTACCGTCAAGCGGATTCCGAGCGCCGAGGAAGAGCGGCTGATGGCTGCAAAAAAAGAACTCGAGGATCAACGCCAGCAACGCGACCAGGCACTTATCAAGTCGTTTCCCAGCGAGGATGATCTGCTAAGGTCTCGAGAGAAACGCATCGGCCATATCGATGCAACCGTGTCTCGCATGCATGATCAGCTGGTTATTCTAAACAATCGTCTGTTGTCTATCGAAAACAAGATCAACTACCGAAAAACACAAGGACTGAGACACAGCGCCTCCCTCGACTCTGACAGAGTGGCAGTCCTACGCAGTATCAACAGCACCAATGCCCTGATCAAATCAAAGCTCAAAGAACGCAGGCAAGTGGCTGCCAAATTTGATAGCGACCTTGACCGGTACAGGGAACTGTTCACCGCCACCGAAAGCGCCAGCATGAACGAATAGACAGACGCACTCTATGCTAGAGCCCCACTGACATTTGCCCTGTACGAAAAGGCAAGTGGGGCGGTAGCTCAGGGCTGCACAATCTGGGTTCCAACACCCGAGTCTGTAAACAATTCCAGAAGCACTGCATTTTCCACCCGACCATCAAGAATGGTTGCCGAGTTGACTCCGCTTTCCAGTGCCTCCAGTGCACACTGCACCTTTGGCAGCATACCCCCGTATATCACGCCATCTTCGACCAGCTTTGCTATGGTGTCAGGCGTCAATCCAGTCAGCAGCTCCTCATTCGCGTCAAGAATGCCTGGCGTGTTGGTCAGTAATAGCAGCTTCTCGGCCCCCAACACTGAGGCAACTGCGCTAGCAACCAAATCAGCATTGATGTTATAGCTTCGGCCATCTGAACTCACGCCAACAGGTGCGATAACCGGAATGAAGCCACCGGTTTTTAGAGTTTGCAGGATCTCTGCATTTACTGACGACACCTCACCTACCTGCCCTAAATCAAGGTCTGATTCGTCGCCTTCAGTAGTGTTTTCGAGCGTCAGGGCGCGCGCCTGCAGCAACCCCCCGTCTTTACCAGTCAGGCCAACCGCTCTGCCCCCGACCCGGGCTAACAGACTGACAATACTCTTATTGACCTGAGCCCCCAAAACCATTTCGACTACATCCATGGTTTCCGAATCAGTGACTCGCATCCCCTGAATAAACCGGCTCTCTTTACCGAGTTGGGTAAGTAATCTGCCAATTTGTGGCCCGCCACCATGGACGACCACGGTGTGGATACCAACCTGATTCATCAGGACAATATTGCTGGCAAAACTTTGCTTGAGAGTTTCGTCGGTCATGGCGTTTCCACCGAATTTGACCACGACCGTTTTACCGGCAAACCGTTGAATGTACGGTAATGCCTCGTTCAGCACTCTGGCGACATCGTTTGCCGCATCAGTCCTGTTATCGTTTTTATTTTCAATGCTGTCTTTCACACCAGAATCTCCAGGGCAGTCCCCGTTGACTCTGGCACACCAGTAACCAAAAAAGCGCACCTGGTGGTGCGCTTTTCGGGTATCCGGTACAGAGTGCGCAGTTCAATCTGCGCGGGGATAGTTCAAAAAGGCAGATCAAGATCGCTGTCAACCGCTTGCATGGCGGTGCGAAAGCTGTCCTGAATTCGTTCCAGTGCAGATTGTGAGTCAGCTTCGAAACGAATTACAAGTGATGGTGTGGTGTTAGACGCTCTGACCAATCCCCAGCCGTCGTCGAAATCAGCCCTTAAGCCATCAATTGTGGTTAATGTTGCACCATCAAACTTGGCGGTATCGACAAAGGCACTCATAAACTTGTGGTGCTCACCTTCGGCAAATTTCACCCCGAGTTCGGGCGTATTAACGCTATCAGGGATCTCGCCAAAGATCTCGCTAACCTTGCGCGGATCACGAGACACTATTTCCAGCAAACGTGCGGCGGAGTACAACGCGTCATCAAACCCGTACCAGCGCTCTTTAAAGAAGATATGACCACTCATCTCCCCACCCAGTGCCGCACCGGTCTCTTTGATTCTGGCCTTTACAAATGAATGCCCGGTTTTCCACATTTCCGGCTCTCCACCTGCTTCTTTGATCGCTGCTGGCAGCAGTCGGGAGCACTTCACGTCATAAATAATTTTTGCACCAGGATTGCGTTCGAGTATGTCTCTGGAATACAAAATCATCTGTCGGTCCGGCCAGATAATCTGCCCACGGTCATCAATGACACCAACTCGATCACCATCACCATCAAATGCAAGGCCAAGCTCAAGCTGCTCGCTTTCTACCAACGCCGAGATATCCTGCAGATTTTCCACTTTTGCGGGATCGGGATGATGGTTGGGAAAGTTTCCGTCAACCTCCGAGAACAATTCGTGGACTTCGCAGCCCAGTTTCCGGAACAGCTCTGCCGCACATACGCCAGCCACACCGTTACCACAATCGGTAGCGACTCGCATTTTGCGAGAGATTTTGATGTCACCAATGATGCGCTCGAGATAGGCATCAAGCACGGAAGTTTCCGAGTAGCTACCAGCACCGCTCGCAAGATCGTCTTTGACCAGACGCTGATACAACTGTTGAATGCCCTCACCAAACAATGTGTCGCCGCCAATCATCATTTTCAGCCCGTTATACTCAGGCGGATTGTGGCTGCCGGTCACCATGATGCCGGTTCCGGTTTCCAGATGATAAGTAGCAAAGTAAAGCACCGGCGTTGGCACCATACCGATATTGATCACATCACAACCAGTACTTTGAATACCAGTCGCCAGTGCCTGTATCAAATCAGGCCCGGATAGCCGGCCATCGCGTGCGAGCACCACGGACTTTTGCCCACGAGCCAGCGCCTCACTGCCAAAGGAGCGCCCGATCTGCTCCACTGCAGCGGGAGTCAGCGCGTCAGCGACAACCCCACGGATGTCATATGCGCGGAAAATCGATGAATCAATTGATGTCATATCACTACCCCTAGTGAACCAGATGTGTTGAATAAAACCGTATGGCAATACTGGTAATTGGTGATAACAGCACGAAACCCGCCAATGTTATACCGCGTTGGTTCGCCGGTCATTTTCATACTAGCGCCCCGAAGAACCAAAACCCTGATCACCGCGATTGGTCGCGGTAAATTCCTGCACCACCTCAAATTCGGGTCGCTGTACAGGCACCACCACTAATTGCGCAATGCGATCGCCCACCTCAATCTTGTAGACCGAGGTTGAGCGATTCCAGCAGGAGACAAAAAGCTGCCCCTGATAATCAGAATCAATCAAGCCGACCAGATTGCCCAGCACAATGCCATGCTTATGGCCCAGGCCGGATCGGGGCAAAATCATTGCTGCATAGCCCGGATCTGCAATATAGATGGCAAAGCCAGTCGGAATCAGTTCGACCACTCCCGGCTGCAGGGTCAGTGTATCGTCGATACAGGCACGCAGATCCATACCGGCTGACCCATCCGTTGCCAGTTCCGGCAGCGGTATCGACGACCCGACTCTTGAATCGATAATTTTTAATTGAATATTTTTCACAACATCTGCCTCGTAGGCGTGCAAGCCTAGCGGGTTGCTAGTTGACCGGATCTTGATGAGCACGGTATCGCTGGCTCAACAAAGTAATCAAATCATTAGCCAGTAAACGCTTGGACCGAGAGGCAAACGATGCATAGCCATCATTTGGCCAGTATACTTCGACGGCGTTGTCATCCGTGTTGAACCCCCCGGTAGCTTGTCCAACGAGGTTGCCAACGATCATATCGAGATTTTTTTTCGTGAGTTTACCGCGGGCATAGATGTCCAAGTCTTTTGTTTCGGCGGCGAACCCCACGCAAAACGGGCGCGCTTCAAGCGCCGCCACTTCCGCCAGAATATCCGGGTTGCGCACCATTTGCAGAGTCATCTCGCCTTCGGACTTTTTAATCTTGTGCGCTTGTTGTTTTGCCACACGATAATCAGCAACGGCTGCAACTGATATGAAAATATCGTTGTTTGGTGCATGCCGCAACACCGCCTTATGCATATCCAGTGCACTGACTACGTCGATACGGGTAACGCCACCAGGCGTTTCAAGCCTCACCGGGCCGGCAATCAACGTTACACTGGCACCGGCATCAACTGCCGCTTCAGCCAGCGCAAAACCCATTTTGCCACTGCTGTGATTGGTTAGAAAGCGCACGGGGTCCAGTGCCTCGCGCGTTGGGCCTGCAGTTATAAGCACGTGCGAATCAGCTAACAACATCGGCTCTGCATTAACAACACAGGCGTCTTTTGCATCCATCAATACACGCTCTTCACCAGCTGCTGCGAATTGCTGTTCAAGCGAGCTGACAATATCATCCGGTTCAAGCAATCGACCAGCGCCGGTTTCACCACAGGCTTGAGATCCAATGCCCGGGCCCAGCACTCGCACACCTCGAGACTGCAGTGTTGTTATATTGGTCGCTGTTGCCGGATGCTCCCACATTACTGAATTCATAGCCGGCGCCACCCAACAGGGTGCGCGCGTTGCCAGACAAATAGTTGTGAGCAAATCGTCTGCTGCGCCTGCTGTCATTCTCGCCAGAGTATTTGCCGTTGCAGGCGCAACCAATACGGCATCGGCCCAACGGGCAAGCTCAATGTGACCCATCGCCGCTTCCGCTGCCTCATCCAGCAGATCAACACCAACCGGATGACCACTGACCGCCTGAAACACCAGCGGCTTTACAAAATCGCAGGCAGATGCAGTCATCACAACACGAACGCTTGCCCCTTTGTCGATGAGTCGCCGCACAATCTCCGGGGCTTTGTAGGCGGCAATACCTCCGGTAACGCCGAGTACAATATTGGCTTTATTAAGAGACATAAGTAGAGAATCTCACGAGCTTTTCGCGGGTAAAAGTAGAGTGGAAATGAAGCACAACCCGACCCGAAGCAAAAGGTTGAGCGATGCGGAGATTGTAACCAATTGAAAATAAGATAGGTCATTCCCTGCTATGACGGATCCGTCGACCGCGGAGATCGGTTCCGGCAAACCCGATATGTGACAGGGTAGCTGGCAATTACTAATTTGGTAACAGAAACTTCTGCAGATGGCATTATCAGATGTACCCCGTAGTGAACAGCCCCGTGAAAAGTTACTCAACCACGGTGCCAACGCCCTGTCAGACGCAGAACTTCTGGCTATTTTTCTTAGAACCGGAACCCCGGGTCGCACCGCACTGCAAATAGCTCACGACTTAATCGAGAGTCATGGCGGATTGGTTGCCCTGTTGCATACCGACGAAAAATCTTTTTGCGACACGAAGGGGCTCGGCCCCGCAAAATACGCACAACTGTCGGCAATACTCGAAATGGCGCGTCGCTACGAAACCGGCAGAGCCGGAGATCGCGAGTTTCTGGAATCGCCCGAAGCCGTGAAAAGTGTTATATCTCTGCACATGCGGCAATTGGAACACGAAGTTTTCGCTTGTCTGTTTTTAGACAATCGGCATCGATTGATCCGTTATCAGGCGATGTTTAACGGCACCATAAACTCTGCATCAGTCTACCCCCGCGAGGTCGTCAAAGCAGCGCTTGCTGCCAACGCAGCCGCGGTAGTTCTCGCCCACAACCACCCCTCCGGCGTAGCAGAACCCAGCCGTGCAGATATCGAAATAACCGCAAAACTAAAGCAGGCACTGGCACTGGTAGAGATCCGTGTATTGGACCATATTATCGTCGGTGACGGATACCAGGTGTCACTGGCAGAGAGAGGCGAAGTGTAGCTTCCCAAAACACTGCGAAAATTATCGGACACTAGCCATCCTGGCAATTCAACGGGCACAAACAAAAACGGCGGCCAAAGGCCGCCGTTTTCATTAACTACCAGCTACAGCCAAACTAGTTGATTGCTTCAACCCGAATTTCAACACGTCGATTCAAACGACGTCCTTCTTCCGTGTCGTTGCTCGCAACCGGTGCTGTTTCGCCCAAACCTGATGCAGTAATTGGCACCTGGGGGAAAGAAGCCTCGAGCTTGCCCTTAACAGTCTCAGCTCGACGCTCAGACAGTGCCTGATTGTATTCGAGTGACCCGCGGCTATCTGCATGACCGACTACGTCGACCAATTCGATATCCTGGTAGCTTTGCAGCTTGGAGATCAAAGCGCCCATTTCTTCATCACCCTGAGAGGTAAGCTCAGCTGAATCGTACGGGAAAAGAGCTCGACCACTCAGTACTACTTTCTCTACCTTCGCTGGTGCTTCCGGTGCTGGTGGTGGCGGAGGAGGTGGCGGAGGTGGCGCTTCAGCAGCTTTCACTGGCTCAGGCGCTTTATCTGCCATTTTCTCATCTTCACCGCCCTCACAGGCAGCACTTGCTGAATCCGTTGACCATCCACTAGATCTGGTACACCCACCACCGTGGGCAACGACATTGCCCCTTGCGTCAGCTATATAACTGGACGTAGCCTCTATGGCTTCCGAAGAACTGCCGCCCGAGAGCGTGCCGCAGCCGGTCAGCAGCGCAGCAGCTATAGCGACAGACAGGAGTTTTGTTTGCATTGAATCACTCCGATTTGCGATTGCTTGTTGAACAGGATTTGGACAAGTGACTAACAAACTGACCCTGTCCGCCCATAGATTACACGATTGAACGCGCTCTACTTGTTTTTTGCTGCATCAGTAGCTGTTATTTTTCAGTTGTTCAGCTACTCCACACCACCTTTTACGCGTTACTGATAGTTATCCTAGCGACTAATATCAAAATACGTACACGGCTGTATTAATGCTAACACAACTTTTTGTACATGTATCAACAATTAGACGACCTATTTATGCTTGCCAACACCTTTGTAACCTAGGTTTGCATCAAATGGTTCACATTAATCTGTGACAGGGTTGTCAAAACACATGCTTCAATTTCTTTACAGCCAATTTACCCGGTCAACCTGTGTACTTTGCGACGACCAGGCAACCGGTGCACTGGACCTGTGTTCGGCTTGTCTTGTCAATTTGCCGCGTAATTCGCAGTGCTGCCATGTCTGTGCACTACCACTACCAGCCCCGATGGACGCCCGGGGGTCTGTCCTCAGGTGTGGCGGATGCATTGCGAGCCGAGGACCGATCAGTGAATCTGTCATCCCTTATTTGTATCGGCCGCCAGCCGATTTTATGATCCGCCGCCTCAAGTACGCGGACGACACCAAGTACGGCCGGTTAATTGGAGAGCTGCTTTTTCAGTCAGTGCAAACCCGATATACCACGCTTCCCGATCGCCTCATTCCAATCCCTCTGCACAGTTCGCGCTACCGCCAGCGAGGATTTAACCAGGCCCGGATCATTGCCCGGCACCTTTCCAAACGTCTGCACATACCGCTGGAGGAGTCAGCTGCAACACGAGTCATCGCCGGTGATCGGCAGGCAGCACTCGGTGCGCGCGCGCGGGCGAGAAATATGCGACGTGCGTTTTTGGTAAACAACGCTGTAGCGGGCAGAACAATTGCGGTCGTCGACGATGTCTATACGACCGGGGCTACCTGCTCCACACTGGCACGGTCACTACTTGCAGCAGGCGCCAGTCGAGTCGATGTATGGGCATTTGCGCGCACTCCGTGATCGTCACAAACCAGACCAGGTTAACCGGTTTCGCCAGACTGCTCCTGTTGCTGGCCGTGTGGCAACACGAGTTTATTCAACTCGGTATCCTGCAGTATCGATGTGCGGTTACACAAATGTCTTATCTTTTGCTGAAGTGGTACGCCACGCCTGAGTAACTCATCCTTCTCGGCAGCAATTGAGTCAAAGTCTACAGCAACTTCACCTTTGGTCTGGTTCACCGCTGAACTCACAGCACTGTGCAATGCCGCGTTAACGGACCCGGGGATCGATGGTTTTAGCAAATGCGCCAGCAGCCACGGCACCAGCCAGCTGATTCCGCCAAGTATTAAACCGTTGACCAGAAAATCCATACCAACATAGGCGGTGCGGTCTGCAGCGCCGCTTATAAATCCTTCTAATGCTCTGTAAACAATCCATAACACCACGAGTAAAGGTAGCAACAGTTGCAGGTAACCGGCAACTGACACTGCCAAACGCTGCCATTGCGTACCAGGCTTCAACAAAGCCCTATTCAAATTTTCCTGGAGCTTTTCTTTTATGCGCAGTACCGCCGAACGTTTTAGCTCATCAGTTGCCGGCAGCAAACGGCTGGCAGGGTAACCATGCAGTTCTTTAGACTGACTGAATCTAAGCAGCGCATCTTCAAGACGGGTGGTCGACCAATCATCCCACAATGCTTCAACATCGTTGCCAGTGGCAAGCTGCGAGGCCACCGCCTCATCACTGGAACCCGGGGAACCTCCCCTCAGTGATTTATAAACAGTTTGAATCGGGGATATCCTGGCCACACTAAATCGTTCACTGTAGTTTTTAAACGGCAGTGCCAGATTACTGATGGCGGAGGCCTCCATTTGCTGCATCTCATGCGTGAAGACATCACTGAGCACAGCGCCGGTTTTTGCAGTTTCCAACAGTGCGATGCACTCATCTATATCACCACCTAGCGCATGCAAGCGATTCAACCACCCTCTTTCATCGAGTAATGAAATATATTTGCGTTCCGACAACTTGGACACGTATTCCGAAAGCTGTTCAAATTCATCTTGCGAATGGAATTCACCACTGCAGACGGTACGAAATATTTTTGGTAACTCAAAGCCGGCCCTGACCAGTAGTTCGTTAAAGTCCGAGTGCTGCACTTCCTGCGCGCGATCCCAGTGGTTCATCACAAACAGCCAGGCATGGCGGTAGCCGTGTTGCTGTAGTAATTGCCAGCCCTGCTGATCTTTATAGCGCTCCGGTGAAACGACATAGATCAACAAATCGATATGCGGCAGCCATTGCTGTACCTGTTCTCGATTTTGCGTCTCATCGCTGTCGAAATCTGGCATATCAACCCACATAACGCTGGCAAAACGCTGATGAAGATGGCGGTTTTCAGAGATATTTTCACGCGGGAAATGCGCTGGCAGCGCATTAATTTCAACACTCTCGTGCAGATACACGGTAATTTCCATCGACGTCGGCCTGACTACTCCGGTACGAGCAATATCCGCATTAGCCAGTCGATTCAGTAACGAACTCTTGCCAACACCAGTACCTCCAAACAGGCCAACTACCAACGGTCTGTCTGCGCTGGCAAACAGATCACCCGGGCTGTACTGCAAGGGGTCAGCCGACCCTGTGTCGGTATCCGCAAGCCAGTGCCTGGCGATCAACTCCCGACGAAAAGATATTCCATCCTCGTATAGCTCACGTACTTCACGATCAGACATATTTACACCTTGATCTATAAATCGATGTCGCTGACACGAACGCTATCAAGACTCTGCAACAACGCACGAAAAGGCTATGGACTGGCGGCATAGAGGACTATTCAATACTAACCACAACTGGCTTTGTATTCACGCCCGTAGTCCAATCGACTCGGCAATTTCCGATAGTTGCTTTTCACTGATGTAGAGTTCGTCGCTACGATCAGAATCCGACGCAATCGACTTTAGTCGCTGACGCAACTTCTTGTTGATCAGTGTTGTCATTTCGCGTTGTTGATATTTACGCAAGTCATTTTGCACATTGTCCATATACTTGCCCAACGCACCCTCTGTCAGCATCGTTGTCAGTGACAACATTGCTGGCGCCAGCACCAGGTCCACAGCACCCAGACCTCCCGACTTGACGGCCAAAACAATTGCCGCAGCATCAGCAGTGACTCGCGCCGCTCTCAGCTTGTTCAGAGTTGCCGGCTGCTCCTGTAACTTTTTATACAACGATTGAGCAGCTCGTTCTACCTCGCCCTGCAACATAATTTGATAACTGTCGAGGGCCCGATGGTAGTTGTTCACCAACTCAGGTTGTTTTGCTGCCAGACTGTTTACAAGCGGTGTCCAGTAAGCAGGGTCCGACTGCCGTTCTGCACATTTTGCAGCAAGCTGTGTCATTGCATGCTCAGCCAACTGCTCAAGCAATCGCCGCTCTTCGCTGCGGTCGTCCTTAATTCCGGACGACGCAGACTGATGAGATTCCGCCGCCTGCTTCAATTTGCGCACCGGCCAGGTAACCAGGCTTCTAAGCCTGGTTATTGGCTCCGCCAACCCGGGCACTTCTAACAAGGTAAGTAGCTCGGCCAATGCCAGCTGAAAGGTTTCCTTGTACCGATCGTGTTGCAAATACTCACTCTGGTACAGCCGAATTGCCTCGTCGCAAACCAGATCAACATCGCTCTTCCACTGCGCTCGCAACTGATGTTCCGCCGTGACCGGTGCGGTCCAGTCATCCCAATGTAATTTCACAAAGTCGTGCGCTGAATTGCTCAGCACCTCGGGGTTGCGACGGCTCGCCACCGAGGATATTTCTGCGTGCAACTGTTGCACGTCATCGCTGCTGAACGATTGATCCATCTGTTCTCGATAGTCATCGACAAATCGCAGCTCTGCCACTTCGCCTGCATCTGCGATGCGCGCATATTTGGATCGAAAAGACTCCGCCAGTTCATCGCGAATTGAAACCGGCGTTTTATTCATCACTGGTATCAGAGGTACATTCAGGTCTCGCAGCAGCCGCAACAGATTCCAAACAGATTTGTCTGCATACTTTTCCTTGCTGACAACAAACACCACCAGATCTGCCATTGCGATTGCTCGCAGCACCGGCACGCTGTAGTTCAAAGAATCAACCGAATCGAAGTCCGGCGTATCCCACACCACCAGGTTCTGTAGCTGATTTTGTGGCGTTACAATTGACAGGGAATATTCCGACAGTAAATCCCGATCCAGGGATTCCTGTGATCGCTGCAACTGTCCATCAAAAATATTATTTAGCCAGTCTGCATCAATGCCGGACGCTTCTTTGTTAGTCAGGTAAAACCCCTGACAGTGCACGGTATAACCGGCTATTGGGCTCGCATCTGCCAGGTTCTGGCCAATCAGCATATTGGCAACGGAACTCTTGCCAACCTGAGTAGGCCCGATCACCACAATCTGTAGCGGATGCTCCGGAAACACCGAATCGGCTTTGGCCAGAGCAGCATCTGCGAGCACCAGCGATGTCAGGTTCTCCCGCTCTGCATTCAGTCTATCGCTATCTGTTTGGTCACCAGCGATGGCTGCATGCTGGCGATGTATAAGCTGCTGTAGTAAATCACGCATGCCTGGTCTGCTTCATTAGTAAAAAAGTTGAGTTTCAAAGCGATAGCCGAGAATTTGGCTGGATGGTTGCGATTCCAGTGAATGGTTTTCAATGGAATAACAAACCACCCGGTCAATCAGGATCAATCAGCCAGGTACTGGCATGCGATCCCTGAAAAGATAGCAGCCCCCAAATAATTGTTGGCCAGAAAAGCCCTGAAGCAGGTTTTCGGATCACGGTGGCGAATCAAATAAAGCTGCCACAGAGCAACTGCTGCAGCGATTAACATTCCGGTCAGAAAGAACCAGCCAGGACTCTGTGACAGACCAACCAGCAACACAATCAACAGTACCAGTGCCTGCGCAATGGCAACCGCCGCTACATCATACTGCCCAAGGCGAATTGCCGTCGATTTCACACCAAGCAACAGATCATCGTCGCGATCAACCATGGCGTAAATAGTGTCATAGGCAAACGCCCAGATAATAGCCGCCAGATAAATCAACCAGCCGGTGGCGCCAATATGACCTGTTTGTGCCGCACAAACCATCGGAACCGCCCATCCGAAAGCCAAACCAAGCACCAGTTGCGGCCAGTAGGTAACTCGCTTGGAAAAAGGATACGCCGCAGCCAGAACCACACCGACAAACGATAGCAAGATCGTCAATCGATTCATGGTCAGCACCAGTAGAAAAGACACAAGCGCCAGAAACGCCGCCACCAGCAGCGCCTCTCGCGGGGATACAGCGCCCGTTACAATCGGACGCGAGCGAGTCCTTGCTACGGCCCCGTCGATATTCCGATCTGCGTAGTCATTGATGGCACAGCCGGCAGATCGCATTAAAAATGTGCCAGACAAAAAGACAAGCAGCACAGCTCCATCAGGGTTTCCTGACGAGACAAACCACAGCGCCCACAACATGGGCCACAGCAGTAGCAGCGCGCCGATGGGCTTATCAGCCCTTACAAGCTTTACGTAGTGGCCAACACGTTCGTTTATCAGAGAGGGCATATTCATCAAAGAGGGTCGCACAGCCATTTTTGTAGAACTAAATACAGCGGTACTTGCGGTGGGAAGACTCATCGCAGAAACGCAGTTGCCGATTATTAAACTTGCTGCTGCGCCATCAGGTCTGCAACGTGTAACAGTGATAATATCATCGCTGCAGACCGCGGCGGCCTACCCCGCTAATTACTGATTAGCAGAGTCAGGCTAACTTGCAACAACTGGCTACAGCTCAACGTGTTTAAAATACTTTCGCAGACGAATTGTACTGACTCAGCTGCTATATTGTCTTTTTTGTTTAGTTTTCAAGCCCAGTCACAAAGCTTTTAAACCGAACCAAGTCCACCCCTTTCTGTCAATACTGCCTTAACTTAGGAGATTTCTTTGAGCTATCAATACGATCTGGTTGCAATTGGCGGAGGCAGTGGTGGCGTCGCCGCCAGCAGACGAGCTGCACGCCATGGCGCCAAATGCGCTGTCGTTGAATTTGACCGCTACGGTGGTACTTGCGTCAACCGAGGTTGTGTGCCGAAAAAAATCATGTGGTACGGAGCGCACATCGCCCATGCGATTCGAGATGCAGAGGGCTACGGCTTTGATGTCGAACAAAAAGGCTTCAACTGGACACAACTGGTTGAAGATCGTGAAAACTATATCCGGCGCCTCAACGGCATCTACGAAAAGAACCTGACCGGCGAAAACGTCGACATGCTCAATGGCCACGGAAGCCTGCTTGATGCTCACACCGTGCAGGTCGGAGACAAACAGGTTACCGCTGAGAGAATTCTGCTGGCCCCCGGCGGCACACCCGATGTTCCAAACATCCCGGGAGCCGAACTCGGCATTAGTTCCGATGGATTCTTCGAACTGAAAACCCAACCAAAGAAGGTTGCAGTGATCGGTGCCGGCTACATCGCCGTTGAACTGGCGGGCATGCTGCACGCGCTTGGCAGCGATGTAAATCTGATTATCCGCAAGCAACACTTCCTGCGCGAATTTGACGACATCCTGTCCTCTACGCTAACCCAGATCATGCATGACGACGGGCTGCAAATTGTTAACAACACCGAAATCGACAGTCTGCAAAAAGTTGGCGACCAAATCGCAATTGTGCCGAAGCAAGGCGGTGAGCAATTAGGGCCTTACGATCAGGTCATCTGGGCAATTGGCAGACGACCTCTGAGTAAAGAGCTCAATCCACAGGCAGCCGGCATTGAGGTGGATCAGCGCGGCTATATACCAACCGATAAATGGCAGGCAACTAATGTCGACAACATATTCGCTATAGGTGACGTCACCGGCCGAGCGCAGCTGACTCCTGTCGCCATTGCAGCCGGGCGCAGGCTGTCAGATCGCCTTTTTGGGGGCATGTCGGATCGACATCTCGACTACTCCAACATTGCCTCGATCGTGTTTAGCCACCCCCCTATAGGCGCAGTTGGTTTAACGGAAAATCAGGCGCGTGAAAAATTCGGTGATGATATCAAGTGCTATAACGCCACCTTCACACCGATGTACCACGCTTTTACCCGGCATCCACAAAAAACTGCCATGAAGCTGGTTGTGCAAGGCGCTGATGAAAAAGTGGTGGGCATTCACATGATTGGCGAGGGCGTCGACGA
Source organism: uncultured Granulosicoccaceae bacterium (assembly GCA_937957915.1). Lineage (GTDB taxonomy): Bacteria > Pseudomonadota > Gammaproteobacteria > Granulosicoccales > Granulosicoccaceae. Next base: position 168,728 of record CALGNZ010000047.1, on the reverse strand, counting down.
GATGTTGCAGGGTTTTGCCGTCGCTTTAAAGATGGGAGCGACAAAAAAGGATTTTGACGACACCGTCGCTATCCACCCGACCAGTTCTGAGGAATTGGTAACGCTGGTCTAAGGTAGTCAACAAAGCCTGCTCTGGCAGACAGACATAAGTCAGGCGGGCCACAGCGAAAACGATTTACAAGGTCGCTGTGAGCCCGCTCAAAGTAGTGCATTCCCGCAATGGCAGAGCGTTCGCAATATTCGCAATAGAGGTTCCGCCGCGCGCCTGAGCGGCGGCCAAAACAGCCTGACAGTTTACTTCGTGCGCTGGAACTCGCGAATATCGCGATACTGTTTTTCCAACAGTGTTTTAAGCGCATCGAATTCGTCAGCACTGAGGTCTGACAACCCGGGATCATTGCGAAACATCTCAGCCAGCTGCGCTGCGCGATGAGCAGCGTTACTGGTCATCGACGGCGCTTCACCGGCAGCAGATGGCTGCTCGCCCGTTTCATCTGCATTCGACCGCCGCGCACCTGCCGTCGCAGCACCGCCGATCTTGCGAACATTGCCCGGCTTAATATCAGCTGCGTCATCCGTTTCAGCCATCGTTTCATTGGAGTTGTTCGGGTTGCTGCGCAACGAATCCGACATGCTTTCCGCTGCGCGATTAGCGGTTTCCCGGAACTCGTCACCAGCCTGCCTTAACGCAGATGCAAACGACTCTGTTGACGGCTGGGATTCTGACCATGCCTGACTCTCTTTCGACATGTGCCGCCCAAACTGCTCGGCACTGGCTAACAATTGACCCAGCAGGGCTCCCGCCTGTTGCCCCAGCTCGGAAAATTTGTCTTCAGAGCTGCTAAATTCGTCTTTGTGCTTTTCGTTCATTGGATCGCTCCATCTGACCTAGTATCATTGTAATGTAGGCAGATCAACGTAATTTCCAGCAGTGGACCAAGTGTTTTACAAAGTGTAAGCAGCAAATAGGTAAATTCCCGGCAATTAATCACGCTAGACTACGCCCCAGCGGGCGAGTGCCGGGTAACGCTCGAAAGTTGACCGACCAAACCTGTGTCAACAGGCACACTGTATGAAGTACGCCCAAACGACAGGGACAAGCACAGCTGCGGAAATTTACCCGAGCTGATGATGCCCCTGGTAGTAGAACTATCCGAAAGAGGAAAAGGTCATTTCGACAATCGATTCTCAAACCGGCGAAGGCGCGGTGCAGGGCAAGAGATCAAGCGAGGTAAGCGATGGTGAAACCAGCCCTTTCTCAGTAAATCCGGATCTGCTGCTGCAGGTTAATAACCTGTCTATTGACTTCACTATTCACGGCGGCAACATCACCGCAGTCAGGGATGTATCCCTCTCTATTGAACGCGGTGAAACACTGGCCCTGGTAGGCGAATCCGGATCTGGAAAATCGGTAACTGCGCAGGCCATTTTAGGCATCCTGCCGAAGATCGCACAAATTAGCGACGGCAACATTCTGTTTGCTGACCCAGACCAAAACAATCGGGTAGTTGATATCGCACAGCTCCCGCGCGACAGCAAATCTATGCGAGCGATTCGCGGCGGTAGTATTTCCATTATTTTTCAGGAACCAATGACCTCCCTGTCGCCGGTACACACCATTGGCGATCAGATCAGCGAAGCGCTATTCCTGCATCGCAGTTTTAGCAAACATGACGGCATGTCAGCGACCGAACACATGCTGGAACAGGTCGGGTTTCCGCATCCATCACGCGCAATGCGAATGTATCCGTTTGAACTGTCTGGTGGACTGCGGCAACGTGCAATGATTGCCATGGCAATGGTGTGTCACCCCGCGCTGCTCATTGCCGACGAGCCAACAACAGCACTCGATGTAACCATGCAGGCTCGTATCCTGGAACTCATTAACCAGCTACAGCTAAAGCTGAATATGGCTGTACTGATTATTACGCACGATCTCGGCGTAGTTGCGAATGTTGCCGATCGGGTAGTCGTGATGTATCACGGTGAAATCACCGAGAGCGGCCCGGTTGATAAAATTTTCAGTGCACCGGGGCATCCGTACCTGAAGGCGCTACTGCACTCCGTGCCTCATTTCGATATGAAACCAGGTGAGCGGTTGACGCCAGTGCGCGAAGCTGAGTACAGCCTCGATACCATGCTCGAAGATCAAAAACCCGCCGGAACAGTACCCGAAGGGCCACACCTCGTCGTCAACCATCTCAGTAAATCATTTACGATCAGAAATACCGGTATGTTTAGTAGCGGTAAGTCCAGCAAAGTGAAAGCGGTAGATGATGTGTCGTTCACGATAGATCGGGGCGAATGTTTTGGACTGGTCGGAGAAAGTGGCTGTGGCAAGACCACACTCAGCAAGATGCTGATGCTGGCGCAATCTCCCGATCAGGGTGACATTGTCTTCCACTGCGAGGACGAAGGAAGCATACAACTGGAAACATTGCGAGACGACGATCTGACCCGTTTCAGGCGCAAGATGCAGCTGGTATTTCAGGACCCATTCGCAAGCCTCAATCCACGAATGACTGTGCTTGATATACTTCGTGAGCCTCTGATCATTCACGATATCGGTGATGAAGACTATCAAAGAGAATGGGCCAAATCGTTAATTCGTTTGGTTGGCCTGGATCCACGATTTTTAAGTCGCTACCCACATAGCTTTTCAGGTGGCCAACGGCAGCGAATTGGTATTGCCCGTGCGCTCGCACTGAAGCCAAAACTGATCGTATGCGACGAACCGGTATCCGCACTCGATGTTTCAATTCAGGCACAAGTACTCAATCTGCTGAAAGACCTGCAACAGGAACTGGGGCTTACCTATCTTTTCATCACCCACAATCTCGCAGTGGTGAATTATATCGCTGATCGCATAGCGGTAATGTGTAAAGGCAACCTGGTAGAACTGGCAACCAAACAACAACTGTTTGATAACCCAATCCATCCCTATACAAAATCTCTACTGGCTGCGGTACCGCATCCAGACCCGACCAAGCCGCTGAATTTCGCAGCCCTCGATGGCGCCAGCGGGGCTGATTCGGAGTTATGGCCGGAAAGCTATTCACTGAACCAGCCAACTGATTTCCGCGACATGGGTGACCGTCACTTTGTTCGCGTTGGCTCTACTGTTTAACCCTTACAATCATTATCTACACCGGACAACACCGATGCGGTGGGGAAATCTCAATAACATGAAGAAATATCAGCCCATAAAGAAAATCGTGTCGCCAATCGGGCAATGTGTAATTGCTGTCGGATTTTTATTTTTGTCAACACAAGCACTCTCCTCTAACTGGACAGGCGCACCTTCACTTGAGGATGCAATAGCAGCCGGCGAGCTGCCACCGGTTGAAGAACGTCTGCCGGCAAATCCACGGGTGGTTACATTTGGCGAAGGCCAGGGACCAGGCGAATACGGTGGTGCAATGCGTTTGTTAATGGGCAAGGCCAAAGATATACGGCAGATGACAATATATGGCTATGCACGCCTTATAGCCTACGACAGAAACCAGGAATTACAGGCCGACATACTCGAGTCATTTGAAGTGGAGGATGACCGTATATTCACCTTCGTTCTGAGAACCGGTCATAAATGGTCCGATGGTGCGGCCTTTACCAGTGAAGACTTCAGATACTTTTGGGAAGACATCATTCTCAACAGCGAACTGGCCGAAGGCAGAATGGAAAGCGCTTTAATGGTGGAAGGAGAATTGCCAGCGTTTGAAATCATTGACGATCGCACCGTGCGTTATACGTGGAAAAACAGCAACCCGTATTTTCTGCCGGCTATTGCAGGCCCGAATCCGCTGTATCTGTACAAGCCCGCTCATTACCTGAAGAAATTTCATAAAAAGTACGCTGGTGATGAGGCCATGGCAAAAATGGTTACAGAGTCTGGCAAGCGAAACTGGATGGCAGTGCACCATGGCAAAGACAGACCCTACAAACAAAGCAACCCGGAATTGCCTACATTACAGCCATGGCGCAACACTACAAAGCCTCCCTCTGACCGCTTTGTGTTTAACCGCAATCCCTTCTTTCACCGCGTAGACAGCACTGGTAAGCAATTGCCCTATATCGACGATGTCGTGATAGCAATTGCATCAAACAAACTGATAGCCGCAAAAGCCGGTGCTGGCGAAGCTGATTTACAGGCACGTTATATCAGACTCGATAACTACCCGTTCCTGAAAAAGGGAACAAAAAATCACCCCTACCTTGTACACCTTTGGTCTACTGCTAAAGGCGCACAACTGGCTTTGTACCCTAACCTTAATACCAATGACCCGGAGTTTAAGGCACTGATGCGTAACGCCGACTTCCGGCGGGCACTGTCAATGGGTGTTAATCGCAAACAGATAAACCAGGTTGTATATTTTGGACTGGCTAAGCCCAGTAATAACACCGTCATCAGTGAAAGCAGCCTGTACAAACCCGAGTACGCGGAGACCTGGAGCCAGTTTGACATTGCAGCCGCAAATAAACTTCTGGATGGTATTGGCCTGACCGAGCGTGACGATCGTGGAATCCGCAAGCTTCCAGACGGCAGGCCACTTGAAATACCGGTCCAAACCGCAGGCGAGAGCACTGAACAAACTGATGTACTGGAGTTGATACACGATAGCTGGTTGAAAATTGGCGTTAAACTTTTTAGCGTGCCCTCGCAGCGAGAGGTATTTCGCAGCCGTGTATTTTCCGGAGAGGCGATGATGGCAATCTGGGGTGGCCTCGAAAACGGCCTGCCCTCCGCTAACTCTATACCGCGCTGGATTTCCCCGACCAGTAAGTACCAGTACCAATGGCCCAAGTGGGGTGAATACATTGAAACTGGTGGCAGGGCCGGAGAGGCACCCGATTTACCTGAAGGCAAAGAACTGGTGAAGCTTTACGATGACTGGCGTATGGCAACCACCGATTCAGAACGCGAAGCAATCTGGCACAACATGCTCGCAATAAACACTGACCAGATCTTCAGCATCGGCATTGTCAATGGTGTGAAGCAGCCAGTAGTAGTGAATAAACACCTCAATAATGTGCCAGAAGAAGGTATCTACGATATATCGGTAACGGCCTACTTTGGTGTTTATCAACCTGATACTTTTTGGTTTTCCAAAGAACGGCGTTAACTATGTTTTTTTATCTTATTCGTCGTATTCTGACGATGATCCCAACGCTGCTAATTATCAGCGTTCTGGTATTTGTAATAATCCAGCTTCCCCCCGGCGACTATCTGGAAAGTTATATCGCCGAACTGCAAAGCCAGGGTGAGTCAGTTAATGAAGAGAAAATCCAGTATTTGCGTAAGGAATACGGACTGGATAAATCCATGCCGGAGCAGTACTTCACCTGGGTCACCGGCATGTTGCAGGGGGACTTTGGCTATTCGTTTGAATACGAGCTACCTGTCCGCGAAGTAATCGGTGACAAGATGATACTCACGGTACTGATATCTATTGTCACAATTATTTTTACCTGGATCATCGCATTTCCCATCGGAATTTATTCGGCGACTCACCAATACAGCTGGGGTGACTACGGCCTGTCTTTTCTTGGCTTCATTGGCCTGGCAACACCCAATTTTTTACTCGCCCTGATCATGCTTTATTTGGCTAATGTCTATTTCGGAACATCGATAGGCGGGTTGATGGCACCGGAGTACATTGATGCTCCATGGAGCTGGGCCAAAGTAAAGGATGTGCTGGCGCACTTGTGGATACCGGTAGTGGTCATCGGCACATCCGGCACCGCAGGTATGATTCGACGCATTCGAGCCAATCTGCTCGACGAACTACAAAAGCAGTACGTCACAACCGCCAGGGCTAAAGGACTGCCGCCAGGCAAGCTAATGAGAAAGTACCCGCTGCGAATAGCAATGAACTTTTTTGTAGCCGATGTTGGCAACCTGCTGCCGCAGGTAATATCAGGAGCTGAAATTGTAGCCGTTGTCATGTCCTTGCCAACCACAGGACCAATGCTGCTCGATGCCCTGCAAAGTCAGGATATGTATCTGGCCGGAACCTTCCTGATGTTTTTAGCCGTCCTCACTGTGGTCGGCGTGCTGATATCAGATCTCGCACTGGCCGCTCTCGATCCCAGAGTTCGGCTACAGGGAGACAACCGCTAATGGATAAGAATGAGCATTTTGTTTCCGATGCCCCGTTTGACCCTCATTCCATTGAGCAGCTAACACCGGAACAGGAAAAGGTATATCTGGCATCACAGTGGCAGTTGATGTGGTGGAAACTCAAGCGACACCGCCTGGCAGTCATATCGGGCCTGGTGTTGCTGTGCATGTATGTATCAATACTTTTCGTTGAAATCATCTCGCCATACAACCTGCATACCGGCAATGACGATGCGACTTACGCCCCACCACAACGAGTGCGCCTGTTTCATGAAGGAAGCTTTGTTGGGCCGTTTGTATATGACCGCAGCGTGCAAATGAATATGGAAACATTTCTGCGCGAGTACACAGAAGATACTACCGAGCCAAAGCCAATCCGCTTTTTCTGTTCAGGTGACTCATACAAGTTCTGGGGTCTGGTAGAGGGCAATTTCCATTTGATCTGCCCACCGGAAAACTCCGATATGTATTTGCTTGGTACTGATCGACTGGGTCGCGATATGTTTTCCAGAATCATGTACGGCGCACGTATCTCACTTACCATCGGCCTGATCGGCATCGCAATCAGTTTCGCGTTCGGTATTCTGCTGGGCGGCCTGGCTGGTTACTACGGTGGCTGGGTAGATTTTATTGTTCAGCGTACCATCGAGGTCATCAGATCTTTCCCGGAGTTGCCATTGTGGATGGCCTTATCCGCGATACTACCGGTCAACTGGAGCCCGCTACTTGTGTTCTTTGGCATCACCGTGATTTTAGCGATGCTCGACTGGACAGGGCTAGCACGTGCAGTCCGATCGAAGTTACTTGCCCTTAGAGAAGAAGACTACTGTACAGCGGCAGAGTTAATGGGGGCTAAACCAAAGCGCATTATCACACGGCATTTGCTACCCGGCTTCAGCAGTCATCTTATCGCCTCTGCATCACTGTCTGTGCCAAGCATGATCCTTGGTGAAACCGCTTTAAGCTTTCTCGGGCTCGGCTTGCGCCCCCCGATAACCAGCTGGGGCGTGTTGTTAAACGAAGCCCAGGATATCAACGTCGTGGCTCTCTACCCATGGCTGATTCTGCCTGTCGTCAACGTAATCATCGTCATCCTCGCTTTCAACTTTTTCGGTGATGGCTTGCGTGATGCTGCAGACCCCTACAAGTAAGTGTTCGCCACGCGCGAGAAGTGCCCGGCCTGCGACAGCATTGATATTTCGGTGTTGTGCAACATCGAGTTTTCACAACCCGAAATGGCTGGCTTTCTCGAAACATTTTACCAGTCCAGAGTTCAGTCCGATCTACTGCACAATCATCAGTACACCATTTGCGAATGCCAGTTTTGCAAACTGGTTTTCCAGCAGCACATTCTTGATCAGGCCGGAATGGAGCTGTTGTACGGCCAGTGGATAGACGCCGATCAGAGTCGGCGTAAACGACAACAAAGCAAATCTAAGCTGTTTCAAAAATATGCCGCCGAGTGCGAGACCATTGCGCGCTTGATTGACAAACCACCGCACGATATTCGCGTTGTCGAGTTCGGTATGGGCTGGGGCTACTGGTGTCGTATGGCTACAGCATTCAATTACAAAGTTACCGGCATGGAGCTCTCGTCAGAACGAATTTCCCATGCACAGTCGATGGGAGTGTCTATTGCCACTGACTTTAGTGACATCGAAGCATCCAGTGTAGATTTTATCTACGCAAACCAGGTGCTCGAGCATGTCGCTGACCCTGCGCAGATTATCAGTCAATTAAAGACACTGCTTGCGCCGTCTGGCGTTCTTTTACTACGCGTACCAGATGGCAGAGGCGTTGCCGACACGTTACGCACGAGTGGCTGGAGCCCGTCAATGAATGCCATCCACCCCCTCGAACACATCAATGCCTTTACCCGAACCTGCCTGGTCACCCTCTGTCGGGGGCTGGGTTTGAAAGAGATTAGTGCACCCGTGCGTTTGAGCGCAAACACACCCGGTCGTTTCTGGCGCAGTGCCAGGCGCGAATTTAACGATCGATTCAAACTACCGCACGTCTATTTGACGCATGCCAGCTGAAGCCACCGCTAGCTCACTGGCCAATATTATTTGTGCGCCAGCTTTCAATCAAAAACCTGGCTATCGAATCGGGCCGGGGTAATTTCGGACCTGATGTTTCCTCTCCCCAACTGCCAAATGTTGCGATTTCATGATCGGTAAACCAGCGGGCCTCGGCGAGTTCATTTTCATCTATCGTAATTTCCTCGGTTTCCGCAGTCGCAACAAAGCCGAGCATAATCGATTGCGGGAAGGGCCAGGGTTGTGAGGCAAGATACCTCGCATTGCTAACGACAATTCCTGCCTCTTCATGAACTTCTCGGGCAACAGCCTCCTCAAGTGACTCCCCGGTTTCAACGAAACCGGCTAAAGTCGAATATACACCCTCAGGCCAGGCTGGACTGCGGCCAAGCAAACACCACCGTTCTCCATTCGCCGACACTCTTTCGACTAACATGATCACTGCCGGATCCGTGCGTGGGAATACCTGCTTGCCGCATTGCTCACAATGCATAGCATGGCCAGCATGCTGAAGATGATTATTGCCGCCGCAGCGTGCACAAAATCGGCTGTTTTGTTGCCAGTACAAGACACCCTTCGCATAGGCTAGCAGCGCTGCTTCATCCTGCGGCAGCAGGGGGCCGGTGGTGCGCAGATCCGCAAATTCGCCAAGTGGTTCTGCGGCCATCCACTGTTCAGCACTGTCGCTATCGCAGTCGACGGCAAACAAGCCCACGTCATCACGCACGCCGAGCAGTGTGCCAGTGTCGTGCACGATTCCCAGCGTTTCCAGTTCTGCGCGCGACTTTATTACAGCGTTGCAGTTTTCGCGATCAACAAAGTTATTGTGGCGATAGAGCGGCACAATCAGTGTTGAATGGCGAAGCCACAATGCATCGATCTGTTCGTCATCTTTACGCAACGCGTCTGCGCGATCGACAGGTGCGCCTGTGTAGTGGAGTCCCATAGTCGGGGTGGACCTGCTTTTTTGAGCAAAGCAGAGACCATACACCAACCCGCTTTATCTATGGGAAATAAAAAATGCTAGAACGACACACCAACAAATGCCGACAATGAGGTACCGTCAACGATGTCTGATGATTCAATGTTGGCAAGCCGTGGTGTGTACTCAATGCCAGTAAAGCGCAGACCGAGACGTAAACCGGTCATGCCCGCATTCCATCTGCCTCGATATCGGCGTTTGCCATATTGATAACCGTTGGTCAGATTAACGGCGTACTCGAGTGTGTAACCAACAGCGGAGTCAAAATCAATATCACCAGCACACACTGTACTGATGTTGCACTGATAGCCGACCGAAGTGTGCGTTGTAACACCGACGCCCAGTTCATGCGGGCCTATTGAACGAATAAAAGTCAAATCGAAGCGCATTCGATCAAACGATGAATCACCATTCACACGGCTAACGCCATCGGCCTGGTAGCCCGCAGTCAGACGCAAACCGGTGGATGGATCAACTGCCAACAATAAACCGCCTTCCAACAGCAAACCACCGCCGCCTCGAACCTTTTCAATTTCACCACTGCTATCTTCGAACCGGCCAACTTCATTACCACCAAAACCGTACCCGCCACCTAAGTAGAAACTCAGTGGACGATAAGAATCATAGGGCTGATCGGGATAACGATCTCCCCGCTCGTGATTGGCGAAAATATTGGTGGTAGTAAACATCGAGACAAATAAAACAAACGCACTAGCCAATTTAAGTTTGACAGACATAGAAGCAAGCCCAATTAATAACGTGCTGCATTGTGGCCTGCTGTGCCTGAACAGTGTCTGTCCGATTAATGATGTGATACGTGCGTAGCTGACAGGCCTTAGACAGGGCTATTACGTGATACCCGTCTTTTCACCACCACAGTCTGCATGCTACTAACACCCTGACAGCGATGTATATAATCAGCGCAGGTTCAGATATGGCAGGGATCAGGGTTTTTCTAACCACGTCAACTTCAAACGGCCGGCTACTGTCATCTGTCCGAAGTGGCTATCAGACACCATAGATTCTCAGGTCGACACCGATTTATACCAAACGCCCTTCACTCATAGTGATATGTTGATCGAAGGACTCATCACGGTTGTTGGTTCCAGACACCAGAACCAGAGATTTGCCCCGTTGTTTTTCTCTAAGCACACGAATAATTCGTTGTTCCGCCGCTTCATCCAGAGCATTAGTCGCCTCGTTGACAATGAGCACATCTGGCTGCTTCAACAGGCAGCGACATAGTACCAGCCCCTGTCTAAGTGCTGCACTCAAGCGAGCACCACCGACGCCAACTTCGTAGTCGAGGCCAGTAGCAACAATTTTTCGATAAATACCGATATCACTGACCGTTTCATCGATAGCAGTCATGACTTTCTCTTCTGCGTAAGCCTGACCGTAAACCACCTTCCCAAACAAAATGTTTTCCTGCACGGACAAAGAGGGCTGATACTCATCAGCTGAAAATGGAATGTAATCAATATCAGATTTTTCCAATTGCTGCGTAAGATCCTTTCGCGCCTGTACGATCTTTTGCTGCAGAGACTCGTCAAGCAAACCCAATCTGTGCCTCGAGACAGTAAGCTGGAACGGCAGCGAACCGATGATATCACTTTCAGATTTGGCTATCGCTTTACCTCCACCCCCGGCATCACGCCTCGACAACAATTTTTGCAGGTCTGCCAATTCATCCGGGCCGACAAAACTGAACTGATCAAATAGTTCACTGCCAGGTTCCACATCGGTAAATAGCTCTACCATCAATTCCGCTAACTGCAGACCAATTCGATTGAAGTCAACATCGAGCCCTGTATCTTTTAGAACCTTCTTCATCAACGGAAGTTCGTAGAGGTTTTTCACTGAGTAACTGTCGTGCTTCAGGTTTCCAAACAACAGATTCTCGGCAACACTCATATTGACGTTGTATTCATCATTGTTAAAAGGCTCAACCAATCTGGACAGATCACCGCTGTCTATCTTTTTGAACATAGCCTGCCGAGCGAGCTTGATATCAGAAACTACCGACTCGTTGCTATTGCGCTTGAGCCTGCTCGACATCCCGAAACGAAACAGATCCGCGCTGTATCCCATTTCATCGATCAGATCAATAACCTTCTCCTTCAGCGAGTCTAGATTGTCGACACCAGCCATTGCATAGTCGTTCCAATCATCCGACTCCGGATCGACCAGGGTGTGCTGAAGACCATATACAATGTTGTCAAATATACTACCGGAAAATAGATAGCTGACTTGACCAGCATATGCGATCCTGCGACCGGTGACCGCCTGCGGCAGGGCTGATGTTGCGCTGCCGTTTAGCAGGATGGAACCACTGGTTGGGTGATAAAAGCGTGCCAGTAAACTTGCCAGATCAGATTTACCACTGTTGTTGTCACCGAGTATTTGTATATGCTTGCTAAGATCTATACTGGTATTTATTCGCTTAATACTGTTGGAATTTTCTGTTTCTGCATAACTTAAATTGCGCAGTTGCAGCTCACCGGCGAATGCAACTGGCGTTGGTGGTATTTTGTCAAGCAGCTGTACATCCATCAACGTATCCGGTGAAAACTGTTCGACTATCTGCAGATACTTGACACGGATATCTTCTCGCCGCTGGTAGTACCGAAGAAGCTCTTTCCACGGTCCAGCCAGATCTTTGTTAGCTGCCAAAACCGCAATCAGCGCGCCCAGAGATAACTCTCCGACAATGACAAAGTAACCGCCTGCGAGGTAAAAGAAAAACGGAGTCAACTGTGCAAGAAAATTATTCAGAAACTTGATAAAGAATTTGCGCTTGTATATGTCAAACCGCAGTTCATAGATGTCATTTAGACTCTTATTGAAATACGCCCTTTCACGGCGGCTGGTATCGTTGCCGTGAATTTCGCCAATGCCTGACACGGTCTCACCAACTTCGGCGGAAATCTCCCGCATTTTTCGAACCCGTTTTTTTGCCAGCCGGTTAACCGCCATTTGCAAACGGGGGATAATCCACATCTGGAACGGATACAGAGACACTGCGGCCAGCCCCATCCAGACGTTTTGTAAGAATATAAAAATCAGATAGGTGAGTAGCAGGCCACCCTGTTGTATGGGCAGTGAAAAGGATTCACCAATGAACTCACCCAGCGGTTCAGTCTCAGCGGTAATCATTGGAATGATTTCGCCCTGAGAGACCCGCTTAAACATCGGTAGCGGAAACCTTAAAACACGTTCATAAAGTGACGCGCGAAACTGTCGTAAAACCTGTTCACCGATGACGCCGCGTATGACATTTATCACGTATTTGACCAGACCGGCAATGGTAACCGCTGACAGGAACGCGACACAAAGCACTACCAGGTACTTTATCTGATCCATAGGGTAGCCGAACAGGGTGTCAGGCACGCCTTCACCACCAATTGCCTGATTGACAATCAGTTTGGGGAGCTCAAGTGTGATATAGACAATCGGCATTGACAGAAGCACCAACAGCAGCAGCAGCAACTGCTGCCGGGCGCTGAGCTTCAGGATATACCGATAAAGCGATCTGTCCATAGTGTTTACCTGGTCCGCAATGGCAGACAAGCGCCAAAACGGAGTACCTTAGTTTAACTATTCACCCATCAAGTACCACGACTATCTGGTCGGTACTTTTGTCAATGTGAAAATCTTCGTCGTTCATACGTTGAATACTGCTGCATTATTACCGAATTATCAGCGCGCTGAAAGCGAACTTTCGAAAGCACTGATGCTCCACTACAGTAGACTAGGGACATGCACGTAGTAATTCTGGCTGGCTGGAAACTGACTGGCAGCAGGCGCATGACAAGAGCGTGCCGCGGCAAAACGTTTTAACGATGGTTTAACGTGTGCACACTGGTTTATACGCCATAAAACCATCGATTTGTACGGCCCGCAGCATCACGCAGGCAGCAGCACAAGTTCTGTCGCAATGGCTTAAACACAGCAAGTTGTGGGGTCCTGCGGCAATCTACCACGAATGAACCGAGAAAGCCGATGTCCGACCTCGACGCGAAAAGCCTCCCTACCCTCTGTGTGGTGCTAAAGGGTTATCCGCGTCTGTCTGAAACATTTATCGCACAAGAGATCCGGGAACTGGAACGAAACGGATTTAACATTCAGATTGTGTCGCTGCGCCATCCTTACGACCCTGCCACCCACCCGATTCACGATGAGATTACAGCTGAGGTATTGTACCTGCCAGAGTACCTGCATTGGCAACCAGTTCGGGTTTTGAAAGCGCTCTTACTTTGCCTCACCCGCGGTAAATTCTGGCCTGCGGCAGTTCAGTTTGTTAAAGATTTTTCTCGTGATCGGACCCGCAGCCGTTTGCGTCGCTTCGGACAGGGCTGCGTAATGGCGACCGAAGTATCGAGCAATGCCCGTTTTTTCTACGCGCACTTTATGCACACGCCCGCATCGGTCACTCAGTACGCCAGCCTGCTAACGTCTATTCCCTGGTCTATTTCCGCTCACGCCAAGGATATCTGGACGATACCTGACTGGGAAAAACGGGAAAAACTGCAAAGTATCGAGTGGCTGGTAACCTGCACTCGATCCAACTTTGAGCATCTGAGTGAACTCACAAAGGGGGATCGGTCACCGAGGGCTTTTGCTCAGATCGAAAACACGGTAAACCTCGTCTACCACGGCATCGATCTTTCACGCTTCGACAATCCACCAGACAGAAGCAACAACTCCGATGGCAGCACCGAAACACTGACGGTCACATTACTCTCGGTGGGTCGCACTGTCGCAAAAAAGGGTTACTCATATCTGCTCAACTCACTGGCGAATCTGCCAGCACACCTACATTGGAGGTTTATCCATATCGGTGGTGGTGAGCTAACTGATGAACTACAGGATCTGGCCAGTTCATTAGGTATTGAGCAATCGATCACCTGGATGGGCGGACAACCGCAAAGCGTGGTGCTCAACGCATTACAAAATGCGGACCTGTTTGTACTACCCAGCATTATTGGCGAGGACGGCGACCGTGACGGACTGCCCAATGTATTGATGGAAGCGCAAAGCCAGAAGCTTGCATGCCTGAGTACAAACATCTCGGGCATACCTGAACTAATCGACCACGGCAAAAACGGCTGGCTGGTAGAAGAGCGCAACGTTGATCAACTTACAGAGGCATTAATGCTACTAATAGGAGACAGCAGACTGCGCGAAAACCTCGCTAACCGCGGCTTTGAAAATCTGCATGAGAACTTTTCACACACCAACTGCCTGTCACGTTTGCAGAATCTGCTTGAGGCGAGTGTAAAGTAACCATTAAAACAATCTGAACGTTGCCTGCAGGCAGGGTCAGATCAATACACCCCGCTCAACGCCAGATGTCACCAGCACTCAACCAACAACAATTGTCATCAATATTTATTTTGTCGGCGAACCGGCGACAAAATTCCCACACAGATTCAGTTTGATCAAGATGATGTGACAGCAACCCAGTTGGTTCATCGCCCAGCTGAGGAAACTCTCTGCGCAATCGCAAATGGCAAACCAGCTGCCCTAACGCGTCATTTTCACCAATAAAGCCCCGATCGAAACGCCATGCAACCGGATCAATATGGGTATTAACCTGTAAAAATCGGGAAACAGCAGGAACTGACTGTCGCTTTGAAAACGGCTGGTTTTGCATGGATAAAGGATTGTCGAAACGAGCCCACATTGCACTCAGCCCTCTAAAACCCCGGCCAGAAAGGAGAGGCAGCAACTCGATACTGTATCTGTTCCACGGTGGAACCAATACAGACAGGAATTGATCGCCAAACGCGTGTTGCAGTAACGTCCTGCCGTGCTCCAGTTCATGCAACATTGCATCAACTGGTCGATGCGCTCCGTATTCAGCTTTTTTTTCAGCTGCGGGCGCGTGACTGTTATGGGCATAACCATGTTGCAGAACGCTGATTCGACTAACACCCGACAATTGTACGCACAAGTCATCTTCCAGTTTGTCCGGCACTATCGCCAATGACACAGGTACAGAAAACTCCTCACTTATCCGCAACAGTGTTTCAAGTTCTGCCGTAGACGAACAGGCATCGTCGTCACGCCACCAAAATGTGGCCTTACGCCCCTGTTGAGACCACAGTGCGAGCTCATCATCCAGACTCTTCCAGTTAAAAGCCTTCCACCCGGTTCCCTTGTCACCAGAGATCTGTGCGTTTTGACTCACAGCGCATTTAGCCATTGTTGCACTAATGCCGCCGATTGCTTTGCTCCATCGATATTCAGTAAAACAGATTGCCAGTTTTTGTGTTCTTTCAGTTGCCTTGCATTGGCTACAGCGGTCAACATAGATGAAGGGTCAAGAGAGTTTTCCTCAAGCACAACTGCTCTGCCAAATGCAGCAAACTTTCGGGCACGCAGACTTTGCTCTTCCTCACCGAATTTGGCATAGGGTACGAGCACCGATGCAACATCGGCGCGCAATATATCGACAAGCGTGTTGTATCCGGCTTGAGACACAGAGACTGTAGAAGCTTTTAACACCTCTCTGAAGTCAGGTCGATTGCGCTCAATGACAACATTATCGCTCTTTGCGGCCTGCAGTTCGACAAAATCCGATTCCGCGATATTAGGTCCGATCAGCAGCCGCCACAGATGCTTGTTGTCAGCGCCTGCCGCATTAAGAGCTGCCTGATAAATATGCAGACCTGCAGCTCCGCCACCCGCCGAGACCAACACATCACTGATGACTGGCGACGCTTCCACCTCTGCGCTGTGGGTATCGACATAGCCTGTGTAACTAATGGAAATATCTTTGCAGTCAGCGACAACATCAGGAAAAGTCTCCTGCAGTGTTGCCACCTTTTTATCGCCATGTACCAGCACGTGATCATAGTATTGGTTGAGAATCTTGCTAACTTCGGCAACACGCCGGGGCTTATGCTTTGGCTGTGGAATATCTCTGATCGAACAGATGTTTAGCTTGCTAAAAGACTGACTCCGACTCGCCTCAAGCAATGGCAGCAATTCTTGCCGCATCATACGGCGGGCAAATGGATAGGATTCAGTGATCAGCATCGGGGTACGACTGGCGGTCCATGCTTTACGTAACTGGTGCTGTCTGTGCAGCCACCATTTTTCATCAACCTGATCGTTGTGCTCATCAACCAGGTCTGAAAAATCGCCAGCGCGGGCTCGTACCGGCGGCAACTGAATCATTTCAATATTATCAGCCAGCTGCAGATCGGAAATTGGGGTACCACCACTGGCAAGATAAACGGGAACACCACAGCCTGCGATGCAATTGGCGATAGCGACAGAACGTCGCAAATGGCCAATACCAAGCAAATGCTGGACATAGAAAAAGACTGCCATCTATATTGAACCTGTTTTCTCAGTCCGCATGGCAAGCCTGCCCGGCCTGTCGATTCAGGCCTTAACGATCCGTGCACCATCGACTCGATCGGCACTCTGAATCAATGGCTCGACAAGATCTGCCACCCGATCCAGACCATCGAGCATTCCCGGATCCATCACTGCTGACGGGTTTGGCTGATCCGCCAGACCATTAAGCGCCCGGGCCATCAACGAAGCCTCTGGATATCGTTTGGCATCAAGCATATTTACCAACCCCAGTTTGGCCGCATTGCGAACCCGCACCAGTTGCTCCTCACGTGGCGTATAACGCGGCACCAGAACGGCCTTTTTATCAAAAGACAACACTTCACAAAAAGTATTGTACCCACCCATTGCCACAACCCCAACGGCATCTCGCATTAGAAATTCAATATTTGAGTCAAAGGTCAGGGCTTCGACGTTGTCCAGTTTGTTGGCGCGAGCATTGAATTCGACCTGATCATCAGCAGGCATGAACGGCCCAAGTACAATAACGGCTCGCATCAAAACATTGTGTTGTTCGTACGCTCGCAACACCCAGTCGACCAGCTCTACGCCATCACCACCGCCACCCGTGGTTATCAAATAAAACGGGATCTCGGTATCAACCGGGCTCGGCTGTTTTCTTTCAGCCGGCACATGGCGGCGAAGGTAACCCGTGTAGCGAATTTTTTCGAGCGTACCTACTGATAACTTAATCGCACTAATCGGGTTACCCATCTCTCGAGGGCCATATACCCAAATGCGATCATAGCTATTCTCTATCACCGGCACGGCTTTTTTACGCTCCCACTCTTCTTTGAGTGACTGTGGATCATCCATTACATCACGCAAACCCAGTATGTTTACGCAACCCTGCTGTTTCATTTGTCGCAATGTCTCGACTACCTCTCCCTGTAAACCTGTCGGCTCTTTGTCCACCAAAAATATATCGGGATTGAAAGACCTGGCCGTGCTGAGAATGATTGCCTCGCGTAACGCCAGCGTTTGCTGTAAATCGATATGAAGTGCAAGAGAAGTATATTCTCCACTATGCAGCTTTATCACTCCGGGTATGCGCACAAAATCAACGCGCGCACGAAAATCAAAGCTACCGATAATCGGAGAGCCTGAAATAATGAGCACAGATAGAGACTTATACTTCTCAACCAGCGCGTGCGCTATCGTTCGGCAACGGCGTAGATGACCCAATCCAAAACTGTCGTGGCTGTATATCAGCACACGAGCGCCATCGTTCAACTGCATAATCTGGTTACTTTGCTCGCGCATATTTTTTTATTTAATCAATAAACTGCTTACTGGTGTCTGGGCGGAAACCAGGGTGTCGTGAGGATCACTCAAATGCGTAAGGCTGAACCTTAAAAAGGCCTGCTAAACGCGGGTGTTCTGTCATTCCGAAAACCACAGAGGTCAATATAAATTCGTAAGCCGTGTGAGATCATTATCAGCACATGTTTCAATACAGGCAGCCAATTCCGTCAACCCGGCGCGGCGGTTCCCAGTTGTTCTCGCAACTGCTCTACCTGTTGGTGCGACACAGCCAGCTTTTGACTCAATTGACGCACAACATTTAACGCAAGGCCCGAACTTTCACGAATCAGCTCCATAAAAAGTGATTCACTGATTTTCATTACCTTAAGATCGCCTTTCGCTCTCAGGGTCGCACTTCGAGGCTCGTCGTTGAGTAAGGCCAATTCACCAAATATCTGATTTATCTGCAACACACCCACAACCGATACCTCATCGACACTACTCAGTATTTCCACTTCCCCGCTCATGATGACATAGGCACAGTCACCAGGTTCGCCAGCTTTGAAGAGGATCTCACCGTTCTGGAAATTGACCATTTCGCTGGTAAACGCCAGTAATTTTAAACGCGACGGCTCGAGTTCCTGAAAAAGCGGTACCTTGCCCAGGAAATTGGATTCTTCGTTTAGTGTCATCGACTTCTCAATCAGTCCACGGTGCCCTCTCAGCCTGTGATCAGCCTGATTGTCAGCACATCGGTCGTTACCTTTTTTTAACACAATTTGGCATCACAGGTAACGGATAGTGTAATAATTATCGGCGGTTTAGAAACACGGGGCGCGCGGTTCACATAGCCATGACAGCCTGCTGTCTATCGAACCACCCACCACATTTGGACATGGGTTCGATCCAGGCAACAATATATGGTTGGCAAAAGAAAATGCGCTCGCAATAATGCTTATATCCGGATAGACACTGATTATCACATATGCTGTCAATTAACTCAGATATGCAACGATTCAATAAAGCCGTCCTTGCGGCAGACAGACGCGAGGTTTGACAGATGTGCGGGCGTATGAATATTTCGGATCACGAGGGCATTCAGTGGCTGTTAGAGCACCTGGGCCTGTCGCTGCCGGCAGACCGGTTTACACCAAAATACAATGTCTCCCCAACAGCTGCACTGTGGGGGCTGTCTGTAACCAGAGCCGCACTAACACTCGACCCGATGCAATGGGGGTTTGTACCGCCATGGGCAAAAGACGGGCAGTTCAAACGCCCGCTCTTTAATGCGCGAGCCGAAACGATATGGGAAAAACCGTCATTTCGGAGCCTGATTCGACGATACCGTGGCATCGTACCCGCCAACGGGTTTTACGAGTGGAGCCGTACCGCTAAAAATGCGGACGGCAAACCATTGAGACAAGCACACTACATTACCGTCGATGACGCACCAGCCATCGCTTTAGCCGCAATTATTCAGGTACACGGTGATGGCTACAAACAATGTTGCCTTATTACTACCGATGCCAACGAACAAATGCAAGCCGTGCACAAGCGCCAGCCCGTGATTATTGAACCAGATTCAATAGAAGCATGGATTGAAAACGACAATACAGATTTCGTCAACGAGTGCTTACTGCCCATTGAAAACGGGCGATTCAACATCAGGGCGGTCGGTGACCACGTCAATAATGCCAGAAATGACGGGCCAGAGTGTCTTGTGCAAGTTTGACGGGTTTACTTTAAGGAGGAGCGGTCAGTTCCGGAGCTGGCTATCCGAGAATCAGTATTTCACTGATTCGGTCGAAAAATTTGCCAGCATCCGCATCAAGCTAACAGCTTTCAGGCTCGACAATTACAAATAAGCTTCAGGAAGCAGCCTTTATCAGCTTAATCATCAATTCTGATCTGGTTAAGCCCTGCTTTGCACGGACTTTATCCAGCTTTTTGATTGACTTTTCGTCAAGCATAATATTTACCTGACGACGGTCCACTGCGACCTTCACTTTCTTTTTTGAGACTTTTTTCTTTGAAACTGTCTTCGACACTTTCTTAGCAACTTTTTTAGCAACTTTCTTTTTACTGACTGCTTTTTTCTTAGCCATGAGCAATATTTTCTTTATTAGTGAGATTGAAGGGTGCGGAGTGTAGCAGGTAATTGCATGCGGGATCGAGTATCTGCTTTCTAGATATAGTTTACTTTTGCCAAAGTTTATAGAAAAACAACGCCACAACCCTGATATGGCTTTGTATTTCGTCTTAATTCTAGTGATCTTTGCTGTGAAGGTTAGTAGTCAACTTTCCCGAGTACTCACAAGAATAGCACCCCGGAAATCTGGTTTATACCCGACTACAACTCGGCGCGAAGCTAGAATCATGTGTGGTCGGTGAAAAATAGCCTGTGCCAGATGATCCGTAATCGCTGCAATTTCTAGATCGACAGCAACCATCTGGAACTACTTTTAGTTATGCCGGCTCCTGCCGATACTCCCGCAACGTTGACAAGCCGCCAATAAAAACAAAAAAAGTGCGACCAATGCCCGAAAAACACTGGGCTCGACTGGATGCGAGCTCGATTTCCACCTTACTGTGTGGCGCTGGCCTGACCGCAATTGCTGTGTTTTACGCGCCACTGGTCCTCACAGGTGTTGCATTGATGCTCTGCATCATTCTCGTATACGCACAGTTCTGTCAGCGTCAGTCACGGCATTCAATCATCGCCCGATCTCGCGTTTTCTACCAGTTGGCGAAACGTTTGGTTAGGCTAAAAAGGAACCGTCAGCGCGATACCAATCTGGCGCTTAACGTGTTGAACCATATGGTCAACCAGGCACCAGTGGCAAACAATACTCAGATTTGGCAACAGCCAAAGGGAGATTTTTCAGGTGATATAGCAATTACCTGTGAAAGTCAGTGCGGCAAAACCTATGTGTTACTGGCAGATCTGACCGGCCACGGTATCGCCGCGGCAATTGGCGCCACGCCAGTGGCGACAATCTTTCAGGCTACGGCATATCGTGGATTGCCGGTGCAGGAAATCATCGCTGAGATAAACGACAAGTTAAGGCAGCTACTGCCGTTTGGACATTTTTGCTGCGCCGCAGTGGCGGTGTGCAATGAAAACACACTGCAGGTCTGCAATGCCGGATTGCCAGATCTCGTAGTCTGCAATGAATCCGGGGCAGTCGTTGACCGTGTGCCGAGTACGCTGTTGCCACTGGGTATCGAGGAAATGGATACTTGTGACATTAGCGTCTTTGCAAAACACTATCCACAACCCCACCACCTATACGGGTTTACCGATGGCCTGATAGAAACCCGTGGAGCGAATGACGAAATTTTTGACAGCGACACAGTCGAGGCAATCATAGCCACGCATTGCTGCGCTAAGAACAGGCTTTGCCAGGTGGTGCAGCGATTCGAGTCGTTTTCTAAAGGAATACAGCCACACGACGATATCTCAATAGTTGAAGTCAAAATCTGCTGACAGAGTACGGTCGGTACTGTCTGCTGGCCCGGAGAGTAGCAGAGCTGTACCTTGAGGATGATGATTTCGACAAAATGAGACTTACTTTCTCATAAATGGCGGTAAATTGGTGGGAGATGTTACGGCAGATCCCACCCCTTTACCCGTCATATCCCGTCATACCACTCTCTAAAACGTGCGACGTAAAGCCCGCGGTATGGTCTCGGCGGTATAGTGCCCACGGTATAGAATAAAAGCCCTTCGACTGCAGTCTATTGCACCAATTTTACCCGCTGCGACCTGGCTCGCCGTTGGCCCCCGTAATGCCAATACCTCTATCAGTGCAGACGGACTGCAGTTCACCGCGATGTGTAATACGCGGAGAGAGCAATACGCGGAGAGAGCAACGCGCGGGAAGAGCAATACGCGGCGAGGTGCCACGTATTGCACCTGACCTGACTTTCAGGTCAGCACAAAGAGCGCTATAGGTTTAGTCCTTGAGAATAAACGTTACTTTCAACACCACTCTGTATTCAGTAATTTTGCCGTTCTCAACCTGGACACTCTGATCTTTGACCCACGCGGAGCTGATATTTTTCAGTGTCTTGTCTGCACGCGCCACTCCATTTTGCACTGCGTCATCGAAACCCTTTTTGGATGAAGCGATAATTTCTGTTACTTTTGCTACTGACATTTAGTTTCTCCAAATAGTGTCAACGTTATTTATGCCACATGGCATTTTGATTAACAGTCACATTTCGTCACATCCCTGATTTGCATCCGTTTATTAGCAGACTGCAGATCAAGATCGCAACAAATTTACTGCCGAGTGGCAGACAGCCACTCTATATCAGTGACAGACAGAAAAGCGTACAAGTTCAAATGAGCAAAATCGACTTCGATAAAATTGTAGACCGCAGAGGCACCGGAGCCCTTAAATGGGATAAGTACGGAGACTCTGATGTTATTCCGATGTGGGTGGCAGATATGGAATTCGAAACATCGCCGGCAATAATCGATTTCATCAGGCAGCGGCTCGATCACGCTATTCTGGGCTACACCAAGGCACCAGCCAGCCTTAACACTGCAGTCCAGACCTATTTACGCGAGCACCACGGATGCACTATTGATCCCGACTGGCTGGTTTGGGTACCCGGTGTCGTGCCGGCAGTTGCAGTTGCCTGTGAAACCGCAGGTGAACCGGACGACGAAATACTGGTTTTTACCCCGGTCTACCATCCACTGCTCCTGCTGCCACCGAAAAAACACCGAAACCGTGTCGATGTGCCACTGAGCTATGAGAAAGGCAGCAACGGCGAAGGTGGTCGCTGGGTGATTGATTTTGATGCGTTTGAAAAGGCAATTACGAAAAAAAGTCGCATTCTGCTTTTGTGCAGCCCACACAACCCTGCTGGAATGATGTTCAGCCGTGAGGAATTGCGCCGACTGACCGAAATTTGCCATACCCGCAACATCACAATCATTTCCGACGAAATCCATTGCGATCTGGTTCTGCATCCTGCAAAAAAACACGTCACTACATCAGTTGCTGCTGAAGATCTGCAGAATCAGGTCATTACACTGATGTCTCCAAGCAAAACCTTTAACCTTGCAGGCGCCAATGCCTCATTCGCGGTGATACCCGATCCAGAACGTCGCCAGCGATTTGCCGATGCCTGCCTCTACACTGTGCCGATTGTCCCAACACTTTCCTATACGGCCGCCGAGGCCGCGTATCGATCCGGATGGGAGTGGCACAGTCAGCTAATCGACTATCTCAGAGGAAACCTGTCGGTCATAAAGCAAACCGTCAACGAGACCCCCGGCCTGTGGATGGATGATACCGAAGCCACCTACCTGGCCTGGATTAACACCTCAGAGCTGCCAGTTCAGGATGCATTTGATTTTCTGCTTAAAGCCGGTGTTGGCCTGTCACCCGGGGCACAGTTTGGCGACCCGGGCTATCAGCGCCTGAACTTTGCCTGTAGCCGTACACAACTCCTGCAGGGACTTGAGCGAATAAAAGGCGCGATAGAAAAACTATAGCCAGGTGCAGAGCTGAACAACCACAACCGGAGCCTTTAAATGAGCCTTCTGGTTGTCGAGCGCTCGGCTCAGCGAGCTTCTTCAACAACTCACAGGTTGTTCGATGGCAGTTCTATTTTTCCATCTCTCACTGCTTTGAGAAATTGTAGCGTCATACGTGCAGTGGCACCCCACAGCTTTTCTCCATCATAGCGATTGAAATAGACCACTTTTAGCTCAACCTGCCGCCGAAGTTCGGCAGACGGAAACTGTCGGTCGCGCAGTTCGATATTGCGCCGGTCGCTCAAATAGGACAATGGAATTGAAAAGATTCGATCCACCTCAGATAACTGGGGAACAAAGTCGTAAGGGTGCGGTATAACCCCGACAACCGGGGTGACAACAAAATTACTACTGGTGTGGTACGTGTCGAGCTCACCAAGTAATTGAATGTCGCTGCACTCCAGACCAACTTCCTCATGTGCCTCGCGTAGCGCTACATCGATAGCCGTGATATCTGCTACATCACGTTTTCCACCAGGGAATGCAACCTGCCCGCTGTGACGATCACGCTCATTAGTTACACGCCGAATGTAGAGCACGTGCCAGTCGGCATCTTTATAAAACAGCGGAATAAGCACTGAGGCCGGCGTTGCCGGTCGAACCGGACGGTGTAGTTTTTCCGGAATATCAGACGGCTGCAGCAAATCGGCCATCTCAACGATCCAGTCAAGAGAATTACCTTTCATTTTGTGCTGCGCACTGCAAGGGACGGAGGAACCGCCAGCACGGCAACACCGTAACTGTTGACGGTCGATGTCGAAGCGAGGTAACGCCTGCTTCTCTTTAGCGCGGAATGAAAGAACAGAGGAACCTCGACTTTGGCACGAAACACGCGCGGTTAAAAATGAATGCTGGTATCAATTTAGCATAATTGGGCAGCTGCAAATGGCACTAAACCGTGCCTGTTTCTTCATAGCGTGACGAATGAAACCACTACATACAGAGTCTATAACAGGGAATGATTTCGGCAACACACTACGCGTGTTGGTAGCCGAGCAGGAGCAAGCCGTTCGGGACATGCTGGTACAGCAGGTCTTCGAGTCTCTGGGCGTCCATGCAGACGCCGTAAATACGTCAAGCGCCGTCAGAAAACTGTTAAGCGCACAAAATAGTGACTATGTTTTGGCAATCGTTGATACGCGACTGCCCGATGCACCGGAAGGCGAGGTGCTGGAAACGCTAAAGGAATACCAGATCCCGACAATCGCAATCTCTTCCAGCGTCACAGAACCCGTCGCGGAAAAACTGCTGGACCGTCATATCATCGATTGTGTACTGCGTCGCAGCGACGAAGATCTGGACATCATCGCTGACATCGTCAAACGTACACTGCTCAACAGCGAACGCAAAATCATCTTTTACGGGCACAATGACTTCAACCGTAAGTCGATCAGGGAGATGCTCGATATTCACCGTTATACCGTTATCGATGTTCGGTCTGAGGCAGAAGTGCGTCGACAACTTGAGAATCATCGCGACGTGACACTGGTATTAATTGACGACAGTGCCACACAGGATGACGAACTGGGGCTGATCAACAGTTTACGGCAGCAATATCGTCGGGAAGACCTGGGTGTGATCGCCGTATGCGAAGAAGCAGACTCAAGCCGCAACGCACGTATGTTGAAAGCCGGTGCCAATGATGTGTTAAACAGACCAGTGCAAACCAGTGAATTTTACTACCGAATCCGTCAGTGTGTGGAATCAGTAGAGCGTGTCCGAGAAATCAAATTCTCGAATATCAGAGATACCCTGACCGGCGTTTACAATCGTGACTATCTGTTCGAAGTGGGCGAAAAAATGTACGCCAGTGCGCAACGCGGCGACACCAGCCTGACCATGGCTATGCTACAAATCGACAACTTTGACCAACTAACTATTGAACATGGTATTGAGGTAAGCAACCAGATATTAAAAACTATTGCACCGCTGCTGCAAAGCGAGTTGCGAAAGAACGATGTGGTCGCCAGATACAATGCCGGTACGTTCGTCGCTCTGGCCTCCAATGTAGGTGACCACAACGCAATTATGGTACTGGAAAGAATTCGTCAGCTGATTGCAAAAACACCGATTCACTGCGGCGCTGCAGTGTTGAATATCACCGGTAGTATTGGCGCGACCACCTATCCGGATGAAACGTTCGTCGCGATGATTGGTAACGCGCAAAAGTCACTGGCACAGGCGATCGAAGGCGGGCAAAACAGCGTAGTGGTCAACAACTAGCCACACCCGTTAATGGTCAATCGGGCCGGCACTTTGTGCTGCCCAAAGCCGCGTCTCATTGTCAATGTTAACGCGACCCAGCCGCATATTCAGCTGGTAGGCATCGGGTCGATAGAACACCTCGATGTATTGCACCGGCACTCTGTTGTGATCTCTGACAATTCGTGTGACTTTTAACAGCGCCGCGCCGGCCTCTACCTCCAGCACCCTGGCAGACAGGCTATCAGCTATTAAAGCCGTTACTGACTGCTCTGCTTCAGCAATGGTATGGCCTGATCGCTCAATCAACGACAAAATAGGCTGATCGGTCAGATCAGCTCGTGCAAATGACCGACCGATTCGCTCAGGTAAAAAAGTCACAATATAGGACAGTGGCTTGCCATTTTTTGAACGCTTGCGCTCGGCATTTTGTACCAATGCCCCCGCCTTAATTTCCAGTGCGTCTGCCACATGAGCAGGTGCGATACAGTAATCAAACGACAGCACTTCAACATCAGTTGCGGCGCCTATGGCAATCAGGCTTTCCATAAGGCCGGAAAAATCTGCCGCCACCGTCGACGGTGGCATTGCGTAGCTGACAATAGTGCCACGACCACGCTCACGTGTGACCAGGCCATCCCTTGCCAGTTCATCCATAGCACGCCTCGCCGTTATGCGCGACACACTGTAGGCCGCTTCCTGCGCGCTCTCACTGGGGAGTTTGTCACCTCGTTTCAGGCTCCCGGAAAGAATACGCTGTTTGTACAACTGATAAATCTGGTAGTAGAGTGGTGTGGGATTATTGTTGTCAGGCTTCGACCACGGCAACAGAGTCTCTACCGCAGGTTCCGGGATGGCCTGTAGCGCAGACTTTGAAGACTGACTGTTTGCTTTCATCAAAAGATATTCAGGAATGGCCGGCTAACTAAACGGAAACTGCGGCTTACGACGTGAAAGAAAAGCATCCATTCCCTCTGCCAGATCCTCTCCGTTAAACGCCTCAATAAAGCGCGCTATTGAGTCAGTATCATCTTCTGTCTGACCCTGACTCACCTGATACAGACCGACTTTAAGATTGCGCAACGAATATTGCGAGTGCTGCTGCAATGTCGACAACATAGCCTGCACTTCAGCATCGATGGATTCATCTCTGGCAATCCGATCGACGAGGCCACACTGCAACGCTGACTCCGCATCCAGAACCTCTGCCAGTAATAATATTCGACGCGCCATTGGCAAGCCAACGGTACTCACTAAATTACTGGTATCACTGATCGAGTAACACAATCCAAGCTTCGCCGGTGTAATGGCAAATCGCGCACTGCTATCCACTATTCGGAAATCACATGCCAGTGCCAACAGCGCTCCACCACCAAAGCAACTGCCTTGTATTCGGGCAATAGTCGGGCGAGACAGCGTTTGCAATGCATGTGATGCGGCGCGTATCGATTGGGCGTTAGCTTCAACCTTGCCGGCA
Source organism: uncultured Granulosicoccaceae bacterium (assembly GCA_937957915.1). Classification (GTDB taxonomy): domain Bacteria; phylum Pseudomonadota; class Gammaproteobacteria; order Granulosicoccales; family Granulosicoccaceae. The sequence continues at coordinate 141,743 of CALGNZ010000047.1, read as the reverse complement.
TCACCCATCAGTTCTGAAAATTCGGATATATCAGCACCAGCGCAAAATGCCGTATTGCTGCTGGAACGCAGTACAACCGCTTTAACCGAGACATCACTCGAGAGACGATTGCAGACCTCTGTCAACGCATCCCACATAGCCCGGTTAAAGGCATTCAGCCGCTCAGGCCTGTCCATCACAATCGAGGCAACAGTATCGGTTACCTCAACCCGAAGGTACTCGCTGCTGCTACTCAGACCGCTAGTTTGCAACAGCATGCTCCGCGCGAATATCAGACCAGCCTAATGGCACGCTCGCATCGGGAATGAACCCGTACAAGGGTTCAGCGGGCAAGGCACTTTCAAGAATTGACCTGACAGCAACCAGTGCGTCAATGTCGATGCCTGTGTTTAACCCCATTGATTCGAGCATAAATACAAGATCCTCGGTCACTATATTGCCGCTGGCCCCCGGTGCAAACGGACACCCGCCGAGACCGGCCAAAGATGAATCAAGCGTGGTAATTCCCTCATCGAGAGCAGCAAAGGCATTGGTCAAACCCAGCCCACGAGTGTTGTGCAAGTGAACACCGGTGAGTTTGTCGCGCCCAACCGTGTTGTGCACAGCACGAATCCTGTTTTTAATCATAGCGGGATTGGCAAAACCGGTTGTATCTGATAACCCCACTTCTTCAGCACCCGCCTCGAGTAACTGCTCTGCAAGCCTCTGCACCGTACTCAAAGATACGTGGCCTTCCAAAGTACAACCAAATGCGGTTGCAATCCCCGCCTCGAAATAGGGTTGCTCAGCTGCTGGTAACTGGTTTATTGCAGCCCGAATATTCCTTACTTCATCTATCATTTGTGCATGTGTACGCCGCACATTGTTTAGCGAGTGCGTTTCACTGGCTGATACCGGTATTGAAATTTTACTGGCCCCGGCCTCTATCGCCGCACTCGCCCCTCGCAGATTAGGCACAAGTACCGCTACTGCCAGCCCTTCTATCTGCCTGGCATGCTCAACTAACGCTGCGGTGTCGCTCATCTGCGGCAACAAACGGTAATTAACAAACGACCCGACCTCTATCTCGGTGACGCCTGCGGCAGCTTCGGCTGTAATCCAACGCTTCTTGGTTTCCAGATCGAGTAACTGATCAATGCTCTGCAACCCGTCTCTCGGACCGACCTCGCTAACAATGACATCAACAGCCATGTTATTGGCTCCGGCACAGTGTGATTTGCATATTTGCTCTGGATAACCCGGGTGCTCTGGATAACCCAGTTGCTCTCGATAGCCCGGTTGCTCTGGATAAATTAAGTGCTCTGGATAACTTAATCGTTCCGGATAACCTGAGCACTTTGATAGCTGACATATTTAGACTAAACCTTTATTGGTATATCTATATACCATTTGTGTGACTTTGCCTGTAAAGTCGGGCGTATGCAACAACTACCCACACAAGCTCACGGCCCCGGAACACCAGCGGACCTATGAATTTTCTTAAAAACATCAGAGTTATCGAGTTCTCGCACATGGTCATGGGCCCGTCTGTTGGCATGATCCTGGGTGACCTTGGCGCCGAGGTCATCAAGATAGAACCACTCGGCGGTGATAAAACACGTTCGCTGCCCGGCAGTGGGGCAGGCTACTTTGCCATGTTCAATCGCAACAAGAAGAGCCTTTGCCTTGATATAAAAAGCGAGCAGGGGCAGCAGATTGTGCGCAAGTTGCTGGCCGACACCGATGTGATGATTGAAAACTTCAGGCCAGGTGCACTGGACAAACTGGGCTTTGGCTACGAGTCAGTAAAGGCAATCAACAGTGACATTGTCTACCAGTCATCGAAGGGTTTTTTAAGCGGCCCGTATGAACAGCGAACGGCACTGGATGAGGTCGCACAAATGATGGGCGGTCTGGCCTATATGACAGGCCCACCCGGCAGGCCACTGCGGGCAGGATCATCCGTTATTGATATAGCAGGTGGTATGTTCGGTGTGATCGGCATACTGGCGGCACTGCTCGAGCGAGACCAACGCGCTTCGCATCCGGGCACTGTAACAAACAGCAGCGCGCCAGAAGAATCGGGTGCACACATCACCTCTGCTCTCTTTGAAACCACGGTTTTTCTGGTAGGGCAGCATATGGCTCAATATGCGGTGACCGACACACCCGCTCCACCAATGCCGGCACGTACGTCAGCGTGGGCCGTATACGATGTATTTGAAACTGCCGACAGACAGATGTTTGTTGGCGTCGTCAGCGACGGTCAGTGGCAACGGTTCTGTGAAGTGTTTGAACTGAGCGAGTGGCACAACAACGATGACTATCGCGCCAATGCCGATAGAGTGAAACACCGCGACACCATTATTCCAAAGCTACGTGCCTTGTTTGCAACATTGGATTCAGAGGCACTGTCAGCGTTGTTGATAGAAGCCGGCCTGCCATTTGCACCGATAAATCAGCCAGAGCATCTACACGATGATCCGCAGCTGAAACACAACGGACTGTACGACATTGCCTTGCCTGGTCAGGATAAAATCGTCGCGTTGCCCAAACTGCCAGTGGAATTCAACGGTCAGCGCGCAGAGAAGCAATACGATCCTCCGTCTGCAGGTCAGGACACCCGATCTATCCTTGATTCCATCGGTTACAGTAAAAAAGATGTACAACAACTCATCGACGACGGCGTCGTTGCATGACAGCTACAACCCTGTTCGACAAGCTCCTGCAATCACATCAAATAAAGCAGTTTGACGACGGGTCATCGCTGGTATTGATCGATCGGGTCATGTTGCATGAGCGCACCGGGGCTCTTGCACTCGCCAATCTGGTTGCCGATAAGCGCTCTATCGTCGAACCCGCAGCGGTATTTTGCACGATTGACCATATCGCTGATACCAGCCCTGGTCGGCCCATGCAAACGCGTATGCCAGGTGGTGAAGTATTCATCGAGGCAATGCGAAAACAAACGACAGATCTTGGATTAACCCTGTTTGATATTGACGACCCCCGCCAGGGTATCGTGCACGTCATTGCCCCTGAGCTCGGTATAGCTCAACCCGGTATTACTCTTGTTTGCCCCGATAGCCACACTTGCACACTCGGAGGACTCGGGGCTCTTGCCTGGGGAATCGGATCCACCGATTGCGAACATGCCCTGGCAACCAAAACTCTGCGTGTCAAAGCACTGAAGCAATTGAGAATCAATCTGAGCGGTACCCAGCCACCCTGGTTGACGGCTAAAGATATTATTCTGCATCTCATTGCTACACACTCCGCTTCACGCGCAGTGGGTCATGTCATCGAGTTCTGTGGCCCTGTGATTGAGTCAATGGAAATAGAACAACGATTGACGCTTTGCAACATGGGTGTTGAGATGGGTGCGTTTACCGCTCTGATTGCACCGGATCAAAAAACTGTAGATTATGTTCTAGGCCGACCTTATGCACCCGCCAACAATACCAACGAAGCAACGCAACACTGGCTAGGCCTTGCCACCGATGACGGTGCTAAATTCGACAGTGAAATTGATATGGACGTAAGCGCACTGGCACCTGCTGTCACCTGGGGAACCAGCCCGGAACACGCTGTTGGTATCGACGAGGCAATACCTGCACCGATCAAGGCCAATGGCGATAGTGACCCAACCCGACTGGCGGCACTTGCCTATATGGATGTTGCAGCCGGACAAAAATTAACCGATTTAGCCATTGATACGGCCTACATCGGCTCATGCACCAATGCTCGTCTGAGTGATCTTCGCAGAGCAGCACTGATACTCAAAAATAACAAGGTAGCGAGTGGTGTCAAAGCTATCTGCGTTCCCGGCTCGACTCAGGTTAAAACCCAGGCTGAAGCAGAAGGGCTCGACCAGGTATTTATGGAAGCCGGATTTGAATGGAATGAATCCGGATGCGCCATGTGCTTCTATGCCGGTGGCGACAGTTTTGGCGATCAAGAACGGGTTATATCATCGACCAATAGAAATTTCGAAGGACGCCAGGGCCCGGGCAGCAAAACGCATCTGGCAAGCCCCGAAACAGTAGCACTGTCAGCAATCAACGGGACAATCTCCGATCTGCGGCTGCACTTTTCAAATGTCGGCTAACTGTTTAATCCAGCACAACAAGAGCGGCGAGAAAAGCCTTTGAAAGGTATCACCCGACACAGCGGCAAAGCAGTGCTAATGCTGACTGACAATATCAACACAGATCAGATTATTCCCTCACGTGAGATGAAAAGTGTCTCAAAAGTCGGGCTTGCTGATGGGTTGTTTGCAAACCTGCGTTATCTGGATGCGTCAACCGGAGGTCGAACACCTGATCCGCAATTTGTCCTGAACAAGCCTACTGCAAAAGGTGCAAGTATACTGATTGCAAAAAGTAACTTCGGCTGTGGATCATCCAGGGAGCATGCCGTATGGGCATTGCACGAATACGGCTTCAGGATAATAATTGCAACAAGCTATGGATCAATTTTCTTTGATAACTGTATTAACAACGGGATCCTCCCCATTGTGCTTGACCAGGGCACGATAGCTCGACTGACTGATGCCGTTAATGCTGACACCGAGTTAGTTGTTGATCTGCAACACTGTCACCTTTCTGCAGAACACCTGAAAATCAAATTCAATCTAAATGAAGACAAACGTCAGATGCTGCTGGAAGGCAGCAATGCCATAGATCTAACTCTTAAACACAAGCAGGCAATTGATCAGTTTTTAGTCCATGACAAAACTGCTCGTCCGTGGGTATACGACCTGTCCGCTGCCAACTCAAACAACCCGACAACAAAACTGCACCACCCCACATGTCAGGAGTCTCAATCATGATTGATCCGGTATTATTGTCAGTTTTGCGCGGGAGACTTGAGCAGGTTGCAGACGAAATGGATGCCACACTGTTCAAAGCTGCGTTTAATCCGATTATTGCTGAAGCACATGATGCGAGCCACGGTTTCTACAACGCAAAAACCGGAGATACCCTGGTGCAGGGAAAGTTCGGCTTACCTGTTTTTGTCGGTGCTATGGCCTTTGCCGTACGTGCCGTTATTTCATATACCGCTGAGCATGGCCTGCCCGAACCCGGTGATGTTTTTCTATTCAATGATCCCTACGACGGTGGCACCCATCTCAACGATTTTAAACTGGTGCAGCCAGTTTTTAACGGCGATGATATTTTTTGTTACATGGCGTCGGTTGCACACTGGCACGATGTCGGTGGCAATGTACCTGGCAACTATAATCCGGCCGCCACTGAAATATTTCAGGAAGGAGTGCTGATCCCCCCTGTCAAGCTGGTACGCGGCGGAGAATTGCAACACGATATACTCAACATTGTTGCCGCAAACACACGGTTGCCAACGTCAATGCACGGTGATCTTAACGGACAGCTGGCTGCACTCAGATTAGGCGAAGAGCGCTTAAACGAACTTATCAGCCAATACTCCGCTCCTGTGTTGCTGGAGGTATTGGTTGAGTTGCGACAGCGAGCAGCGGCCCAGATGCAGCGCCATATTACAAAAATACCTGATGGCACCTACGAGGCGGTAGACTATCTCGACAACGATGGCATATCGGCGGAAAAACTGATCGTCAAGGTCAGCATCACGGTGCTTGGCAATACACTGTCTATCGACTTTACCGGTACATCAGCCGCTTGCAGTGGCCCGGTCAATATCGCCCGCTCAACAGCCGAGGCCTCTATTTACGTAGCGCTCAAGCATATATTTACCGATGTAGCTGCGAACGCCGGTGTACTTGATCCGGTCACTATAAATATTCCGGCCGACAGCCTGATGGACGCCCGTTCACCCCGGCCAGTTGGCGGCTACACCGAAACGATACTGCGGGTCATCGATGTCATTTTTGTCGCATTATCTAAAGCAATTCCAGACATGGCCAATGGCTGCGCCTACGGAACCATAAACGCACTATCAATTGCCGGGCACCACACCACTGAAGACGGGCAGCAGGGATCGCGCTGGGTTATGTTTTCATTTTTCGGCGGCGGCCACGGCGGACATCCACTGGGCGACGGACTGTCTCACGGCAATGCACCTATATCGATGGCCACCATTCCACCAGTGGAAATACTGGAGGCCCGCTACCCGATACGCTTTACCCAATGGGCACTGCGCAATGGTTCGGGTGGCCCGGGTAAACACAGAGGCGGCCTTGGTGGTCTCTACGAAATAGAAGTAATGTGCGATGCGAAAGGCTTTCTGTTCGGTGAACGAGGAAAGTTCGCACCACCGGGTGTGGTCAACGGTGAGGCGGGGGCGTTAAACAAATTTACTTTCGACGGTAAAAAACCTGACGGCACCATTGAGACAGGCCAGTTTTCTCAAACACCCGAGATGGTGTCAAAGATAACCGGCATAGAGTTAAAGAAAGGACAGCGGGTAAGGTTACAAACACCAGGCGGCGGAGGCTACGGCAAAGCGCTGGAGAGATCCGCTACAGACGTGCTGACGGATGTACAAAACGGATTTATTTCAACCACCGCGGCGCGCGAATCCTACGGTGTCGTGATCGGAACCAACGGTAAAATCGACGACAGTGCCACCAGCAGATTGCGCTCCAGCCGCTTGCAGGAAGCCGCAAGCCATGAGTAAACAGACTTTGATTGGTATCGACGTCGGTGGCACTTTTACCGATATTTTTGTCATTAACCAGCAGACAGGAGAAAGTTCGGTACACAAGGTGGCTTCCACTCGCGGACGCGAAGCTGACGGGTTTTTTACCGGAATCGCCGCCGGGGTAGAGGATGTCAGCTCGATTGCTGCGATAATTCACGGCACCACGGTCGGTACCAATGCACTGCTGGAACGCAAGGGGGCAAGTGCAGGGTTAATTACTACCGAAGGATTCCGCGACATACTGCAAATGCGGCGTCGCGACCGACCAACCACCTGGGGCCTGTGGGGGCAGTACCATCCGGTCATTGAGCGCGCCATGTCTATCGAGGTAGCAGAGCGCACACTTGCCGATGGAACCATCCACACACAACTCGATGAAAGTGCGGTTCGTCATGCTGCGCAACAATTACTGGCGCAGGGAGCCGAATCGATCGCCGTGGTGTTCATTAATGCTCATGCTAACAACAACAATGAAAAAGCGGTTAGAAAGATACTGCAGCAGCTCTGGCCAAACCAGCACATTTCCGTATCCAGCGAACTGTTACCCGAAATCAGAGAGTTTGAAAGAGCCTCTACCACTGCGCTAAATGCCTACCTGCAACCTGTGGTGGGCAACTATCTCACCGCACTTGATCAGCGTTTAAAAAATGAAGGGTTTACGGGGGAGTTTTTAATTGTGCAGTCTAACGGTGGCTTGATGAATTCAGCCAGCGCCGCACAAAGTCCGGTAAAAACCGCATTGTCCGGACCTGCCGCTGGTGTATACGCATCAGCTTATCTGGCCTCTCAATCCGGCTTTGATAATGTGATTACCTGCGATATGGGAGGAACCAGCTTCGATATCTCCGTGGTAGCCGATGGCGAGGCGGCACTGGCATCGCAGTCATCAGTGGATTTTGGACTGGTCATACGATCACCGATGATCGAGATCACCACGATCGGCGCGGGCGGTGGATCAATAGCCTGGATTGATCCGGAAGGCATGTTGAGCATCGGCCCTGAAAGCGCCGGCTCTATACCCGGCCCGGTTTGCTATCAACGAGGTAACGACCGACCAACCGTCACCGACGCCAACGTCGTGCTCGGCCGAATTAACAGCAACAGCCCGATTGGTGGTCAGCTTAACAAGCTGGACACAGAAGCCGCAGCTGATTCAATCAGAAGACATATAGCAGAGCCGTTGAATATGGATGTCATGGCAGCAGCTGAAGCCATCATAGACGTTGCCAATGCTCGCATGGCAGGTGCTATTCGACTGGTTTCCATCGAGCGAGGCCACGACCCCCGAAAATTTGCAGCCATGCCATTTGGCGGTGGCGGTGCGCTGCATAGTTGTGCACTGGTGCGAGAAATTGGCCTGGCCAGCGCACTGATTCCAAGATACCCCGGCATCGTCTCAGCGCTGGGATGTGTCATCGCCGATATGCGGCAGGACTTTGTTCGCACCTATATCGAGCCACTATCGACAATAGACATTGATGGTTTGTGTACAGTGATCAGGGATTTTGGCCACCAGGGCGCGCAACAGTTAAACGAAGCACAAGCAGAATTTTCGTCTATTGAAAATCGCGTATCACTGGACATGTTGTACATGGGGCAGACACATACTGTCGATGTTTCCCTGACCACCGATGAGGTCACCTCTCTGTGCCGTGACTCACTGAAAGCCGCGTTCGAAAGACGATACCTGCATACCTACGGCAGGCTGCTCGAAAATGTAGAAATCGGCGTTATCAACTTGCGTACAGCGGTAATTGGCAAGCGTCCAAAGTTCGACTTGTCAACCCTCGCCCCCGACAACATACACACGGTTGATGAAGCAATCACAGGTATCAGACAAGTATACTTTGACGGGAAATCTCACAACGCCAGTATTTATGATCGGCTTACCCTTCCAGTCGATGCAGTGGTTGCGGGCCCTTGTGTACTGGAACAACCAGATACCACTATATGGATTGAGCCGGGTTTCAGCGCCACGGTAGATGCACTGGGTAATTTGATTGTGGCTGAAGTGCGCTGACCCGGCATCGTTAAATTACCCGGGATTACCCTCCACAAAACGGCATAATGTCATTGACGCTCAACAAGAGAACGGGTCAATGCAATCATCAAAGCAGGTCGGCGAAAATCGGTATCGAGAGAGCTTTGGTCGTTATTATGAAGATTTCACTGTTGGCGATATCTATGAGCATCGACCAGGGCGCACAGTGACCGAAACCGATAACACCTGGTTTACTCTGCTAACAATGAACACTCACCCGCTACATTTCGACGAAGAATACGCCAAGGCAACAGAATTTGGCCGAACCGTTATTTCATCACCGCTAACGGTATCAATCATGGTCGGGATGAGCGTGTCAGATGTCAGTCAAAAAGCGATTGCCAATCTCGGCTGGACTGACATAAAGCTAACACACCCGTTATTCGCCGGAGACACATTAACCAGCGAGACAAGGGTTCTGGACAAACGTGAATCAAAATCACGTCCGGGCGCAGGCATTGTGAAAGTCTTTACCACCGGTTTTAATCAACATAAGAAAGTTGTTTGTACGTTTGAACGAACAATCCTGATTGCTAAACAGGGACACAGCGTCGAAGACAAGGTGAACTACTGATGGGTACAGAACGTTCGAGGCAAGAGTTTTCGAATCAAGAGCCTTCCGCAAAAGAGCAGGCGAAAGACGAGCCAATATGGACCACTGAAGACGAGAACGCCATTCTCGATACCATCGACAAATGGGTTGGGAATGATGTCGCCCCAATTGCACGCGAATACGACCAGGAGGATAAATACCCGCACCAACTGGTCGAGCAAATGAAAGAGCTGGGATTGTTTGGAGCCACCATTTCACCCGACTATGGCGGACTGGGATTACCGGCAGCCACCTATGCGAAGATAGTAACCAGAGTGTCAGCAGCGTGGATGGCACCATCGGGCATTTTTAATTCCCATCTGATTATGGCTTCAGCCATAGAACGATGTGGTACGGATGAACAAAAATCCGAGTGGCTTCCAGCCATGGCCAGCGGGGAGCTACGCGGTGGCATCGCACTCACCGAACCCGATGCAGGTACAGATCTTCAGGCGATTAAGACTCGTGCTGACAAGAATCCAGACGGCTATTTACTCAATGGCACAAAAACCTGGATTACTAATTCACTGTATGGCAACTGCCTGATGGTGCTGGCCAAGACAGATGTGAATGCACAACCAAGACACAAAGGCATGAGTGCTTTTATCTGTAAAAAAGATGAAGGTTATGAAGTATCAAAAAAACTGACCAAACTCGGCTACCGTTCGATCGACTCATGCGAGCTGGTTTTGGACAACAGGCAAATCTCCGAAACTGCATTACTTGGAGGTGTCGAAGGCAACGGTTTACAGCAGGTACTTGGCGGACTGGAACTCGGTCGTATCAATGTTGCAGCGCGCGGCGCCGGTATAGCGGAAGGTGCACTGAAGATGGCCACACGGTACGCACAACAACGCTCAACTTTTGGCAAAGCCATTGCCCAACACCAGGCTATTCAGCTGAAGCTGGGTGAAATGGCCGCCAAAGTGGAAGCATCCAAGCTGCTTATTAAAGACGCAGCGAACCGTTTTGATCAGGGCGAGCGCTGTGATATGGAAGCAGGTATGGCAAAATATTTTGCCACTGAAACCGGTGTCTACTGTGCTCAGGAGGCAATGCGAATTTTCGGTGGCTACAGCTACTCCACCGAATACGAGATTGAGCGCTTCTATCGAGACGCCATGCTGATGTGCATTGGTGAAGGCACCAATGAAATGCAGCGCATAATCATAGCCAAACAATACATCGATCGAAACCGGATATAAGCATGAAACTGGATGGCATCAAAGTAGTCGACCTGTCACTGTTCTTACCAGGGCCACAAATGACTGCCATGATGGCAGATCACGGTGCCACGGTAATAAAGGTTGAGCCATTGGCCGGCGATCCGTCGAGAGAAATGGGTCCATTTGAAGCAGGCCAGTCGATCTGGTTTCGTACCCTGAACCGGGGCAAGTCATCAATTGCGCTAAACCTTAAAAGTGACAGCGAACTACAGCAACTCTATCAACTCATCGAGCAGGCTGATGTGTTTGTCGAAGCGTTTCGCCCGGGGGTCGCCAAACGGCTGAAAGTGGATTACGAAACACTGTCCTCGATTAATCCTCGATTAATTTACTGTTCTATTTCTGCATTTGGCCAACAAGGACCATTGCAGAATCACCCCGCCCACGATATGGCCGTGCAAGCCTATGCTGGCTACATGAGCGTCAACGACGATCAACACGGAACGCCGGTGGTGCCAGGTGTGGCTGCCTCCGATATGGCAGCGTCTCTGACCGCATTGTCTGGCGTACTTATGGCGATAATCGGGCGCGAAAAATCCGGTGTTGGCGACTACCTTGATATTGCCATGTACGACAGTCTGGTGCCCTGGTGTGCGCACACCGCCGGCCCGTCAATCGTTGACGGTGTGCCGGTCAGGTCACAACAGCAACGCTCGTTGGGCGGTGCAGCCTTTTATCAGGTATACCCGACTGCTGACGGACGGCATCTGGTAATCGGTGGCCGCGAGGAGAAGTTTGTGCGAAATCTACTCAGCGCATTAGACAGACCCGACCTCATCGAAATTTGCATTGGTGAGGCGGGCGATACACAAAAACCGGCTATCGATTTTCTGACCAGCACATTTTTACAGCAACCACTGGATCACTGGATTGAGTGGTTTGCTGATAAAGACGTTTGCTTTGCTCCGGTACTCGATTTCGTCGAAGCATTTGGCAGCGAACAATGTACAGCGCGTTCAATGCTAATCACCGGTGACAACGGCGAACATGTCATCGGATCGGCAATCAAGTTTCGCAGGGAACCCGCATCTGTCAGCACAGTAGCACCTGCGCTGAATGAGCACGCTATTACAAACAACACCACGCTGTCGTGACCGCAGAATCTCTGGCTTGCCAACTGATTGATCGGTGCAATCAGCCAATTGACGCATCACTCCGGCAACGTGCACGGCTGCATGTGCTTGACTGGATAGGCTGCGTTTATGGTGCGGCGCGCGAAACACCGGCACTGTCGCTTCATGAACTCCGTCTGCGCACTGGCAGTACACCAAGTTTTGGCCTGGGCAGGCTGGATTATGACGCTGCTTTCACTTACAGCACGGCATTGGGCAATGTGCTTGAAATGGACGATCTTGCACGTACTGCAATCGTGCACCCGGGCCCGGTCGTTGTACCTGCAGCACTGTATACAGCACTACAAAACGATAGCGATTATGGAACATTGCTGGAGGCACTAGTGCGGGGTTACGAAGCAGCGATTCGCCTGGGCAACTCGCTTGATGCATTTCACTACCAGCGCTGGCATCCAACCAGTACGGCAGGCGTGGGCGGATCCGCAATTGCCAGTGCTGCCATCTGCGCCCTCGATAACACACAACAACTATCAGCCCTGTGCAATGCCCTGTCTGTCTCAGGCGGACTGTGGCATACCCGCCACGGCAATAGCATGACGAAGCAGTGGCATAGCGTACACACAGTCCGTACCGGCATGGCTGCCGCACAAGCTGCTCGCTATGGCTTCAGCGCAGCCGAGCATATTATTGAAGGCGAGCAAGGCTGGCACCGCGTATTAGCAGCCCAACCCTCAGCAGATGAAATTACTGTCGATGCAGACTGGGCGATACTGAAAACGAGTTTCAAACCCTGGCCCGCGTGTCGTCATTGCCATCCGGCTATTGACGCTGCGCTTATGCTACGCGAGACACTGGAACCAAATAGACAGGCAGAGGCTGAGTCCATTGCAGTTGCGGATATCGCAGCTATTACAGTGGACACTTACCACGATGCAAAAGTATTTTGCGATCGGATCAGTCCGACTACAGCTGCTGAAGCACGGTTTTCACTACATCACAGCATAGCTGTAGCGCTTTGCAACGGTACTGTGTTGCCGCGCGATTTTGAAGCTGAAGCGCTCCCGCAGGCAAACATTGCACATCTGCGTCAATTGACAACGGTCAATAGTTGTCCGCAGCTCACCGCAAACTACCCGGCGCACTTTGGCAGCACTGTTTCGATTGAGCTAAAAAACGGCGCAACAATCAAACAGGAAATTATTGATGCAATGGGAGATCCGGAGTGGCCATTAAGTGCGGATCAAATCAGAAAAAAATACGCCATGCTGTGCAATTGGGGCATCGGTGACTGTACACAGACAACTGATTTGGGCGAAGCGGTACTGAATGCCCCCGAAAACATAAAGGTCTCCAAACTGCTGGAAGCGGCACCATGAATACTTATTTCGATCAACTGGATATCAGGCAGCTGCTCGCAGAGTATCCACTGGGTACCGAGTTCATTGATCGCTACACCAGCATTAGCCGTGACCAGCTGCGACAGCAACAGGAAACCAGATTTAAAAGTGTCATGCAGCGAGGATGGCACATTCCCTTCTACCAGCGACTCTGGGGTAGTGCCGGCATTGAACCGGGTGATATCAACAGCCTTGAAGATATCGTAAAACTGCCGGTCTACGACAAGTCCGACATCATGACCTCTATTGAGCAATCGCCTCCATTTGGCGATTTTTCCGGCTGGAACCCGCAACAGAAAAACCCGGTGCCTGTGATTTTTCATACCACGTCTGGTACCACCGGAAAGCCACAGACTCTACTGTTTGGCGCAAAGGGTCGCGAAGTTGGCAACCTGCTCGTCAGTCGCATGTATCAATGGCAGGGGTTGCAGGATAGCGATATCGTCCATTCGGTATATGGTCATGGCACCATCAATGGTGGCCACTATATCCGTGAGGCAATCTCTCATTTTACCAGCAGCTTGTTTGTGTCAGCTGGTACCGGTGTGGAAACGCCATCGGTGCGGCAAGTGGAGTTGATGAACGACTTTGGTGCCACCGTCATTTTGGGTTTTGTTGATTACATTCGAAAACTGGCAGATACCGCTCGAGAGCAGGGCCTGGTGCCAGGTGAAGACATTCGCATACGTATGATTTCCGGTCATCTCGGCATGGAGGATCGCAGCGCTGTTGAACAAGCCTGGGGCGGTGCAAAAGCCTACGACTGGTACGGCGTGGGCGACACCGGATGCATCGCTGGTGAAGGGCCTGAACGCAATGGACTCTATGTCTGGGAAGACGCCCATTACCTCGAGCTACTTGATGTCAGTTCCGCACAGGCAGTCGCCACCGGTGACAAAGGAGATATGGTTTGCACCTGTCTGTACAAGGATGACATTTTCCCCGTTATTCGTTTCAACACACATGATGTGAGTACCGAACGAAGCGGCGCTAACGACACTGGCATGGTATTCAAACGCATCGACGGATTTCTTGGCCGCTCCGATAATATGGTCAAGCTACGCGGAATTAACATTTTCCCCCACTCTGTGGGGAAAATTCTGCAAAACGAAGCCGGGTTCAGCGGTGAGTTTGTCTGCATCGCTGAAAGAGATGCTTCAGCGCGCGACGACCTGCGTGTCATTGTAGAGTGCGATAACCCCGACAGCCGTGAGCTTAATACGCGATATGCGGCGTTGCTCAAACAGGGGTTTGGTATTGCGGTAAAGCTGCAACTGGTGAGCAACGGATCAACCGCTCGTTATACCGAAATAGATCAGCGGCAAAAACCAATCCGCTTGATTGACCGGAGACACACCAATGGCTGATCTGACCGCTGTAGCGTTGCAACATGCATTTGCCACCGGGTCTCGCTCTGTTATCGAGGTGACCGCACAATGTATTGACAGATGTCAACAAGACCGACACAACGCCATAATCACGGTTAGCCAGGAAGCAGCAGGTGCCGCACAGGCGTCTGCCGAGCGTTATAGACTAAACACTGAAATCGGACCGTGGGACGGCATGCCATTCGTAGCGAAAGATAATATCGCAGTGGCTGATTTGCCCTGGACTGCAGGTATCGAGGCCTATCGGCAACGCCTCGCTAAGCACGACGCGCACCTGATTACATGGCTCAAACAGCAGGGAGCCATCATGGTTGGCAAGGCCAACCTGCATGAGGCCGCACTTGGCACCAGTACCAATAACCCATGGTTTGGCCAATGCCACCATCCACAGCGCCATGGATTTTCACCGGGTGGGTCATCCGGTGGTTCGGCAGTCGCGGTTGCCGCTAACTATGTACCACTGGCATTGGGTACAGACACAATGGGGTCGGTACGCATCCCCGCAGCAATTTGCGGTATCTACGGCTACAAGCCCACTAACGGACTTCTATCAGACAATGGCGTAACACCCCTGTCACGATTGCTGGATACTATCGGTCTAATAGCCGCCACCGCAGCCGACCTGGAGATCTACGGTTCAAGCCTTGTTAATATTGATTCTACACACTCGGCTACAGCGACACCGAATCCACTAATTGGTGTGCTTTCAGACTATGCGCTATCCGATTGCAGCAGCGAAGTCACTGAGTGTTACCACAACGCAGTTGACCTGCTAAACCGATACGACATTTCAACGGTGGAAGTAAACTGGTTCGATAATCCAACACAGAATCGTCGTGCGGGCTTAACATTGTGTGTCGATGAGGCCTATCGCGAACATAAGGCAGCATTAGAGGAAAACCCCGAAGGCTTTTCCAGTGACTTAATCGGTCTGCTGACCTTCGGGCGCAACCTTGATCCGGCAAAATTAGCCACTGCTAAAGAACAAATAGCTCACTTGCAGTCTTACGCATTGAAACATTGGTCAGCAGTAGATTTGATAATGACTCCGGCCTCTTCTCGAGGCACTCATTCCTTCAACGAAGCCGCGCCAGTTGACCTTGCTGATTTCACGGCAGCAGCTAATTTAATCGGAGCACCTTCTACCGCGTTACCCTGGGGTCAGTGCAGCTATGGCTTACCACTTGGCTTACAACTAATTGGTAAGCGTGGTCGTGACAAGACGTTACTGTCACAAACCAGCCTGATAGATGATGTGCTGCGCAGATAAAGCCATATAACCATGAATTCTGTTCACCTGAATGATAAGGAATCACCGTAGTGTTACCTGTCGAATCCATACAGTGGCCTGGCAACGCCAGGCTCGCATTGTCACTTGTTGTGAATGTAGAAGAAGGCTCTGAAATGAGCATTGCACGCGGTGACCGCGGCATGGAGCCTGTCGATGAGCTCGGTGTGTTCATCAAATCAGCGATTCGCAATCACGGTAATGAAAGTAACTACCTGTATGGCATCAAGGCGGGCGCACCACGAGTAATTGAGTTACTCGACAAATACGAGGTCGATGCAACATGGACTGTCGCCGCCCGATCACTGGAAGCCGCACCCGAGCTGGCACAGGCAATTGTACAGCTAGGCCACGAACCATGCTCACATGGCTTGCGCTGGGTACACCAGTTTAAAATGGATGAGGCAGAAGAAAGGGCTTTTATCAAAGGTGCCGCCGATAGTATTGAAGCTACCTGTGGCCGACGACCAGCAGGGTGGTTGTCCAGATATTTTCATACTGATCGGACGCGGCGACTATTATCAGAGGAAGGCTACAGCTATCACATGGATGATTACTCCGGCGACACGCCATACTTTGCCACCGATGAACCAGACATGGTTATCGTGCCCTATCAACTTGACACCAACGATATGAAGATGTGGATCAATGCTGCCTATACACCGGACATGTGGCTTGAATATGCAAAACACAGTTTCGATACCTTATACAGAGAGGGTAGCAAGGCGCCAAAAATGCTGTCGGTGGGACTGCACCTGAGAATCATCGGCAGGCCGGGTAGAATCTGGGCACTGGAGTCTTTTTTAAAATACGTAAATGCACATGACGATGTATGGGTTACTACAAGAGAGAATATTGCCAATCATTTTTGCAAACTGCGTTCAGCACAGAAGTCGTAGTTACCGCTAACGATTGCTTCGGTGCATCGACCCGCTCAGATGCAGCGCCCACAACATTTCAAAGCAATTTGGTTTTCAGCTTGCCACAGCGCTGACAACGATACTCGGTGACAAGTTTGCCCTCGCGCACATCAAATTTTCGCATCGTCTGCACCTTCCACTTGTGATGGTTATTGGCACACAAGGTTTTGCCCTTCGATTTCTCAGCAGCTGATTTCTTGCGAAAGGGAAGAATGTTACTCATGATCAGAATTCACATTTTTGCGCTCTTTGCGCTGTTCAGTTTGCCACTGCGATCAATACTCAGTGATAATGCACACCATTACCCTACCGGCTCAAACAATGGATGACATCAGAACACTACGCAAAATACTGGGCGACTATAAAACCATCGCTATCGTTGGGGTTTCCAATACTACCCACCGACCCAGCTATTTTGCAGCTAAATACATGCAGCACCACGGATACAATATCATACCGGTAAACCCTCGCTATGAAGAGGTATTGGGTGAAACCTGCTATCCAAGTCTGGATGCAATACCGCAATCTATCGACATTGTCGACTGCTTCCGCAAATCGGAGGAAACACCGGAGCTGGCAAGACAGGCAGTGGCTATAGGTGCCAAATGCCTGTGGTTGCAATTGGGGGTCGAAAACGAAGAGGCAGAAAGCATTGCAACCGCCGCCGGGCTCGACTTCGTGGCCAATCGCTGTGTCAAAATTGAACACGCCCGACTGTTCGGAGGCCTGGGGTTCGCCGGTGTTAACACAGGCATCGTATCTTCAAGACGCCAGACCTACTGATCTGACGCTGTCAGCCAGCGCACCCAGTAGTTTTTATCGATCGCGTAACGCAACAATCCTTGTTCATTAACCAACGCAGAAGAACTCCTAATGTCTGACCGAATATTCGCTGACGAAACCCTGTGCCTGCACTCAGGGCAGATTCCAGACAAGGCAACCGGTGCACGAGCAGTTCCCATCTATCAGACAACCTCTTACGTGTTTGACGATGCAGAGCACGCAGCCAGTCTTTTCAACCTGCAAACCTTTGGCAATGTTTACGCACGACTGAGCAACCCAACCTGCTCTGTGCTCGAGGAAAGAGTAGCCGCACTCGAGGGGGGGCGAGCAGCATTGGCAGTCGCCAGTGGCATGTCGGCACAGATGGTTGCGCTGCTAACCCTGTGCAACCATGGTGACGAAATTGTTGCAGCGCGGACACTCTACGGCGGTAGTTTTTCCCAGCTCGACGTGAATTTCAAAAAAATGGGAATCAAAACCACGTTTGTCGATGCAGATGACCCAGAGAATTTTCGCCACGCCATAACCCCTAAAACACGACTTTTATACGCTGAAACCATTGGCAACCCCAATCTGAATGTACTCGATATAGAAGCGGTTGCAGCGATTGCTCACGAGGCTGATATTCCCTTGGTGGTCGATAACACCGTGCCATCCCCGTTCCTTTGCAAACCGTTTGAGCACGGTGCAGACATTGTTATTCACTCTGCAACCAAGTTTATTGGCGGCCACGGCACATCCATGGGCGGAATCATAGTCGAATCAGGCAAGTTTCCATGGGACAACGGCAAGTTTCCCGAAATGTGTGAACCCTCAGATGGCTACCATGGTGTACGCTTTTTTGAGACCTTTGGCGACTTCGCTTTTGTTACCAAGGCACGTATGGAATACTTGCGAACGCTCGGTCCTGCCATGAGCCCGTTTAACGCATTTGCCTTTCTTCAGGGCCTGGAAACACTGCATGTTCGCATGGAGCGTCATTGCAGTAACGCCATGGCAGTTGCAGAGTTCCTCCGCGATCACGAAAAAGTAAACTGGGTAAACTATCCGGGGCTAAAGGATAACAAGTACCATACGCTGGTTAACAAGTACCTTCCCAGGGGTGCAAGTGCACTGCTGTCATTTGGTGTGAACGGTGGTCACGAAGAAGGCGTTAAGTTTATGGACGCGCTGCAGTTCTTAAGCCATGTGGCCAACATTGGCGATGCAAAAACACTGGTCGTGCACCCTGCCTCAACGACACACAGACAACTCAATGAAAAAGAGCAGTTGGCAGCTGGCGTTACCGCTGACATGATCAGATTGTCTATCGGCATAGAACACATCGACGACATAATCTGGGATATCGACCAGGCTCTTTCACAGGTTAACTAACCTGATAATAATGAAGCTACACATTGCACCGCAGACATTCCGGGCAAATTTGGGTTTGCAGATCACCTGAAATCCAGTTAGTTTGTTGGTTCGATGTATATTTTCCTGTAGAGCGGAAAAACGGAGGCAATGTGAAAACTGCAACTCAATTGCTGGCGCAAAAGGACCCCATTGTATGGACGGTAACGGCTGATCAGTCAGTACTGGATGCCATTACATTGATGGCCGAAAAGAATATCGGCGCGCTGCTGGTAACAGACTCTAATCGTCTCACCGGCCTGCTTTCAGAGCGCGACTATGCAAGAAAGGTCATCCTGAAGGGTAAAAATTCGCATAGCACCACGGTGGGTGAAATTATGAGCAGTAACCTGGTCACTGTTGGCCCGGACGCCGATGTCGATACCTGCATGGCCCTGATGAACAAACACAAAATAAGACATTTGCCGGTTCTGGACAGTAATCGTATAGTCGGTATTCTGTCTATCGGGGATATGGTAAAAGCCATTATTGCCGAGCAAAAAGAAACTATTCAGCACCTCGAAGAATACATACACAGTTAACCAGCACAGTTAACTGCGCGGTCCGGAACTCAGCATACGGGTGCAGTTAAGCTGTGCACAATTGCGTTGTAGTTGTGGTTTACAGTGTTCTGGTTTAGCTGGTTGTTTCCACGAGCAGAGCGCCACCTGTCCACTTGCTTTTGCGGACGCTGCAACCCGTGCTACAACCATAACTGCAACCCGAGCTATAATCACTGCTCATCCAACAACCCATTCTTATGGTCGGGTCGAACGTTCATCGTACCCGTCGGTACAGGCAGTTATTTCGAATGACTCAGGAACAAATCACAATCAGCGGCATTTTGCTGGTTACACTGTTTTTCTTCGCCTGGGGGCGTTACCGTCACGATATTGTGGCGATCTCCTGCCTCGTGATCGGAGTAGTCGCGGGCGTTGTCCCTTCAGATTCAGCATTTAGCGGTTTCGGTCATGCGGCAGTTATAACGGTCGCCGCAGTTTTAATCATCAGCCACGCGCTTAAAAATGCCGGTGTGGTGGACATGATTGCCTCTCACCTGACCCCCTATACCGGCAATATTTATCTGCACATTGCATCACTAACCCTTGTGGTAACTGTTGCGTCAGCCTTTATGAACAACGTCGGTGCACTGGCCCTCATGCTGCCGGTAGCGATTGCCACTGCGCATCAGGCCAACCGTTCTCCGGCGCTTGTATTAATGCCACTGGCGTTTGGCAGTATTTTAGGCGGTATGACGACACTGATCGGTACCCCGCCAAATATCATCATCGCAAGCTATCGTGCTGAAATCGCAGATGCGCCTTTTTCGATGTTTGATTTCAGCCCGGTGGGTGTCGTGGTGGCGATAGTAGGGCTGGCGTTTATAACGTTGTTTGGCTGGCGTCTGATACCTTCCGGCAGAAGCAGTGCAGACGGTTCCAGGTCTCTTTTCGAAATCAACCACTATTTAACCGAAATTGAAATCAAGCCCGACTCACCGTTGGTTGACCAGTTGTTTCGAGACAATGAAGCATTTGCATCGGATCAGATTGATGTCATTGGCGTTGCCAAAAAAAACGGCTTTGCCAGACCACTACCACGCAAATATGTATTTACCGCCAACGATATTTTACTGGTGCAGGGCGACCCGGCGCATTTGCAAACGCTGGTTGAGGAAAATGGCCTCGAATTGCTGACCAGTGCGTCGGAGTCATTTGTCCAGCCTCAGTCAGACAAGGAAATAATGCTCGAGGGCGTTGTTGGGCAAAATTCGGCGCTGGTAGGCAGAAGTGTTGATTATTTGCGTACCAAAGTGCAAAGAACACTGGCTCTCGCAGGCATTGCGCGCAATGGTGACACCACCAGCACGCGACTAAAGCGACAGCGCTTTAAAGCCGGTGACGTACTGCTCATGTTTGGTGATGCTGACGCTATAGATCAGCAGTTTAAGGATTTGGGCCTCTGGCCTCTTGCCAAAAGGCCTCTGGCGCTAAACCGACAACGCAAGATCATTCCCGCACTGCTGATCTTTGCCGGAGCTATAGCACTGGGTGTTATTGGTTTCGTACCTCTGCCAATCGCATTTCTGATTGCGATCGGTTTTTATATCGTACTGAACATCATTTCGGTACGGGAACTTTACGATGAAATTGACTGGCCGGTTATTGTTTTGCTGGGTGCAATGATACCGGTAGGGCGGGCATTGGAAAGTACCGGTACAACTGATTGGATGGCCAATGCCATTCTTCTGGCAACCGATGGTATGCCAGCTGTAGTGCTGCTAACAATGATACTTGTTGTCACTATGTTTCTGTCAGACATTATCAACAATGCGGCAACCGCGCTGGTGATGGCTCCCATCAGCGTCGCAATTGCCACATCGTTAGGAGTAAGCAGCGATGCTTTTCTAATGGCAGTTGCGGTGGGTGCGTCATGTGCTTTTCTGACCCCTATCGGTCATCAATCAAACACTCTGGTCATGGGACCGGGCGGTTATCAGTTTGGCGACTACTGGCGAATGGGGCTGCCGCTGGAAATTATTATAGTGGCGCTTGCAGTGCCGATGTTGTTGATCGTGTGGCCGCTTTAACACCGCATTTTAGCGGGGTCACCTCTACATAGAACTAGTAACAAACGAGCGTTTTTACAAGCAAGCCTTTATCGAAGATAGAATTGGTGCAGCCCACAGGTGGCTGCACCGGTTGTAACTGCCAGCTTTACACTGGTGATCTGAAGGCATTCTGCTCCTGACCTTCAACAATCGTTTTCAGGTAAATTTCAACCCGTCGATTACGCTGCCTGCCAGATTCGGTTGAATTATCGCTTACCGGCATGTTTTCGCCCTGGCCTTCAGTCCGTGTACGCGGCTCAACCACCCCTTGTCGAGTCAGATAGGTTCTTACGCTGGATGCGCGGCGCAGGGACAGACTGTGATTGTATTGTTCCGAGCCAACGCTATCAGTATGTCCAATAATGTGTACTGCAGTATTCGGATAATCACTAAGCACACCAGCCAGCTTGTTTAAGCTTGCATGAAACCCCGGGTTAAGTGATGAACTGTTAAAGGCGAACGACACTTCGCTATCAAGATCAAGCTTCAATGTATCTTCAGATAAACGCGCGATACTGATTTCATTAGATGCCTGTTCTTCACTCAGTTCGCGTTCCAGTTCGCGTTGCTGCTCATCCATATATTTGCCAACTGCATTACCAGCAATAGCACCGACAGCTGCGCCTAGAAATCGCCCCTTGTCACCATCAACCTGATGGCCAAGTACAGCGCCGGCTACCGCACCGATGGCGGCCCCGGTCTGTCCACGCGTCAATGAACCGTCATTAGCACAACCCGTCACAAGCACACTGGAGAGCACCAGACTGGCAAGCACGATGCTGCCTGAAGATTTTTTTGAGTGAGTTTTTTGTTGAGCGTATGGTCGTTTCATCAGCCTTTTCCGTATCGTTCTGGATGGGTGGAACCACCCAACTCTAATTAGCCTGTTATCGGCAAATACTACCGACCGTTGATAGACAAAAGCTGAACACTACAAAATTGACACAATGAATGGATAATTACCAGACTCAATCCAGAGCCCGGTAGCTGAACGACAACAAAACACGCAAATGCCCGGCTGGCGCCAGGCACTGGCAGGTTCGACTATTTAACGGAGATTTCAACTCGGCGATTAGCCTGACGGCCTGAAGCAGATCGATTACTCTGCACTGGGCGACTTTCGCCATACCCGACCGCCGACATTCTCGCCAGATCCACTCCGCCGACGTCAGCAAGATAGGTGACGACTGCCGACGCCCGACGTCGGGACAAGTCCATATTCGATTGTGCGCGACCTCGATTATCTGTGTGAGATTCCACACTGATCTCGACCACCGGGTTGGCAGCCAGAGCACGCGCAACCTCGTCGAGTGTGCGGGTAGCTTCGTCTGTCAGCTCTGCCGAACCAGACGCGAACGTCAGACCTTTCAAAATGCCGGCAAACGCGCAGCCTTTCGCGTCAACCAGTGATCCGGGCGCTGTCTTTTCACACTGATCAAACTTGTCGATAATTCCATCGTCATCTTCGTCCCAATCGGGCAAAGGTGGCGGCGGTGGTACCTCTGCTACAACTGCTGTTTCCTCAGGTACAGCTTCCTCAGGTACAGCGGGGGTAACCACAGCTGCAGGTGGTTCAGGCATTACCGGCACGCTGGTTTCAGGTGTCAGATCCAGCTCACCGCGACGACCAAAGCGTTTCACCAGATTAAAGCTAAGGTCACGCGCATCGACATCATGATTGACAAATTCTGCCCTCAGCGCAAAACCATTCTTAAAACCATATTCAAGCCCGATACCCGTCGCAAAATGTGTACTCTGGAGGCGAATGAACTCGATATCGTCGCTGGTATTTTCAAGATAACCGATGCCTGCTCTGCCATATAGCATCAAGCCGGTACGATTTCTCAGACCGCGATTGCCACGAGTACTGGCTAAGTAAAGTAAACCGCTTACACCGGCAGTCTGATACTGAATTGTGCCAACCTCGGCATCCCTTGATAGTTCAGATTCACCCAGGTAGCGGTAGTACCCTTCAATTGTTAAATACTTTGCCAGATCACCACCAACAAACAGCTGACCGCCCACACCCAGGGACTCGGTTACCTGGAAGTTTGACTGATTGACCCGTGGTTCCAGTTCTGAGGCCAGAGCACCGGCACCAATATAGAAAGTCTTGTCAAATTGTTGCGCCGACACAGGCATCGTTGTAATCAGCGCTGACAGTAAAGCCAGCGCTGAAGCGGAAGTTCGCAAGGCACGCATGTTTGTAACCTGAAGGATTCAAATTAGTATCCTTATAACCATAGCTAATTTGAGCGAACTTGTTGATTTTTTCGGCGAAAAAGCCCAACCCCGGCGAAAATTGCCATAAAGAGCAGCATCGGGTCAAAGGCACTGCCATTGGACACACTGCATCCACCGCCTTTCAGACCAGTTTCCACAAACGTATTTGAAATGCCCGACTGAGGATCAACCTCTGGTGATTCGTTGTCACCAATTCCGTCATTGTTGGAATCAGGATCCCGTGAATCGGGGATACCATCACCATCGGTATCAACGAGTCCGTTACCTTCCTGGTCATCGGTCAGGCCATCATTGTCATCGTCGGGGTCTATGTTATCCGGAATACCGTCGCCGTCAGTGTCAACGCCGTTGCCGTTACTACCATCAATACCTGGTTGTTGAGAGTCCAGGATCCCGTCACCGTTGGTGTCACCGTTTTCCTGCGCATCCGGCACTCCGTCGTTGTCGGAATCCGGATCGCGCGAATCAGGTATACCATCACCGTCGGTATCGATTTGACCATCGCCTTCCTGCTCGTCACTGAGTCCATCGTTATCGTCGTCAGTATCCACATCGTCAGTAATTCCGTCGCCATCGGTGTCAGTAGTCACGTCAGAGTCGTTTGGCTCTTGCGAGTCCGGAATACCATCACCGTCCGAGTCGCCATTCTCGTCAGCGTCAGCAATACCGTCGTTGTCTGAATCGGTATCGATTGAGTCAGGAATGCCATCACCGTCAGTATCGATAAGGCCGTTGCCCTCTTCGCGATCGGACAGTCCATCGTTATCATCATCCGGATCGACGTTATCGTGCAATCCGTCACCATCAGTATCGATAAACAGAATTTCAGGATCAATCGAGTCGTCAATTCCATCCAGATCCACATCGACACAGCCGGCTGTAACGATGGTCCAGGTCACCGGTTCGGAGGTATCTGATCCCCCCTGGCCGGTGCCGGAAGTGTCACGCAGAATTGCGGTCACATGTGAGCTCACACCCGCCGGGGTACCCGGCTTAAGACGGTAGCTAAGAGTCAGCGAAGGCCAGCTCACAAACGGGTATTGAATAAAAATATCCGGATTGGTAACGCCGGTCATACGGAAGCTGAGACCTGATGTCTCGCCATCTCCATCAGTAACATCAACTGCCCATCCGGTCAGTCTGATTTCACCGTCACACGCTGAAGCCGCAGGCACAGTGCCCGCCGCAAAGGATGGCGGATTGTTTGGGGCGGCATAGACCGGCGCGGCCAGCGTGCTGACCAGCGCGGTTGTAATCGCCATGGATGTGGCATTGAGAGCAAAATTTTTCACGGGCAGAATCCTCGTCGACCTTTGTCGCGACTCTAATGTAATTGCTCGCATTAGAAGCTATTCGGGTTCGGTTAGTCTTCGAACCAGACGGGATTTTTACAACATGTTACCAATTAGGAAAAACGAAACCACGCAGCAGATTATTGCCAATAAATCTTTTAAATACAAATGTTTAGTGAATTCAAACCATGATTTTTCCAACTGCGGTATAAATGCAATTGTAAATTTTGTGAAACCTATTGCAGGTCACGCCAGTTGTTTTTAGCTAAACCCGGTGGGTCATCAAAAAAGCTGGCAAGCGCTAATCGACCACATCTGACGGTCTGTTCAGTGAGCTGCTTAATGTAATACCAGCGGCTCTTCGCTCGGCATATCCAACTCGTCGAGCATCAGTTCGGGTTCCGGAGATGAGTGGTGCAGCATCATTCGCCAACCGCCCGCACTAAGGTGGTAGATGTTGGTCGACAGCATTACGCTGACTAACTCGCCACCAATGGCAATCTCCTCCCGCACCAGGTGAATAGCCAGATGGCTATCCTGCGTGATTCGCTCATCACTGACTGAAAATTCCATATTCGGACCGGTTTCAAATATCTCCTGCCAACTCTCTTCGATGAGATCCCTGCCTTCGAGTCGCGGTGCACCGGGGTGTATGCAAATGGTTGCGTCGTCGTCTGACCAAACAGACATCATGGCGGCAAGGTCCGCCTGCTCAATTGCACGATAAAAGGCTTCTTCTGCCTCTCTGGCAGTGCCGTATTTGGCGTAACTCATAAATACTCCCAAAGATCCAACAGATAGTTTGCGGCTGATGAAAAGCTTTTGCACCCGGACCAGGCGATTCAGCGCCACACAAATCGCCGGATAATAAGCAGGATCAGAATTGTTCAGGGGACTATCACGCCGAAACCAAATGCGCGACAGCATTCCACAGTCCGCTACCCTAACCCGGCGAGCAAGCTGTGGCCAGTGCACAAGCCCAATAAACTACATCAGTTTACTGTGAGCAGGCCCATTTCGCGCCAGGCTGCAAACGCCAGATGTTGAGTCAGGAATCCTGAGCGTCGCTTTCGAGATAATCAGACCAGTTACGATCGCCGGCACCGAAGACGAAAAAATGTGGATTGAGCAGGGAATCTTTGGTGTTGTAGCGTAAATCATTCATTTGCGTATCGGTCACATGGCCGCCAGCTTCTTCAACAATACACTGCGCGGCGCCGGTGTCCCATTCGCAGGTTGGGCCCAGTTTCGCATACAGATCTGCCGACCCTTCTGCCACTAAACAGGACTTCAAAGCACTGCCCATCGATACAATTTTGTATTGGCCAAGTTTATTTAAAAAGCGCTGTAAGGGTCCGCCGGTTAACGGTGCACTGCTTCGGGTGACCGTGACGCAGCTCTCCGACGCCTTTCTGACCTTGATACTGACCGGTGGTTTGCCCGCATGTTGCTTCCACGCACCATATCCACGGCAGGCCCAGTAAGTGACATCCAGCACCGGCGCATGTACGACGCCCAATATTGGTGAGCCTTTGTCGATCAGCGCTATATTAACGCTGAACTCACCACTATGTTTTATAAACTCACGAGTACCATCCAGGGGATCAACCAGCCAGTAGGTACTCCACTCGTGGCGTTCATCGAAGGGGATACTGCACGACTCTTCTGTCAAGATCGGAAACGAAGGCTCGATCTCTCTCAACTTGTCGATAATCACCTGATTGGCGGCGAGATCCGCTTTCGTTAACGGGGTGTTGTCGTGTTTGGAAGACACATCGAGATCTGCCGAATCATACAACTCAAGAATTTTAAGGCCCGCATCGCCTGCAATCCTTACGATACTGGCGACCAGCGCGCTCAGGTCTTCCTGTTCAACCACAGCAGACTGGACACTCATTGCCAGCTACCACATGTATTTACGCGTGAACTATCGGCATGTTTAACGTCAGCGCTTGAGGGCAAAAACACCATCGCTGTTACTGCACGGAACTGAATACACGTTAAAGGCGAAGCAGGAAATACATCTGACATAGCTTTTTTACTTTTTATATGCTTGTTCAGCTCAGCGCGTGTGAGCTGTCGTTTGGTTGCTATAGTAAGTCATTTGCCCTGAGCACACGCAAAGTCGAAACCATTGCTGACAAACTGCGTCACATCAGCTCTCGAATGTTTCCGTTATTGCGAATTCTATAGCTCCCGTCACTCGCACGCTTGCCAACCATTCCAAGCATGCCGTTTAACTCGGGTGGTGTCGTATTGTTGGGTTTGAGGCGCACATCGGCACGATAGTTACCAACCTGATCGAGTTGAAAGTCACCAGTGATATCAAGCTGTCCATCCTTGTTGGTTAATTTGCCCTTGTGCAGCAATTGGTCACCCTGACCCTCCGGAACCACATCCAGCACCACCTGCCCAAGTTGCGCATTCACCGCACCGGCCACCGAAGCCTGGCGCCAGACCACCGAACCGCGTGTGCTCTTTAACAAATCATTTTCAATTTCGAGCTTAATGATATCGGCAAGCACATTACCTCCGAATTCTGCGACAGGCAAAGGCAGAAACTGTTCGAGATTTTTTGCCGGCACGTTCAGGCTGCCGTCCTGCACTGTCATATTGCCCGCCAGATTGCGGAAAACATCGGCTGCACCCTCACCGCCCAACACTTCAAAGTTGAGTCTGGCAGCTGCGTTGCCAGACAATAGACGTTCGGGTTTGAACCGCCACTGCAGATTGCTCACCGGTACAGCGGGTGCTGGCGCCTGTACTGCCGCGGCCGTACCACTCCACACAGTGCCATTCACGCCGGCTATTTTTATCGGATGGGTATTAACGTGAGGCAATACGCCGGCAGCCGGAAACTTCCAGATTATGGTGACAGCAAAGGCAATCAGGAATAAGAATAAATATCCAATGACTTTCACTGATCAACCTCCAGACTCAGACGTACACTGACCAGCCCTTCATCCTTTTTGCTGACATTCATTGTCTTGACGCTCAAGCCGTATGTTTGTTCCAGTCCGCCGAGCACCTGTAGCAATTTATCAAACTCGACACTGGAGAACTGTGCCTTGGCACCCTGTCCACCGTCTGGTGTTACCCGGTCGGGCTGTTTAATTTTCGCCACCGAGATCGCTTCATCAAGCAACAAATAGGGAGGTTTGTTCAGCGGTTGTCGGGTAGTACCATTCGGCCCTCGACGTTTTAGTAACGCAGCTTGCTGTTTCATCCATTGCAGATCTTCCTGCTGTGCTGCGATGGACGACTGGCGCTTTGCAATACCGGTGGTCAGTGGATCAAATACCAGTAAATATAATAGAGCACCAACCGCAACTATCGCCACCAGCGCCACAATTACCTGCTCGCGGGGCGTCTGGTTTGCATACCAGTTTTGAACGCTCATGAACTGCTCTCCACTCGCATTCTGGCCTTGATCCGATCACGTTCCTTGTTGGCCGAAAGTACATTGGCAGACAATTTCTTCTCTACCTCCAACCGGGATTTAATCTTGTCGACATCTGGTCTGGACGACGCCTCAAACTCAATATCGAGTTTGCCACTGCGATAATTTAAACTCTTAACAGAGGGCGGCTGATCTTTTATCTCGGTTAACGCGGCACCGATCGCGGACATCATCGCCACAAAGCTGCCATGATCGATACCGCCTTCTTTACCTTGCCTGACTCTTGATCGCATTTGTCTGACAGGGTCATTTTCCGGCCGCTTGATTTCCGGGAACGTGCTTTTTAACGTGCCGACTATTTCACCACGCAGGCGCTGTTCTTCGAGACCAAGTTCGTGGTACTGCAAATATGCTGAACCGCCCCAAAGCGCCAAAAGTGTTGCGGCCATAGCCGCTGGTACTCGCCAGGGCTTCCAGGCCTTGCCAACACTTTCCTTTTTGTCGTAACCACTTTGCAGCAAATTGATTATTGCACTGTTCTTTCGCGATCGATATTGCGCCAGTCCATGCGCGAATAACTCAACCTCAGTGCGCATTTCAATCGCCGGCTCCAGAGTATCGAGCACAGTCTCGTCGCGACCACAAACGAAGTGCAGAGCGTGATGAATGATTTTACCGCCGTTAGAACCCGATACCGTTCGAGCTTCCTGATTGCTCGTGTCTGCCAATGAATCATTGACAATCGTGTCGCTGGCACTGGCATCGCCACCAACAAGGTCAGCGTTGACAGGCTCTTCAGCAACATTAGCCAACAGCATTGGCAGCATATCTACATCGCAGGAAAACCCTTTGGATTGCGAAAGCCGCACAGCCGCATGTCCCGAGTTGGTCATGATGGTGGAATGGCCTTCATGAAATGGCAGAGCCAAAGATTCGGGGATGATCTCCTGCGGATTGAGTTTTGCCTGTCGGCATTGCGCCAGAATCCAGTCCATACTGTCGCGTGCGATCACAGCGACCGGTATGTGGTTATTTTTTAGTCGGTTGCCAAAGGCAAAGTGGGACGCTTCGATATCCTGCGCCAGTAACTCCTCAAGCGCGTAGGGAACTGCCTTCAAAGCCTTCGAAAGATTAGTGGTAGGCACTGCTGCTTCTTCCAGCAGCACTTCGGTGCCAGCTATCACCATTACCACTTTGCGGCGTTCAGCCGCTTTGGCAGCATCCGCAAACCCGCCGTGGCCGTGATCCTTTACCGATTTGCTTTTATCGTCACACACCGCCCAGCGCAAATAGTCGTCGCCAATGCGTTGCAGGTAAGTGAGTAAATACTGAGCCAATGCTATCGACTTCCGTAGTTGTGTGCTTGATCGTTCAGTGGGATCGGATTCGCCGTTAACACAGTATCGATTGACCCGTTAGCCCTACAATCCACCTCGGGATCGCCTGAGTGTTTGTAATGCACCCGTATTATCCCGAAACAGGATCGTATACTGAGTGACGCTTGATTCATCTCTGGTTACCGTCACGCGAGACAGAAAATGCTCACTGGTGACCGCAATGTTCGCATTTTCTATCGTTTTCTCTTCAGTGTCAC
Source organism: uncultured Granulosicoccaceae bacterium (assembly GCA_937957915.1). Taxonomy (GTDB): domain Bacteria; phylum Pseudomonadota; class Gammaproteobacteria; order Granulosicoccales; family Granulosicoccaceae. The sequence goes on along the minus strand of CALGNZ010000047.1, from coordinate 111,884 downwards.
CTTTGGCATCCTGCTTAAACTGCTCAATATTCTCGTAGACGAAGCTATTTTGCTCATCTTCTCCCGCCTCATCAGTTACCGACCCATCGTCAGGAGCTGTGTCATCACCTTCATTGTTAAGCAGTGTGTCAAGCAGCCCACCGCCTTCAGGACAATCTGGAAAGTTTTGCCAGTATCCATCATCTACTACCTTCAGGTCATCTGATACTTCACTCATGTAATCCGCCAGCGACGCGAGGACAGCACTCGATGCAGTATTAATATTGACTGCGGTGCCTGTGGGTAATGTAGTAATGTGCGGCAGCAAGGTGTCATAGTCGTCAAGACCTCCTTCATCGATGACCCGGAAACCCTTGACCAGAAGTAACTCGGTTGGACTGACCATCGGCCCGTTCGCTGCCCGATAGGCCGGAGTTTGTCCGGTATAAAAATCATCTTCGGCACCTTCAGCGCCAGTGGCATCGATATTAGGATCTATCCAGTCGAGTATCGGCTCTGCTTTTAGTGTGTCTATCGCCAGTGCTGCCAGCAGTAGTTTAAGCTGCTCAAACTCGGCCGGGCTGGTATTGCCCTCAATATCAACCAGGTTATTTAGATTAAACTTGCCATGCAGATCTATTACGCACCCTTCCACGGTGGCTCCGTCTACAGGCACGGGAGGCAGGCTCTGCGCCCAAAAATCTTCGGTACTGTCAGAGTTGTTACGCTCGCCTTCGACTCGGTCGCGCCGCAGTACTGCCATGGCAAACTTTTCTCCGGCCCCGACCAGATTAATCATTTGCGTTTGTACCTGACGATTGCCGGCGCGCTGCATAGACAACTGCTGTCGCGTGGTCATAGCGGTTACGGTGATGGTAATCAATGCAACAATCAACAACGTGGTGATTAGCGCGGCACCCTGTTGCCTCGAGTATTCAAAACAACGATGCCGAAATCCCGCAGCGTGGTTATCGTTAACCCTGGACAAATCAGCAGCCGTGCTGAGATGCGATCCGCGTGTATCCCTTACTCTGAAACTGAGTGCAAACATATCAATTCGGCAGTACAAAAAGGCGTCGCACTGACCCCATATCTTCCAATTCAACCGTCGCCTCAATAGCAAGCGGCATCAGATTAAAGTCTTCATCGATATTGTCCTCTGGTGGCCATTGGTTCTGCCATTCGCCGCTTGCATCGTAAAAGCGAAAAGTCAGTGCCGCCATATCGGTTAGCAACAGCCGGTCTTTGAAGGTTGCACCATCGAAATGATCAACGTGGTACCAGTAGCGCCGCAACAGGCGATTGTCCGAATCGATGTAGTAGGCGACACGCTGTAAGTCACTGCGCGGTGGCATTTGCAGGAGTGCGGGATTTGCCCATCCGCCGCGTGTTACCTCAATCAGATATTCACCCGCTTCGCTGACCTCAAGACTTTTACGCCTGCCACCGAGTTCATCAATAGAATCACGTTGCACTATTTGTTCGAAATCCTGGCTGAACCAGTAGAAGGTGCGCTGAAGGTTGTCGTAACGCTCTACGGTTTGCTGACTGAGATTGGCAATACGATTGACATTGAACCAGCCCGCGTAGGCCACTCCACTCATAATTGCCAGCACCGCAGTTGCGACAATAAATTCTACCAGAGTGAAACCGGTTTGCCGCGCCGTGCTGACCCGGTTGCAGTAAGTTTTCACTGCTGATTGTCCGACGTGTTACGAACCGTCAGGCGAGGATGGCTAACAAACCCGGCGATAGTGATGATCGGGTTTTTGGAATCTTCTATGCGTCGAACCTCAATATCCACACGCCGCAGATCATCGTCTTCAACCTTTTGGACGATGGTTTTCCAGAACCACCGGGTGCCAAACATCTCCTCGTCCCCGGTACGGCTGCCGATTTCAGGAAAGGACTGCGACAGTTGCAGCTCTGCCAGACGGTTGCTTGCCACCCACTCCGCCACCGCCCGGTCTCGCAAACGGGCCGCATTTGACGCATTGGCACCCGCTGTTTGAATCAACGCACCGAGCACTATTGACAGAATCGCCAGAGACACCAGAACTTCGACCAGGGTGAACCCGCTGTGCGTTGCTGGTAGTTTGCGTTGCAGGCCCAAACGCGATGTGGTTGTTAGACAGAAATTCGCAAAAAAATGTTTCACAGTGTCTCAGCGATACCTACGGTGACTGGTTGCTCAACGCCGCTGGCTACCTGCCAGCGGTCGTCAAGTATGCCTTTATCAATCAAAACCCGAAAGTCCGGCATCACCTCACCGTTTGACAGAAACATGACATGCGGACGAGTCTTGTCATCGATCTCGAACTCTGCCGCATCTTCCAGTTCAATGGCGACACCATCCACTTCGATTTCGACTTCAAAGCTGTCTGGCCATTCGCGCTTGCGAAACACTTTATCGTCGTAGGCGACCCACTTACCCTTGCGCCCATCACCATCGAGCTTCAGAAACTGATAGTCGCCATCGGTGAATCGAATGCCAAGTTCGCGGGTCTTGAAGATGGATTCTTCCGACGCCCTGCGCATCAATTCAGCCAGTCTGAGCGACTCTGTTTTGATTTGGTCTTTTTCACCCCCGATGTTAAGCCGCGGCACGATGACCGATGTCAAAACGGCCATCATCGCAATTACAACAATAAGCTCCAGCAGCGAAAACCCACGACTGCAGCGAAAAAAACTGCCAGAAGTCATCGGCAGTGTCCGGTCAGGACTGCCAGTTACCGATATCTGCATCCTCACCTTCGCCACCGGTCTGCCCATCTCTGCCGAGCGTGTAGATGTCTATATCACCGTTTTCACCCGGGCTGACATAAAGGTAGTCACGCGACCAGGGATCCTTGGGCAGTCGATCCAGATAGCCGCCTTCCTGCCAGTTTGGTGCCTCAGGATCACCAGTGGGTTGCTCGACCAATGCCTGCAGGCCTTGATCTGTACTCGGATAATTGAAATTCTCGAGCTTATACATTTGCAGTGCGGACTGTATATTGCTGATTTCAGTTTTAGCCTTCGCCATCCGCGCCTTGCCAGGCTGGTTGAAGATTTTGGGTGCCACTACTGCTGCCAAAATACCGAGTATGGCAACCACAGCAATCAGCTCGATAAGACTGAAACCGCGCTGTTTGGCGAGTATTGCCTGTCTGCCGGTGGATGGTCGAATTGGCTTAACGAGAGTCGGAATCATCTGATGCTCCATAGTATACAAATCGGTGTTCAAATCACGAATTGCCGCCTGTCGCTGACGGTTAGCAGCCGACAGAAGCAGTGCTAAATTAGCCATACTGCACAATTCGAGGGCGAATTATAGCCGCTGCAAATGCGGTGCCTGTTACTGTATTGATAAACACGCTGTGAGAAAGGTTCCATTGTCTATTCAACATCCTGACGGTCCATCGCAAAAAGGTAATAAATTTCTATCTGTTTACTGGCTTGCCCTATGTGTTGGTGTCTCTAGCCTGGCTTTTCAAGCTGCCGAAATGCAGGAACTGCTACGCTACAGCCGCCACGAAATTATAACCGGCCAATGGTGGAGAATCGTGACAGGAAATCTGGTGCATCTGGGGTACTCTCACCTGTTGCTCAACCTGACCGGCCTCGCTGTAATCGCGTTCCTGCTCGCACCGGCAATGCCGCTTTGGCAATGGGTGATTACTGGCCTGGTCAGCATGGTCGGTGTCGGCGTTGGCCTGTTACTGCTTGATCCACACCTGATCTGGTACGTCGGGCTATCGGGTGCCTTATACGGCTTATTGCTTGGCGGTGCCATAGCGCTTTTTCGCCACGATCGACTGATGGCAGTGTTAATCGGTTCCTATACTGTCGGAAAAATTATCTGGGAGCAAATCAACGGGCCGGTACGCAGCAGCGAATTGCTCAGCGGCGGCAATGTCATCGTAAATGCACATTTGTACGGCATGGTCGCCGGTGGTGTTACCGCTGCGATACTAGTGTTCCTGAGTCATCGGGCCGGGGTTGCGCAGGAAGATAGCGATGATAGCTTTACCGGTGAGTAATCCGACCACGGTTCAGGTGTCGTTAAGCTTTCCACACATCATGACATTGGGGCTTGTTAGCCTGTGATTATCTGGACAGATCAGCGCGCCGAGTGTTTAAGACGATGTCAGACGTTGCCGTAGTCCGGGGCGTTATCACCCATCCAGCGGCTAACCAGCAATTCTACGTTGCCAGGCTCGACTTGCTGAATATGCTCACTTAACTTTTTTGCAGGCTCGAGCAGATGTTTGTCGCGCATAATATCCGCTATGCGAAACTGCATGCTGCCGGTCTGCCGGGTACCAAGCAACTCTCCTGCCCCCCTCAATTGTAAATCTTTTTCGGCGATTACAAATCCGTCGGTCGATTCTCGCATGATAGCTATGCGATCGCGCGCGCGGTTACTGAGCCCCGCCTCAAACATTAATACACAACTGCTCTGTAATTTGCCTCTGCCCACTCTGCCGCGCAACTGATGCAACTGTGACAAGCCCAGGCGTTCGACATTCTCGATAATGATCAGCGATGCGTTGGGAACATCTACCCCGACCTCGATCACAGTGGTCGCAACCAGCAACTGAGTCTCGTTGTTCTTGAAGGCAGTCATTGCTGCTTCTTTTTCCGCTCCGGTCATACGGCCGTGGACCAGCGAAATATTAACGCCGGTCAGCAATTCGGTCAGCTCGTTGAGGGTATCTTCGGCAGCACGCGCCTGTAGTACCTCTGACTCCTCAATCAAGGTGCAGACCCAGTACACCTGGCGACCCTCTGCAATAGCCGACGCCACCCGATCTATCACCTCCAGGCGTCGACTCACAGGAATGGCCACGGTGGTGATTGCCTGTCGGCCCGGAGGCAATTCATCAATCACCGAGCAATCCAGATCGGCGTAAGCGGTCATCGCTAACGTGCGCGGGATAGGTGTGGCTGTCATGGTGAGCTGATGCGGAACCAGCCCTTCGGTCAGACCTTTTTCACGCAGCGACAAACGCTGATCCACACCGAAACGATGCTGCTCATCGACAATCGTCAGGCCGAGCCGCGCAAAACTCACGTCCTTCTGAAACAGCGCGTGGGTGCCCACCGCAATATGTGTATGGCCAACGGCAATTGACTCGAGTGAATCACGTTTTTGTCTGGCCCCGAGCTTGCCCTTCAACCAGCCAATTTTTAAGCCCAGTGGCTCGAACAGTTCTGCAAAGCCGAGCAGATGCTGCTCGGCCAGAATTTCTGTCGGCGCCATTACCGCAACCTGATAACCACTATCGACAGCCATCGCTGCAGCCGCTGCGGCAACCAGTGTTTTCCCCGATCCAACATCCCCCTGAACCAGTCGCAACATGGGTTCGCCTTTGCCAAGGTCGGTTTCTATCTCACCAATCACCCGAAGCTGCGCACCAGTCAATTCAAACGGAAGTGACTTTACGAGCTTGTCGCGTAGTTCATTATTACCACGCATAACGGGCGCATTCTGCTGGCGTGCATGATCGCGCGCCCGCTGCACACTGAGTCTATGGGCGACCAGCTCTTCGAGCGCGAGCCGTTGCACACACGGGTGAATACCTTGCAGCAATTCGTCTACCCGAATATCCGGCGGTGGTCGATGCACGGTATTTAGTGCCTGCTTGAGAGATATTTTGTAACCGTGTAAGGCTGGTAACAGCTCGGTTACCTCGGCTTTTTGCAAATACTCAAGCGCGGCAGACGTTACCTTGCGCATCGACAACTGGTGCAAACCTTCCGTCACCGGATAGATAGGTGTGAGTGTTTGCTCTACAGGTGCGGCGACGCCGTCTATTACCTGCTGATACTCCGGGTGCACGATTTCAAGGCTTTGCGGACCTCGCCTGATCTCGCCAAAACATCGTATTCTGACGCCTTCGCGAAGTGCTGCCTGCTGCTGTTGGTTGAAATGGAAAAAGCGCAGACACAAGGTGCCGCTGCCATCCGATATTCTGCAAATTAATGAGCGCCGTCTGCGAAACGCAACTTCACTGGACATCACCACACCGCTACACACCGCCTCGGTACCAGGAACCAAATCACCAATGGCGAATTCGCGGGTGCGATCCTGATAACGCAACGGCAGATGAAACAGCACATCCTGCACAGTTTTTATGTGTAAGCGTGCAAATTTTTCTGCCAGTTTTGGCCCGACGCCTGACAGTCGTGTGACCGGCAAGACCGATAAATCCAGCATACCGTCAGGCAGTTGCTCTGCGCACACGCAACACGGCTTTCAAACTGCGCACACGCTTTATCAATCGGCCAAGTTGCACGCGCCCGGCAACCGACAAAGTAAACGTCATCGTGGTGATGTTGTCAGTGCTGCGCTCAAAACGTATGTCTTCAATATTGGTATCCATTTCAGACATTACGTTGGCAACTCTGGCGAGCGCACCGGGTACGTTGTCGATCTCAACCACCATTGTGGTTTGAAACAACCCGCGCGTATCTGCCGCCCAGACAACCGATACCCACTCTCTGGAACGCCGGCGCTGGCGCGACACATTCTGGCAATCGGCGCGATGCACCAACACCCCTTTACCGGCGGTGATCATGCCCAGTATATGATCTCCGTGAATGGGCATACAGCAACGTGCCAGGGAGATGATCGCATCTTCTCCGCCCGCGACAATCAATGGACCGGGATCAGACTCACTCGGCAACTGCATCGGCTGATCAACTTCTACATCGTGCTCGTCACCTTCATTGAGCAGCCACGCAGCGATGACACTGGGTATGTGATTGCCAAGGCCAATTTCATAATACACAGCATCCAGATCAGTCAATTTCAGATCGCCAAGCAGTGCGTCGATTCGAGCGGTATCGACCTCTTCAATACTGGTGTTGTGGCGTTTTAATCCCCGGCCCAGCAACTGTCTGCCAAAGCCGATGATCTTGTCTGTGCTCTGATTTTTCAAAAAGTTGCGGATCGCGTTTCTGGCCTTGGGTGTAACAACAAAATTTAACCAGTAAGCGTTGGGTTCCTGAGTATCGGAGCAGATGATTTCAACCGTCTGACCCGACTCCAGTGGCATGCTGAGCGCTGCCAGTTTGCGATCGACTTTGGCATTTCGACAGCGGTTGCCAATGTCAGAATGAACCAGATACGCAAAATCTACCGGTGTAGCCCCCACTGGCAGCCGGTAAATGTCACCCTTTGGTGAAAACACAAAAATCTCGTCAGGAAAGAGGTCGACCTTGACGTTTTCGTAAAACTCCAGATCGTTGTCACTGGCCTGGCGCATATCGACCAAATTGGCGAGCCACTGATGTGCGCGTTGCTGGGCGCTGTTGGTTTGCCCTTCTTTGTACATCCAGTGTGCGGCGACACCGGTCTCGGCAAAAGTATCCATCTCTTCGGTTCGTATCTGAACTTCGATGGGAATAGCAGCCGGGCTGAAAAGTACAGTGTGCAGAGACTGATAGCCGTTGCTCTTTGGAATTGCGATGTAATCCTTAAACTGCCTGGGCAGCGGATTGTGCAGGCCATGCATGATCCCCAAAGCCCGGTAGCACTCATCAACGCTGGCGACAATGACTCTTACCGCAAACATATCGAACACATCCTCAAACGCAGAGCTTTTATTGCGCATCTTTTGATACAGGCTGTAGAGGTGTTTTTCGCGTCCGTGAACGGTGGCATTGATACCCGCGTCTTCGAGTTTGGCTATGGCCATTATTTCGAATCTACGGACCAACTCGTGTCTGTCCGTATTACGATTTCGAACCGCCTCTCGCAACACCCGGTGTCGTGCCGGATACAGAGCACTGAACCCGAGGTCTTCGAGTTCATTTTTCATTTTGTAGATGCCAAGCCTGTTGGCTATTGGCGCATACACTTCAAGCGTTTCACGCGCAATACGGCGGCGTTTGTGATCTGGCATAGCGCCCAGTGTGCGCATATTGTGAATTCGATCAGCCAGCTTGATCAGTATCACCCTGATGTCATCGACCATCGCCAGCAACATCTTCTGAAAATTGGCAGCCTGTGCTTCTGCCCTCGACTTGAACTTCAGGTGAGTCAGCTTGCTGAGACCGTCGACGATAGCGGCGACGTCGTCGCCAAAGGAAGTCGCGATCTCGGCTACAGAAATACAGGTATCTTCGACTACATCGTGCAGCAGCGCTGCCATCACACTGCGATGATCCATATTCATTTCGAATACGATCCTGGCGACAGCTATCGGATGAAAAATGTAGGGTTCACCAGAGACTCGGCTCTGGCCGGTATGGGCCTGGGCAGCCAGCAGGTAGGCGCTGTAAACTTCTTTTATCTGTTCTTCGTCATAGCGCCTCTGCATCAATTTGCAGAGTTCATCTATTTCCGATTGTCGACTCTTGCGTTTCAGCGCAGGAACAGACAGGGTTAGTGTCGGGGTGTCAAATGTCTGTAGTGGGAGCGGGTGTTGTTTCTTCACCAACCGCATCCTCCATAGGCATCATGGGCGACTGATCTTCAAGTGCCTCTTTCTTGATCAGCCCCTGAGCGATTTCGCGTAATGCGATAACGGTGGGTTTGTCGTTTTCTGTTGGCACCATCGGCTCCGCACCAATGGAAATCTTCCTTGCTCGCTTGGAAGCTTCCAAGACAAGCTCAAAACGGTTATCAACGTGTTCCAGACAGTCTTCTACGGTAACGCGAGCCATGGGGAGATACTCCTGTGCACAATATTTTAGTTTTAATCAGCCGTCTATCGATACAACTTCCCGATACAACTTCTCGAGACTACTTCTCGAAACAACCGGCCAACAACTGAATTTTACGCCTTATGCCGGAAGAGAAGTCGATGCTCTGGCTATCACCGAAATGCCAATCGACATTCAACTGACGTGTGACAAAACCGTTCAGACACTTTTTCAGCGCGACCTAGTATTCTAGTGACATTCCGCAAGAAAACAACCGTCTTCGCCACAGTCTGATTTGAGCGTATAAAAGCTGGTCAACTGGTCTGAATTGTTCTTCAGGCTGTTTGACTCTTACAGGCCAGCTGGCAGAACGACGGTTGCAACGGTTAGGCGAGCAGCGCAGAGATTATCGCTTCGTTCTCATCAGATTGACGCAACACTTCAACCCTTTTCGCCATCACTACTGAGCACAGTTGCTCCAGCGCGAGCTCGAAGTCATCGTTGATGATGAGATATTCGTAGTTCGAAAAGTGTCTCATATCATCAACGGCCTCTTGTAATCGCCTCTCAATGACATCCTCTGCATCACTGGCCCGGCCCCGCAACCGGCTTTGAAGGATTTCACGCGACGGCGGCATGATGAAAATACTGCAGGCCTGCGGCATCAGACGCCTCACCTGATCCGCTCCCTGCCAGTCAATTTCGAGCAACACGTCAGTACCGGCCAGCAGTGTTTTTTCGACTTCGGACTGCGAGGTGCCATACAGATTATCAAACACACGTGCGTGCTCAAGGAACTCGCCGTGTTCAATCATGCCCTGAAAGGCAATCTCGTCCACAAAGTGATAATCCACACCATCACGATCTGTTGGTCGCATTGGCCTGGTGGTATGAGAAACCGACACAGCCAGGTTGCTCATGCGAGTACAGGCCTGCTTCACCAGGCTGGTTTTCCCAGCCCCGGATGGAGCCGATAAAATAAAGAGTTGGGCCGCCATTACCGGGGCAATTTGTTATACATGATTGGCCTTAGCGAAAAACACGGGGCAGACTGGTTTTTTATCTGTGTTAGTAAATCTGCAGGGCGCAACACTGTGTGCCAGCGTCGGCGTCCAGCACATATTCTAAACCAAAGATCAGGCGTTGACGATAAGCCGAGAGTCATAGGCATCGACATCCGCCGCAATTAGCAGCTCTACCAGGCGATCACTGATAGGCAGGCGGGTTGTCTGCTCAAAATGTAAAAACATCGGGTTGGAATCTACATCCAGCACAGCATATTCTCCTTCTGGTGTAATTCGCATTTCAATGGAGCAAAACCTCAGATCCAGTGTGGCTGCAGCGCGACGACAAATTCGCTTCGCCTCTTGCGGCAATTCAATCGGTCGCACGTGATCGCTGCCTTGTAAACCACCCGGGAATTCGTTGTCGGCAGACTCGACTACGCCAGCACAGACGGTATCTCCAATGACAAAGGCGCGAACCTCATCACCAATGATATTTTCCTGATACTCCACCGGTGTTACCGGCAGATCAGCAATGTGACGCGCAATTTCATCGACCTGCCCGACATTCCACGCTGCACTGTTCCAGCCGGACGGTCGATACAACAGCTTCTCATCGGTCAGGCTGAAAAATGCCTGAACGCGACGAAAATCGTTACTGACAATGATTTCGGGTACACGGATACCCTGTGTGCGAATCATCTGCAATTGATGAATGCGATATCGAGAATTGATCAATGAGTCGATCGGGTTTACCCAGTAGCACTCAAGTCCTCTGAAAAGGCTGCCCAGTGACGCTTCAGTTTCTCTTTGTTCGACAGCATCCGGAACCGCGCCAATGGCACCGGCGCCGGCAATCAAATCATCCCACTGACGACAATAAACCGAATTGATTGCCGACAGATCGATTGCTGACTGCCCGTCGCGATAACGGACTGTACCAGTCATCGGCAAAGCGCCGTCAAATGTGACGGTCATCTCGCGAGGGTAAAGTCGGGGGTCAAAGTACGAAACCCGATTGCCGCGCGCAACGATCTTGTTGTAAATGGCGGCTGCATGCTGATCTTCAGCGGTGCCCAAAACCAGTATCATGTTGTCTCCAGTATCAATGCGCGGCTACTAAGCAGATATCACATTCCATACCACAGAGGCGAGAATCGACGATCTGGATTTTTGTCGTCCGGAACTTATTTAATCACGTCACAATTGTTGCCAATACAGCTAAATTTAACAGTGCATTTAACAGAGCCCGACACGGCGCCGCGACGCGCACCATGGCCAGTACGGTTTCGCGAGCAGGATAAGTTGACACCGCCAGAAGCTTTAGACAAGCCAATGACACTGGTAAAAGTGTGCACAGTGTGTACGAGACAGGGCAAATATCCGTCGAAGCAAGATAGACTGAGCCGAGGTTGACACGGCCGCAATTGGCAAAGCTAAGGTGGGGGAATATAGTAAGAGCGGATAACTGACCAGGATGCCAGATTTACATCGCTCTATATTTTGACCGAACCCACAATAACCATGGGTTCAGTCACAGGACGGGGTAGATGGCTACTAGCGTTTTTTGTTAGGTATGTGCAAGGCGCGAAAGTCAGCCGCAAGAGCCGACTCATGAATCGCCTCAGACAGAGTGGGATGGGCAAACACAGTTCGAGCTATATCTTCACTGGTTCCCTCGAATTCCATCACGGTAACCGCCAGTCCAATTAGTTCGGAACTGTGTGCGCCGATAATATGCATGCCAAGCAACTCATCGGTCTGTTTGTCTGCCAACAGTTTTACCATGCCAGCAGAATCACGCATCGCCTTTGCTCGACCACTGGCTGCAAACGGGAACACTCCGCTTTTATATTCGCGCCCTTCTTCCTTTAACTCTTCCTCGGTTTTACCAACCCATGAAATCTCCGGATGCGTGTAAATGACAGATGGAATAGCACCGTAATTCAGGTGACAGTGCTTGCCGGCAATTCTCTCGGCCACCGCCACACCTTCTTCTGATCCTTTATGTGCGAGCATAGGCCCGCGTACTAAATCGCCGATCGCCCACACACCCGGCAGATTGGTTTCACATTGATCGTTAACGTGGACAAGCCCACGCTCATCAATCAGGAGCCCGGCTTCGGGCAGTGTTAGCTTGTCTATGTTCGGACGGCGACCTACTGCAACGATCACCCGGTCGACACTGATTTCCTGTTCACCAGACGAATCGGTGTAGCGAATTTTGACACCAGCGTCAGTAACCTCGGACGACATCACTCGAGCACCAAGCCTGATATCCAGCCCCTGGCGTTTGAATTGACGATGCGCATCCTTGGCAATCTGTTGGTCAGCTACAGGTAAAAATGCATCCTGAGCTTCCAGCACGATAACCTCTGAACCAAGCCTGCGCCATACGCTACCAAGCTCCAGTCCAATCACGCCGGCACCAATGACACACAGTTTCTCAGGCACTGATTGCCAGTCAAGCGCACCCGATGAGTCGACAATGATGTCGCCTTGCAACGGGGCTGACGGTATTTCGATTGAGTTGGAGCCGGTCGCCAGAATAATATTCTCTGCCCGATAGACAGTTTTCCCGGAGTCGCCAGCCACCTCGATTTCGCGTTCGGGTAACAATGAGGCCGATCCCTTGATCCACTCTATGCCATTGGCGCGAAAAAGATGTTCAATGCCACCTGTGAGCTCCTGCACAATTTTATCTTTGCTCTCAATCATTTTTGGCACGTTGGCAGACACGCCATCGATCTCGATTCCATGATCCGAAAACTGGTCTCTTGCGTTCAGGAACAGCTGACTGCTTTCGAGCAACGCTTTTGAAGGAATGCATCCAACATTCAGGCAAGTGCCACCCAGCGCTGGATTACCCTGCTTGTTAATCCACTGTTCAACACAGGCCGTCTTTAAGCCGAGCTGCGCACTCCTGATTGCTGCTACATAACCGGCTGGCCCACCGCCAACAACTATTACGTCATATTGTTCAGACATTCATGTTCCTGAAAAATTTCTGGCCTGCATTTGCGTACAACCCTGAGGCAAACACAAGCGTTTAAATTGGATGTCGCGCCACCCAGTAGGGTCGCGACATTCTGCCCGGTATCTTCGGTAATCCAGTAGCTTCGCTGCAGACCCCGTTGTAATCGAATCAACAGAATTGCGCACCGTCGGCGCAGCCACGAACGGGCAGCGATCTTCGATGTAAATAGTCGATGGCCTCCAAGCAGCACCATCTTTGAAATCTCCGGTATTAAACCCAGGACCTCAAAATGTTGTACATACACTCAATGGTGGCGAATTGAAGGCTGACTCATCACACGCAGAGCCAGCTTCGAGTCGCTGACTACAGGTTTATATGTCGAGCAGGATCTTGGCGGGCTCTTCCACAAGCTCTTTAATGGTCTTCAGAAAAGTCACTGCCCCCTGACCGTCAACAATGCGATGGTCGTATGACAGGGCCAGATACATCATTGGTCGAATAACCACCTCGCCATTTATTGCAACTGGTCGATCCTGAATCGCATGCATACCCAGTATGGCGCTCTGCGGCGGATTCAGAATTGGCGTGGACATTAACGATCCAAACACGCCGCCATTTGTAATGGTGAAGGTTCCGCCGGTCAGATCATCAATACCCAGCTTGCCTTCCTTTGCGCGAGTGGCGTATTCGTTAATCTGCCCTTCAATGCCGGCTAGCGAGAGATGTTCTGCATCCCTGATTACAGGCACCACCAGGCCACGATCAGACGATACCGCAATGCCCACATCGCAATAGCCATGGTAGACAACATCGCTGCCGTCGATCGAGGCGTTGATATCCGGAAAGCGCTTTAGCGCCTCGGTTGCCGCTTTGACGAAGATCGACATAAAGCCCAGTCGAACATTGTGCGTCTTCTCAAACTGATCCTTAAACTGGCTGCGCAGGGTTTTAATCGGATACATATCTACTTCGTTAAAAGTAGTTAGCATGGCTGTCGATTGCGATGCCTCAAGCAGACGTTCGGCTATCCGAGCCCGCAAGCGTGTCATTGGCACACGACGCTCTGGCCGATCACCTTCCATTACAGCGGGTTTCGACGCAGCAACTGCAGTCGCAGCTGACGCCGGGGCGGCTGCCGGGGCAGCGGTTGGCGCCGGCGCTACAGCCTGATTGGCGCTGCCAGCACCTTTGGCATCCAGTGCAGCCTGAACATCAGACTTACTGATGCGCCCGCTTTTACCGGTCCCTTGAATATCCGAGGCCTGCAAATTATTTTCCGCCATCATCTGACGCACCGCGGGGCTGGTGGCTCCACCTGTGTCAACATCAGATGCCGAGGGTTCACTGGACGGTGAATTCGCTGCAACGGCGCCATCTGCCACCGCTCCCTCGTTAACGGTGCCGAGTAACTCATCTGCCGTTACTACGGCGCCTTCGTCAGCGACGATTGAAGCAAGCACCCCGTCTACCGGTGCCGGCACTTCGAGTACCACCTTGTCGGTTTCGACTTCGACCAGTACTTCATCGCGCTTCACCGCTTCGCCAGGCTTTTTTTGCCATGCCAGTATGGTGGCGTCAGCAACTGATTCTGGCAGTACAGGTACCTTTATTTCTGTGCTCATTGAATTTCCGACAACGTTTGATTGGGGGTTAATAGCGAACGTTAGCCCACTGGGTGCTGGCTGTTTTCCTGCAAGGCCAGCGCTTCCATGACCAGTTTGTTCTGTTCTTGAATATGTAAATTGGCATACCCGACAGCAGGGGATGCTGATGGTGGTCTTCCAGCAAACTCGAGTTTCTGATCATCGCGCAATATTCGTTCAATACGATGTCGCGTGCTGCGCCACGCTCCCTGATTGCGCGGCTCTTCCTGACACCAGACAACTTCCCGTGCCACCGGATACCTGGCTACAACTTCGTGGATTTCCTCATAGGGAAACGGATACAGCTGTTCTATTCGCACGATGGCCACTTTTTTACCCAACTCCGATTCACGGCGTTTTTCCAGGAGATCGTAGTAGACTTTTCCGGAACAAAACACCAGCCGTTCGATCTGAGCCGGATCGTGATCGTCCAGCTCTCCCAGAACCGGTTCGAATTTACCGTCAGCCAAATCTTCCAGAGTGGATACCGCCAGTCGATGTCGCAACAGGCTCTTTGGTGTCATTACGATCAGTGGTCGACGCATCGGTCTGAGCATCTGCCGTCTGATCATGTGATAGGCCTGTGCCGGGGTACTCGGCACCAGAACCTGCATGTTTTCTTCTGCACACAACTGCAAAAAGCGCTCAAGCCTGGCTGACGAGTGCTCTGGCCCCTGACCTTCATAACCATGCGGCAGAAACATGGCCATGCCACAAAGGCGACCCCATTTGGTTTCACCCGAGCTGATAAACTGATCGATTACTACCTGTGCACCATTGGCAAAGTCACCGAACTGGGCTTCCCAGATAACCATAGTCGATGGATCTGCGGTTGCATATCCGTATTCGAAGGCAAGAACTGCCTCTTCAGAAAGTACCGAGTCGATTACCAGGAAGTTGGGTTGGTCTTCGAACACATTACGCAGTGGCACAAAGCTCGACCCATCGTTTTGGTTATGCAAAACAGCATGTCGATGAAAAAAGGTTCCGCGACCGCAGTCCTGTCCGGACAGTCGCACCGGATGGCCATGATGCAAAAGCGTGGCATAGGCCAGATTTTCTGCGTAGCCCCAGTCGATTGGCTGCGCGCCAGCGGTCATCTTGCGTCGATCTTCGACAATTTTGCGTACACGTGAGTGCAGCGACAAGCCCTCTGGCAATGTGGTTAAAGCTGTTGCCAGTTTTTGAATAGTCTCAAGAGGCAGTTTGTTCTCGTACGGTGCGCGCCAGTCGTTGTTTTCATAGTCGCCCCAGGCAACACCGTGGGTAGCGTTATACTCAGGGTCCACACCAATATCAGGTGCCACGGTCACCCCGTCATCGAGCTTGTCGCGATAGTCGTCGACCAGCCCCTGCGGAAAGTCACTGTCGACAACTGATTCAGAGATTAGCCTGTCACCGTATAGCTTTCGCGTGGTAGGCAACGCCTTGATGGTTTTGTACATCATTGGCTGAGTAGCAGAAGGTTCGTCCGCTTCGTTGTGCCCGTGGCGCCGGTAGCAAACCAGGTCGATCACAACATCCTTGTGGAATTCATTTCTGAAGTCCAATGCCAGCTGACTGATGAACATCACTGCTTCAGGATCATCACCGTTAACATGAAAAATGGGGGCGTTGATCATTTTCGCCACGTCAGACGCATACAACGTGGAGCGCACATCATTGGCGTTACTGGTGGTAAATCCGATCTGGTTGTTTACGATGATGTGCACCGTACCCTTGGTCGAAAACCCTCTGGACTCAGCCATGTTAAAGGTTTCCATGACCACACCCTGGCCGGCAAATGCGGCATCACCATGAATGCTGATCGGAATGACATGCAGGCCTTCACTGTCTCCATAGCGATCCTGTCTCGATCGCACAGACCCCTCTACGACGGGAGACACAATCTCAAGATGCGATGGATTAAACGCCAGTGCCAGGTGCATATATTTACCACTTTCACCCAGTACATCTGACGAAAAACCCTGATGGTATTTCACATCTCCGGAAGAGAGGGTGTTGTCATGAGAGTGTTTTCCTTCGAACTCTTCAAACAGCTCAGCAGGATTTTTCCCAAGGATATTAACCAGCACATTGAGACGGCCTCGATGCGCCATACCAACGATCATTTCCTTGCAACCAGCCTCACTGGCTCGCTTTAACAGTGTGCTCATGATTACGATCAGACTCTCTCCGCCTTCGAGCGAAAAACGCTTCTGACCGACATATCTGGAATGAAGGTATTTTTCCATACCCTCGGCAGCTGTAAGTCTCTCCAATATCCACTTTCGAGACTCCGGACTGAGATCGGGCTTGGACCAATAACTCTCAATACGCTGCTGTAGCCACTGCTTTTGTGTGGTGTGATTGATGTACATATATTCGTAACCAATCGTGCCGCAATAAATTTTCTGCAAGTGGTCAACTATCTCTTCCAGAGTCGCCGCATCAATTCCGTGCAGGGTTGGCGTCTGGAATTCAGTTTGCAGATCTGCTCCTGACAAGCCGCATTCGTGCAATTGCACTTCACGTACATCAATTTTTTCCATCCGCGATAAGGGATCGATGTCAGCCAGCTGATGACCACGAGTTCGGTAGGCATCTATCAATGCACCTACCTGAATTTGCTTGCGCTCGTGTATCGCACCACTGCCCGCGACCGGACCCTGTTGACGCCTTGCAGATGAATTTCGCGTCAACTGATAGAAGTGCTGCCGCACCTCCGAGTGAGGAATATCGTGCGCCTGGCCGTTCACCATTGGCAACTGCTCAAAGTACCGCCGCCAGGTCTCGGAAACCGAGTTCGGATCTCGCAGGTAACTCTCGTATTGTTGTTCTAGGTAAATGATGTTGCCACCATCGAGCATCGAGGTGTCTTGCAACATTTTCATTGTGGACATCGTTGTCTTCCGAGTCTATCTCAGGGGGAAGTATAGGACAGGAATTTGACGCGTAGTGCAGGGGAGAAATACGCGCTTGTCTTTCCATGACTATCGCACACCTCATACACGATGCAAACACCTTTCCATCTTCTACAACCAAAGTGCAATTTAGTCACCGACCTGTGCTATCGCTTGCAAATCTACCAACGAAAACGGTCCCAATTTTGCGGATTTGACCATTGGTCGGCATTGAGCCATCCGGGGGTCGTTTTGTAGCTGGCTATGTCGAACTCATACAGCTGCCAGGAAGATTGTTCAGTCTGCCCGCTGCCAATTCGCCGATAACCAAGCGCCAGACTATCTGTCAGTTGCCAGTGACTGTTATCTGCCGTTTGCAATTCCAAATGCAAAATGCGACTGGCCAACAGATTCCGCAGCATCGAAAGCAGATGCTCCTGCTGCAATTTGCGATACCCGGTAAAGGCATCGAGAAAGCAGATCAGCTCATATGATTCGAGTTTCGAACTCTTACTCCCTTCAGCAAACCTCGCGAACGCGCTGTGTGGCGCTACAGTGGTATCGAAACGGTGATCAGAAAAGTACTCTGCCAGACATTCGGCTACGGAATGAGCGCTCGGACCCGCCAAAAAGCTGCGGCCACCAACTGATGGCTGTAAGTGTGGCGAAAGCAGGGCCACCAATGTGAGTGTTAGCTCAGAACTCACTAACCGCCCCTGGTTTTCGCCTGTAACAATATTTTGCATTCATTTTTTTGGTGATTACCGACGAGCCACTCCTTTAGAGCCATACCATTAGCCAACGATCTGAAGGATACCTCGTCTCCGGAACACTGTTTAATGATCCGGGTTTTGCCGCTGGAACTCCTGTTTTTGCTCAGGCGTTGATTCCTGCTGGTACTTCTGTTTCCATTCAGAGTACGGCATGCCGTACACAATCTCTCGAGCGGTATCGAGGTCCATTTCCTGGCCGCGCTGATCGGCTTCAGCTTTATACCATTTCGACAGGCAATTGCGGCAGAAGCCGGAAAGATTCATCAAATCAATGTTCTGCACATCTTTACGCTGTTGCAGGTGCTCAACCAGACGACGAAAAGCGGCCGCTTCGAGTTCTGTTTTCAATTCCTGGGTCATAGGTAACTCCAAAGGTTTCTGCCCGGTAATATCAGTATACCGGGCTTATAATTTGATGCGCATGGATCACTCGGTGCAAGCTTGAAACTATGCACGTCTGCAACTTATACAAGTTGCCTGACACACGCACGGCAAAACCCTTGCTATCAGCAGAAGGTCTATCGTGACTCATGTCAGCGCATGGGCCTGCTTTCAGACAACCCTTGTTACTGTTTTTTGGCAACCCGACATCGATAACTGAATTTGAGCAATGACAGCTGCCACATTCAAATCTGCCCAGTTGGCCCAATTTTCTATCGACTCGAGCCCGATGTGCGATGATATCCAGCCTCACTTTGTTCGCTAACTAATATGTCGGAAATGATATTTTTAGCAAGTTTGCTGGCGCTTCTGTATTTCTGGTGGTCACACACGCAGAGTCGGGAGACAGCGACCAAACTGGCGCGCACAGCGTGCATGCGCTGTCGCGTTCAGCTACTTGACGAAACAGTTACACTGCAAAAGTTGCGACCATCGAGGAGCCCTAAGGGCCATATGAGTATTGCTCGCTGGTACTCCTTCGAATTCAGCACCTCTGGTAACGACAGAAAAAGTGGCATGGTTAGTCTGTTAGGAAACGATCTGCTGCAAATGCATTTGCAGGTAGATGTAGAAGAACTACCAGACTAACAGTTACTATGGGCAAGTTACTTCACATCAACATTCAACAAGTCCGGACGGAGAGTTACGTATGAGCCAATGCCCCTGCAATTCAGGCATTGAATTTTCAGTTTGCTGCGCCCCCTATTTAAAAGGGAAACAGAAGCCACCCACAGCGCTGGCACTTATTCGCTCAAGGTATACGGCCCATACATTCGCCAACATCGAATACATTCAGGCTACCCATCATCCGAGACACCGGCACGAAATTGACCTGGCTAACACGAGGGAATGGGCTGAGAGCTCTGACTGGCTGGGGCTGGAGATCATTTCATCGGATCAAGGTGGTGAAGAGGATCAACGGGGCACCGTCGAATTTATCGCACGATACAACGATGCCAAAGGCAAGCTATTCAACCACCATGAAGTGAGCTTGTTCGAAAAACTTGATGGAGAATGGTACTTCGTCGATGCAGAAGCTCCAAAGGTTCAGCAAATCAGACGCGAAACCCCGAAGGTGGGCCGCAACGATCCGTGCCACTGTGGCAGCGGTAAGAAGTTTAAAAAGTGTTGTGGC
The DNA here is from genome assembly GCA_937957915.1 of uncultured Granulosicoccaceae bacterium. Lineage (GTDB taxonomy): Bacteria > Pseudomonadota > Gammaproteobacteria > Granulosicoccales > Granulosicoccaceae. Next base: position 92,416 of record CALGNZ010000047.1, on the reverse strand, counting down.
GGTTCCGCCTGACTCGAGAGCCTCTCGCGGGGCAAAAACAACGGCTCCGCGTCATTTGTTTGCCATGTTCTTTTTTAAAAAGTCACTCACTGCAGTAGCAAATGCATCATTATTGTCTCCTGCAACCATATGAGCGGCATTAGACACGTTCACATAGCTTGCATGTGGCACCAGCTGCAAAAACTCCCTGGCTGTGTCGTCACTGACGATTTCGCTCATTTGCCCGTGCACCAATTGCACCGGTAGAACCAGGTTTGTTGCAGCCTGACGCTGACGATCCATAATTTCTACATCGAGCTTGCCAACATGATCGAGGAGCTTTGGATCCCAGTGCCAGTAGTATCTGCCATCCACCAATCTCAGGTTTTTGCGCAAGCCCTCGGCAGATCTCTCTTGTTTCGGACGATGTGACTGATACCTGGCAACCGCTTCGGCTGCCTCCTGCAAACTCCCAAACCCGTCGTGGTGTTCTCGCATGAATTTGAGGATTTTGGCCACCCCGCCGCTGTCGATTCTGGGCGTAATATCAACCAATACCAACGCGCTGAATAAGGCCCGATCTGTCTCACCCTGTGCGAGCAGAGCGGTAATGCCACCGAGTGATGCACCGACTACGGCGGGTGCCTGACCGTATTCATCACTCACCGCAGCAGTGATAACCTTCAAATCACCGACAAACTGTTCTATCGAGTAATCACCGTTCGGGCACCAGGTGCTGTCGCCGTGACCACGGGCATCCACGGAAATCGCGTGCCAGCCTGCGCTGGCAAGCGCGGTCGCAGCCCCCTTCCACGCATGTCTGGTCTGGCCCGCGCCGTGCAGCAACAACACTGGTCTGTCATCAGGGCAACCAAATGAGCTAGCGGTAATCTGAATTTGATCAGTCGCATTGTAGGTTAACGTGTTTGGCATTATCGGGGATCTTCGAGTCGACCCTCACGCGGGTTATTCATATAGCATCCCCACTACTGCACTGAAAATTGTCTTCAAGGATGTATTTTCGACTGCGTCGAATACCTGTTGATATTTGCAAAGGAGAAAATCTCTTTGAGTACATCTGTGGGGACGTGGGCGTAGCCAGTAACTGTCATCAATTCGACTGTCCTGTAAGCCCGACCAACGGATTGTCTGCAACGCCACGGCGTTGCATTAACCGCATATTTATTTATATCGTCGAAGAATATAAGCCGAGAGAGTGAAATGATAGAAAAACCGTGGCTCAAAAGCTATCCGCAAGGCGTTCCGGAACAAATCAACCTCGATGAGTACGCAAGTATCGTCGCACTATTTGAGGAGTCGGCGCAAAAATACAGGGACAAGGTTGCATTCGTCAGCATGGGCGCCGAATTAACTTACGGCGAACTTGACGATCTCAGTAGTGCTTTCGCCAAATGGATTCAATCGACAGGCAAATTTCAAAAAGGCGACCGAATTGCGATCATGATGCCGAATTTGCTGCAATACCCCATCGCTGTGTTCGGTATCCTTCGCGCGGGACTTGTTGTGGTTAATACCAACCCGCTCTACACCGAAAGAGAATTGAAACATCAACTCGTGGATGCTGGTGCCAAAGGCATTGTGATTGTAGAAAATTTTGCCCACACGCTGGCCGACATCCGCTCAGAGGTACCACTCGAGTCGGTGATAACCACCCGAATCGGGGACATGCTGGGCTTTCCAAAGTCGTTACTCATCAATACCGTCGTCAAGTATGTCAAAAAGATGGTTCCAGCTTTCTCTCTGCCAGGCAGTATTAAGTTTTCCGATGCACTCAGCAAAGGCCGCCAGCAGCAAAACCTTGAAGCAGTCTCACTGGGGCATCAGGACATTGCCTTTCTGCAGTATACCGGTGGCACAACCGGCGTTGCCAAAGGCGCGATGCTCACCCACGGCAATATGGTTGCAAATATGTTGCAGGCGAAAGCATGGTTAGCACCCGCAAACATTCAGGAGGGTAAGGAGATTATTATCACCGCTTTACCGCTCTATCATATCTTTGCTCTCACAGCTAACTGCCTTGTTTATGCGAGTATTGGCGCAAAAAACGTGTTGATTCTAAATCCGCGTGATTTGCCAGCCTTCGTAAAGGAACTCGCGAAACATAAATTTACCGCGTTCACAGGTGTTAATACTCTGTTTAATGCACTGCTTAATACACCAGGATTTGGCAATCTTGATTTCTCCGCTCTTTCCATCACCCTGGGGGGCGGCATGGCTGTACAGAGAAATGTTGCAGAAGAATGGAAATCAACAACCAACTGCCCTTTGATTGAAGCGTATGGACTGACAGAAACCAGCCCTGCTGCCTGTATTAATCCTTTAACGGCCACTGAATATAATGGCGCGATTGGCTTACCAATTTCATCAACGGAAGCCTGCATTCAAGACCCTGAAGGCAATATGCTGCCAACTGGTGAAAGAGGAGAGTTGTGTATCAGAGGCCCGCAGGTGATGAAGGGTTACTGGCAACGTGAACAGGCAACTGCCGAAGTGATTGACGCCGATCAGTGGCTGCACACCGGCGACGTAGCAATTATGGATGAGGATGGCTACTTCACGATAGTTGATCGCTTGAAAGACATGATTCTCGTGTCTGGCTTCAACGTCTATCCAAATGAGATTGAAGATGTCGTGATGCTACACCCGGATGTTCTGGAAGTAGGCGCTATTGGTATCCCCGATGATCACTCCGGAGAACTGGTTAAAGTCTATGTAGTGGCAAAGAATAACAACCTGACTGAGGAATCACTAAAAGAGCATTGTCGGGAAAATCTCACCGGCTACAAGAGACCCAAGCACTATGCGTTTGTGGATGAGTTACCAAAATCAAACGTTGGGAAAATATTGCGCCGTGAACTGAGGGAGCTGGATTCGAAGGAAAGCAGGTCTTGAAGAAGTCAATTTCTTTCAGGGTATTACCGGGATAGCCTTGGCTCGTAAATAAGCATAGCGGTCCCTGCGGGCCACTGTGTTCTTGCATGTAAAAACTGAACCCGCCCGGTATTCAAAAACTAATACCGGGTGCGCGTTGTCAAGTCCTCGCTATTCCATCCGAGACACCTCTGCCGCCTGCCAGCCTTTATCACTCTTGGTCTGTATGTATTCGACTTGTTGCCCTTCAGAAAGAGTTTTATATCCCTCGCCGATAATAGAACGATAATGCACGAACACGTCTTCGCCGGCGTCGTTAACTATGAAACCGTACCCTTTTGCATTGTCAAACCATTTGACCGTGCCGATTGATTTATCCATATTTATCTAATATCTCTTAGAAACTATTGATTTAATTGCAGATAGTTTCGTCTTGCTATGTTTTGCGATTGTCTTTTTCACAGTGCAGCCACGTCCAAGTAACCTAATTATCTACACCCTTATCACTTCTGACTGCGCGTCCGCCGGGTTCCAATAGGCGCCTGCAGAACTTGCCAACTCCGGAAGTTTTGTAGGAATTTTCCTACAAAGGTGGACGAAATGTCGCTTGGATAGGTCAATTTGTCAACTGTTGCCAGACCCTCACGCTGCTTTTAGAAAGCTGGCGATCAGAAATACACGCGAAATGCAATCACCCTTTTAGATCATTTACAAGCCTCCGGGATTGATTTTACCGATCAAGCGCTCTGTTTACCACCTCGAAAACATCCCTGGATAATTTGGATTTATCAGCGATTAGCTGCAGGCACGATTTCATCGCAGTTTTTCGATCAGGCCCTATACGCTTCCACCGCGTGAGTGGTAAAGCCAGTCTGGCTGCAACTTGCGGGTTGATGTCGTCGAGCACGACAATCTGATCCGCAAGTAGCTGATAGCCAAGACCATTTTGCTGATGGAAAGCAACGGGATTATTATTACTGAAAGCACCAAGTAATGATCTCACTCGATTAGGGTTGCGATAATCGAAATCCTTGTGCTCGAGCAGACACGAGACTCTATCAACAGCATCTGCCACGTTTGCTGCCGCCTGAACCGAAAACCACTTATCGATGACGAGGCGTTCATTCTTCCAGCGATGATAGAAATCATTCAGGTACTCCTGACTGGAGTCTTGATCAAATTCAACCAGAATTCTCAGTGCCGCAATTTGATCGGTCATATTGTCAGACTGTGTAAAACGCCTGCGGACCGACTGTATCCGCTCATCGCAATCCAGCCTGGCCAGGTACGCAAGACAAATATTGGCCAACGCCCGCTTACCCATTGACGACGTATCGATTGAATATCCTGAATCACCAGAGTCGGATAGAAGATGGTCTAGCTGTTCTTCAAGTGCAGCCGCTAGCATGTGCTGTACACCGCTTTTGCACTCGGCCAGCCGATCTACCTCAAAAATCTCATGCGTCTCCGCAATTGTCTCGATCTCGGGTAACGTCAGAACCTCGGCCTTGAATGCTCTGTCCATTCCACTATCGGTCAGAACCTTATCAAATGCATTAATAAGGAGTTGGTTTCGATTTACACCCGCGGGTGCTGTTGTTTGTTGATCGAAACTTTCGATCACCCTTTTTGCTAACCGCTGTCCTGCTTCCCATCTATTAAATGGATCTGATTCGTGGGTCAGCATAAATGCAAGATCATCATCGCTATAGTCAAAGTCAAGAATTACCGGTGCCGAAAATCCTCGTAGCAGCGACGGCAAGGGCTTTTTCCTGACCTCCGCAAATTGAAACTCCTGAACGCGGTCTGTGATGCTCAGGATACTTACTGTTTGATCTTTATTCGTGCTGCCCTCTGTAACGGGCAATGCCTGACCATTGTCATCGTAAAGAGAAACCACAAAGGGAATGTGCATTGGTTCAGCAGTGGGTTGTTCGCTCGTAGGTGGCAAAGACTGAATAACTTTGATCGTGTAGATACAACGCTCAGCGTCGTAGTGATCGGTTACCTTTAATCTGGGAGTACCTGATTGTGTGTACCATAGACGAAACTGACTTAAATCTGTTTTGGAGGCAGCTTCCATACACAGCACGAAGTCCTCACAGGTTACCGCCTGTCCATCATGTCGACTGAAATATAAATCCATGCCCGCATGAAAGTTTGTTGCACCAAGAAATGTGTGCATCATGCGTATAACTTCTGCACCCTTTTCGTAGATGGTCAACGTGTAAAAATTGTTAATTTCTATGTACGAGTCAGGTCGCACCGGATGAGCCATCGGGCCTGCATCCTCAGGAAATTGTCGCGCTCGTAACAACCTTACATCTTCAATCCGTTTAACTGCACGTGAATGCTGATCAGCACTGAATTCCTGATCCCTGAAGACTGTTAAACCCTCTTTCAGACTAAGTTGGAACCAGTCTCTGCAAGTAACACGATTTCCAGTCCAGTTATGAAAGTACTCATGCGCAATAACTGACTCTATACCCAGGAAATCCGTATCAGTTGCAGTAGCCTGATCAGCCAGAACGTATTTAGAATTAAATACATTAAGCCCCTTGTTCTCCATTGCTCCCATATTAAAATCATCGACTGCAACAATCATGTAACGATCGAGGTCATACTCGAGACCATATACCTTTTCATCCCATTCCATCGCCAAACGCAGAGAATCCATCGCGTGATCGCACTTGTCGACGTTGTGTTGCTGTACGTAAATATGCAGATCTACCGCCCGATCCGAAGCGGTTACAAATCGACTTTTGATTACCGCCAAATCTCCCGCTACCAACGCAAACAGGTAACTTGGCTTAGGCCATGGATCTTCCCATAATAGCCAGTGACGACCATCTTCCAGGTCTCCACCGGAAACTTCGTTTCCATTAGAGAGCAAAACCGGACATGAGGACTTGTCAGCAATAATCTTTACACTGAAACGCGACATAACATCCGGTCGATCGGGAAACCAGGTAATACGTCGAAAGCCCTCTGCTTCACACTGAGTACAATAGTTACCAGAGGACAAATACAACCCCTCAAGAACTGTATTTGCCTGCGGATTGATTCGGGTCATGATCTCCACCACTGACCGCTCCGGAACATTGTGAATAGTCAGGGTAGTCGGATTGACGATCGGCTCTACTGTGTATTCGTTGCCGCTGAGATTAACGCCGTCCATTTTAATTTCAACAAGCTCTAACTCCATCCCGTCTAACGGTAAGTCGGACTCGTTGGTACCCTCATTTCGACAGACCGTCATTACCGACTTGACGAGCGTGGCTGTGGCGTCTAGTTCAAACTGCAGGTGCACTGTTTCAACTGAATAGCCAGCAGGCTTGTAATCGCTGCGCGCTATAACCTGCGGTGTAGAATTGTTCATCGAAGGGTTTCCTGGAAATCCGTATTTGGTTTGAGAACTACTGCCAATTTGGCAACTGCGCTCAACTGAGCGCTATCAAGAGTCTGCGCGTACTGCCGCCACAGTGCCCACGTAGAAAATGCAATAGCGTATTTCGTATTTTTCATCGTTGCACACCCACAAGGTTTTGGACCACTCGATCAGTTGACGAACAGCAGAGGTAGTTATGAAGGTTTTAAGTTTTAGCTTTCTACGCCCCGCAGCACTTTTTTGTTGCATGATTGGTGTGCTGGCGTTTTCTACCCATCAGACAATCTATTCCAGAAGCTGGCACGCACCTCTCCAGGTGACAATCTACCCAATCAACGGTGACGATTCACTTACCACTCATAATTACATAAACACGCTCACAGACGACAGCTACGCTGATATCGAATCCTGGATCGCTCGGGAAGCCAAGCGTTACAACCTGGCACTAGACAAGCCGTTTCATGTGACACTCGGTGATCGAGTAGATTCAATACCGCCTCCATTGCCTGAGAAACAAAGTATTTTGGCCACTGTTTGGTGGGGCTTGCGACTGCGTCATTGGGTTTTCTTTAATACGCCAGACAAGCAGTCCAACCTCAGGAGAATTAGAGTTTTCGTTGCCTACCACGAAGGTGAAGAGGACAAACCCTTGCAACACTCGGTTGGTTTGCAAAAAGGTCTTATCGGCGTGGTTCACGCCTTTGCACTGCCAAATCAGAATTCACAAAATAACATCGTAATTGCTCATGAAATCCTGCACACCGTAGGAGCAAGTGATAAATATAGCTGGGCAGGTACACCAGTATTCCCCGAAGGCTATGCTAACGCTCACAGAGTTCCTCTGTACCCGCAACGATATGCAGAAATCATGGCGGGCCAGATCCCGACTTCAAGCTACGCCAGCTACATGGCGACCAGTCTTCGCAGCACCCAAATCAACCCCATAACTGCAAAGGAAATAGCCTGGATCGATTGACTTCGGTGGAAGAGTAACCGTGTGTGGTAACAACCTGGCAATAGATAAATTGGTAACTTTTTTCGATATTCCACTAAGCTTCGTTTGTAGAACAGTGACTTGATGCCTGAATCAGTATTTTCGAATGGATATTCCACTGAAACACGAGCAAACAGTTATCAGATAGTCAGCAAATATTTTCGACTGACCCTTCATTTGTGCTATCGACGTTGAAAGACAATAATAATGCGACTTACCAAATCTAGCGCCCTGACATCCTATTTCGTCTGCTCACGTGTTTACCTGTTCGTGCCCGCCACATTGCAGACAGTTTATCCACGCCTAAAGAGATACAATCGAGGATTAACTCTCAGTCTGATTGCCATGCTTCTGACAGCAATCAGCCTCCAACACGCCGCCGCAAGCCCGATCACGCACAAAGAACTCATTGACCGTTACAACGAAACAATTAGCAAACTCGAGCGGTCGATAAGCACAGCCAAAGCACACAGGACGGCATTGATTGAACGAATGGAGACTCTTGGGAGTGATCTGAAAAACGTCAAAACCGCTTCGGACAAAACAAATGTCAAAAATCCATCACTTCAAAACGAGTTAGAGCAACTGAAACTGGATTTGGCAAAGATCGAAATACTGCTGCAGAACAAAAAAGCTGAACTGACTCAAAGCCAGGAAAAAGCCGCTGAACTTCCGATCCCTGGCGTTATCGCAGACGCTCTGGCCGACACAACAGCACTGGAACATCATCGTGCAATTGCGCTGTGGCAGTACAGAATTCATCTAAAAAAAAGAAAAATTGAAGCGATAACCAGTGAAAAAAGCGAATTGCTGACCGCGCTAAATACGACCAGCGATCTCAATGATACGATACAGACTTCAATACAAAAACTGACCGACAAACAGCAATCCCTCATCAAAGACAGACAAAAGCTGGAAGAAAAGTTTACGTTTTTATCAGCGGACATTGTCAGACAACAGGATCGCATCGAGCGAATGAGCAATCGCCTGACACTCTTGAAGGATACACCTGACACTTCGTTGGAATTTGATAGACATCAGGGGTCTCTGCCTGACCCCACCGAGGGTACTTTGTACCGGCGCTACGCTGAACCAAAAGCGGAGGGCCTGCTCAAATGGGAAGGTATTCTGGTAAAGGCACCCCTGGGTCAGGAAATAGAGGCCATTTTTGACGGGCAAGTGGTTTTCGCCGGAAAAATTCAGGGATTAGGCAATGTGGCCATTATTGATCATGACAAAGATTTTATGAGCCTGTACGGCATGGCAGAGTTATTGGTTATTGAGGAAAAGCAAACTGTGATCGCCGGGCAGGTTATTGGTACTGTCGGCGAGTCTGTCGGAAATGATGCATCAGCGCTATACTTTGAGATCCGCCACAATGCTGAAACGGTAAATCCGGAAGACTGGCTATCTATGCAGTTGATAAGTTCTGAATTAACCGAGTGATTGGTGACCATTAGTGATGCTATTATCTGCGTCGGTTCGTGCAAACTAAAATTTCAGCCCGCGCTTTGGGTATTTGGAGTCAACAAATGACAATCCGGTCTAAGCCTCTCACGTTTCTCGCCGTCGGCGCAGTACTGGGTGTTACCCTGACTATGGGCCAGGGTGTCGTTGGCGCAAGAGACAACTCGGGTGATGTACTGCCTCTTGACCAATTGCGAACCTTTTCCGATGTATTCGCAAGAATTAAACGAAACTACGTCGAGGATGTATCGGACGAAGAATTACTGGAACACGCCATTCGCGGCATGTTAAGCGGTCTTGACCCGCATTCAAGCTATCTCAATACAGAACAATTCAATGAATTGCGTATTGGTACCTCAGGCGAATTTGGTGGTCTGGGTATAGAAGTAGGAATGGAAGATGGTTTCGTCAAGGTGGTCTCACCTATCGACGATACGCCCGCCGCACGAGCCGGCATGCAAACCGGTGACCTTATCATTCGTCTTGACGACAAACCGGTCAAAGGCTTGTCGTTAAACGAAGCAGTCAAACTGATGCGCGGAAAGCCAGGTAGCGACATAAATTTGACAGTTGTTCGTGAGGGTGAAGACAAACCGCTGAAAGTCACTATTACCCGCGCCGTCATCCAGGTAACCAGTGTTAAAAACCGCATACTGGAAGAAGGTTATGGTTACGTGCGCGTGTCACACTTTCAAACCAAAACAACAGCAGACATGCTGAAAGCTATTGAGAAAATGAAGTCGGAAACTGATGGCGAAATGAACGGCCTGGTTCTCGATCTCCGCAACAACCCGGGTGGGGTTCTTTCTGCAGCAGTCGGTATCTCTGACGCCTTTTTAAATGAAGGGTTGATTGTCTACACCGATGGTCGCGAAGAAGACTCCAGACTACGCTACTCGGCATCACAGGGTGACGTACTGGATGGCGCCCCGCTGGTGGTACTCGTTAACGGTGGTTCCGCATCTGCTTCCGAGATTGTTGCCGGAGCAATGCAGGATCACAACCGCGGTGTTGTCATGGGCAACAAAACTTTCGGCAAAGGATCGGTGCAAACAATCCAGAATCTGGCAAATGGCGGTGCGGTCAAACTGACCACAGCCAGGTACTACACACCATCCGGACGATCAATTCAGGCAGAAGGTATTAATCCGGATATCGTCACCGATAACCTTCGCCTGGCTAAGCGCGAAGAATCCGGTATTGAGCCGATTACAGAGTCCAGTCTCTCCGGGCACCTCAGCAACCAGTCGGATGCAGAAGAGCAAAAGGAAGAGACCAGCAACAGTGACGACAAACCAAACCTTGCTGAGGACGACTACCAGCTCAATGAAGCACTGAACCTGCTTAAAGGGCTGACTATCCTGAGTCGCCGCGGTTAATTCCAGAATCGGCCAATAACGGGCTTTATAACCTCTTGCGGGCTGCAATGCGGTAGCCCCTCCCGTTTTCCAAATGCAAAACATCGATAGAGCCCGCGCAATCGCAGTCTGCGCGACGCTATCGATGTTTCTGCCCCCTGATTTTGCTATCTTCTGGTTCCAAATCCCAATTACACCGGAGGAAAAATGTTCCAGGGCCTGATGCAACAACATTCACTGATGATCTCAAGCATCATCGAGTTTGCTGAACGCTGGTATCCGAATGTTGAAGTCGTTTCCCGCACTACCGAGGGACCAATACACCGGTACACCTATAAAGAAATGGGTGTTCGAGCCCGGAGTATTGCCGACGCCCTTCAGGGTCTAGGCGTAAAGCCTGGTGATCGTGTGGGTACCCTGGCCTGGAATGGCTACAGGCACATGGAATTGTATTTTGGTGTCTCTGGCAGCCAGGCTGTTCTGCACACGATAAACCCTCGTCTGTTTGCCGAACAAATGGCCTATGTTATTAATCACGGTGGCGCCAATATTCTATTCACTGATTTAACATTTGTGCCACTGCTCGAAAGCCTTGCTGATCAACTCGAGCAGATTGAACACATCGTTGTTATGACAGACCGAGAGCATATGCCTGCCACCAGCCTGTCAAACGTTCAGTGTTACGAAGACCTGATCGACAAGGGTGACAGTAGCTATCAATGGCCCGAGTTTGACGAAAATTCTGCATCCAGTATGTGTTACACCTCAGGTACCACAGGCAATCCCAAAGGCGTTGTCTATTCGCATCGCTCAACCCTGATACATGCAATGGGAAGCTCGATCCCCAACGGACTTGGACTCTCTGCCACTGACACCGTCCTGCTGGTAGTGCCACAATTTCATGTGAATTCGTGGGGTGTCAGTTACGCTGCCCCTATGAATGGCTGCAAACTAGTATTACCTGGCCCGGCAATGGATGGAGCTTCAATCTACGAATTACTCGACCAGGAAAAGTGCACGTTGTCACTGGCTGTTCCTACGGTCTGGATGATGCTGACTGGCTATTTGCGCGAAAGCAAAGCCTTTCTGCCGCATATGAAGCGGGTTGTCATCGGTGGTTCAGCAGTTCCGGAAGCGATGATTCGTTCATTTGAAGCGGACTACGATGTGCAGGTAGTGCACGCGTGGGGCATGACCGAAACAAGCCCACTTGGAACTCTCAACTTCCTTATGCCGCATTTGCAGAACCTAAGCTACGATGAACAAATGCCAATCAAATTAAAACAGGGCAAGTCCATATTCGGGATTGATATTCGAATTGTTGATGACGAAGGCAGGTCCTTACCACATGACGGTAGCGCATTTGGCAGATTGCAAGCGCGTGGACACTGGGTAACCTCAGGGTATTACAAGGCAGAAGGCGATGATTCAATAGACGCAGACGGATGGTTCGAAACTGGTGATGTCGCAACCATTGATAAAGATGGCTATATGATGATAACCGACCGAACAAAAGACGTTATTAAATCAGGTGGAGAGTGGATCAGTTCAATCGAAATAGAAAACCTTGCGGTTGGCCACCCGGATATTATAGAAGCTGCAGTAATCGCGGTACCACATCCTAAGTGGGACGAACGACCTTTAGTAATAGCAGTTAAAGAACCTCACTCAGCGGTAGACAAAGCCACCCTGTTGGAATTTCTGGCTACAAATCTGGCACGATGGCAGTTACCAGATGATGTAATTTTTGTCGATGAGTTACCGCATGGTGCAACTGGAAAACTAAATAAACTAAAGCTCAGAGAACGCTACGGCAATCATCAGCTGCCCGGTGCATAAAAGTACACTTCATAAAGCACATTCACACAAAGAACACTCACACACGATACATAACCGGCGAGCTAACCTATGCTGGCACTTCTCTACAATCAACAATATGCGTTATTTGCGCTAATAGTTATAGCACTAATAATATCGTTGACTTTTCATGAATTCGGGCACGCCGCGTCCGCAAAGTTCTTTGGCGATGACACAGCGCAGAGAATGGGAAGACTCAACATTAACCCTCTGGCGCATATAGACCCGATCGGATTATTAATGGTCATACTTGTAGGGTTTGGCTACGCAAAACCGGTCCCTACTAATCCTCGAAACTTCAATCACAGTCTCGCCACACCACTCATTGCTGCGGCCGGACCATTCATGAATTTGATACTGGCTTTTATAACCATCAATGTTCTTGTGTGGGGTCAAAAGTCAGGAAATCCGTGGTTTCACCAAGCCGGTCCTGAGTACTTCTTTCTGCTGCTTGCAAGCGTAAATCTTCTGCTGATGTTATTTAATTTGTTGCCTCTTGGACCGCTTGACGGTCACTACATACTAGGCCACATACTCCCACAACCCTTATCCAGTAAATATCTGGATTTTAATGCCCGCTACGGACACTTTATATTTCTTGGGCTGATTCTGCTGAGTATTCTGGGCATTCCTATATTCCAGAAGCTCATGGAAACTTCCAGAAGAATTCTTCCCTATTTGATTGTCAGCTAGATCTATAAAAACAGGTGTGTATGGAAAAAGACTATCGGTTAAGTCAATCAAGATGGCGGCTCTGGATTGGTGCCGCTTTGGCGCACACTAGTGATTGCCCAATATGACAATCACTAGCCCTGTATGATCTTTATTACACCTATCCCCCCAATTGCTCTTCTACTTCACAACCTGGTATCAGTGCTTTGATCTGATTGATGGCCTGTGCACGATCGTCAACGGTGGGATACATGGCACTGGTTGCAACAACCTGCCCATTCGCTGATTTCACATTAAAAAAATACATACCGTTTGAAGATTCTTTCAAAATGTACCGTTTATCCTCAGTACAGTTTTTCTTAACGGAGTTGATTCCTTTATTTGCACTATCTTTCGCTTTGTAATTTTCACTGCGCAAAACCATCTTTCCATCGCTATTTACGAAAGAAAAACTGAACGGTTCAGCTGCGGAACTTTTCTTCAAAATTGCTTTCATGGTTGTCTCCTGTCAAATACGGCACAACGTTTTCCCAGTTTAACACCGGAAGAATCCTATGTTGACGTCTTGAGACTGAAATTTAAACCGGAAAAACTACAACTATTGTTACATCTGCACATCGATTCGCCAGGAAAGAGAGTTTACCCCGGGTTCAGGTTAACTCGAAGCGCTCTTGACCGACCGAATCTGCAGGCTTAACTACTGACATCTTCTTGTTGTCAGTTCCAGGCATTTCCAGGGCTTTTGTGATTAATTCCTGAGCGCTACAGGTTGCCAGAGTGCACGTGGAGATACCGAACCTGACAGTAATACAAAGTGATTTTTCGCTCTCACTTCCTTTAATAACTACCCTGTTGTTCAAAGCATTTTCAAGTCGGGCAATCAACGAATATACATTTCCCTCAGGTGTATCGGGAAGTATGAGTAGAAAACATCCAGGGTGGTACCGCGTAATAACATCTGTTTCTCGAAGTGTATTTTTTAGCGATTGAGCTACCACGGACGCAGCCATATCACCTGCCTGATGACCGTACTCATCACTCAGGCTTTCAAAGCCATTTACTTCAACCGATACCAGAGCTAATGGCGTGTTATATCGATTACTTCGTGCTATTTCCGCCTCCAGGCGTTGCTCAAGATAGTATCGATTGTGAACATTTGTGACTTTATCAAATATACCAATACCATCGCGCTGATAGAGATGCCGCAAGTGTATGAGCGTCTGTCGAATTAACAGTGAGAGCGATAGGCACAACGCTGCAAAACACGGAGGGAGTAAGTAGATACCCAGTTCTGAAGTTTCGGTGAAAACAACAGTCGAAATACCGAAGAACAGCACAAAAGTGGTTACGGTCGCCAGTAAACAGGTAAATCGCAACCATGCCTGACGCAGCTTGTGGTTGGACAGTAGTTTGTGGGTGCGATAAACCAGTACACATGCAAGCGCCAACAGGCCAGCTGTTGTAAGAAGAGCAATCGATAACAATTCAATATTCCAGTGTAGTACTGCAGACTAGCAAACGCATACTGACAACCCGTCCTGCACCAGCACTAATCTTCCAGCTCCGTAATTGCCGGCGTGGCTTTTTCAAAATTCAGCCACTTATGCAAATCGACCGTTTCTACCGGCACATTTGCATATTGTTCGTCGCGTACAACTAAAAGGTGAATTTTATCGCCGGGCTCATGCTCACTCCAAACCTTATGATAAAAGTGAGTCAGGCTTTTGAGCTTGTGTTGTTCGACCGCTACTATTGTATCGCCAGGCTGTATCCCGGACACTGCAGCCGGACTTTCATCTTCCACCGCACTTACTTTAATCCCGTCTTTTGTTTCTTTCAGATGCAGTCCGATCCACGGCCTGTGAGATTCGCTGGAGCGACCGCTGGTCAGCAAATCCCCCAATATACCTTTGACGGCCGAGATTGGGATAAACACGTTGCCGGGCACACGAATTTTTGGATCAATATCGATGTCGATAGTCACCAGTGCACCAACACCTAACAACTCTCCTTTTTGCGACAGTAGCGCCGAACCCGCAAAATCGGTGCTCGGTGGAAAGGTATGTATGGCATCGTCCAGCACATACTCCCAACCACCGATAAACTCTTTAATTTTGCCAATTTTTACAGCACGCACCGCATCCTCTCCATTGAAAGGAATTATCAATGCGTGTTCACCTTTCGTGGTGGTATCTGATTTGGCCAGCTTGATAGGTCGAGTTGCGATGTGCTTACTGGCGCGTAGCAATGCCACACCACTGGCGTGATCATAGGCCACAATTTCACTCGGGACTTTATCTCCATCGGAGAACGTTACTAATACAGAACTTGCTTCAGCGACTATATAACCAACGGTTAAGATCAGCCCGTTAGCATCGATCACCACCCCGGTTCCGGTACGCTCTCGGCCATACGTTGATGCCGTACGAGCCGTTTCCGGCACCAGCGCATCAACCCGCACAACAGATCGCATCACCTGCTCCATAGGCCCTGCCAGCGCAGCGCCCGAAGATGGTAATTTTGACTCTGTTTCAATTGGTGCGTGTAATTCAAACGGCTGCAGAAGCGGATCCGCTGCAGTGGGAAATGCCATTAATGTAAGCAGCGAACAAATGACACTCACCAGAGTCCCGAGGATTCGATCACTCACCAAATTAAAATTGCACATACTCTGCCCTGAAATGTATCTGCCGAACCAAAATGGCGCGAACACACCCTAGTAGCAGCCTATGTGCCAGTAAGAACCGATCTCACAAAGACCTGAGCATACGGACCTTGCGCTCCCTGTCGATACCGAAGAAATCCGCCAATCCGTATGCGACGAGGGCCATAGGAACGGATGATTGTGCATACAACGCAGTACGAATCGTCAAGTAATACCGAAAATGTCGACCATTGAGAAATACACGTGCTTCACTACCCCCGGACACCGCAAGTTATCTGATAAAATCCACACATGGATGTCTCCCACTTAATCGATGCTCTTAATACCGAACAACGCGATGCGGTTACCGCTGAGCCCGGTCCACTCCTCATTCAGGCCGGTGCGGGAAGCGGTAAAACCCGGGTTCTTACCCACCGGATAGCATGGCTCAATCAGGTTGAAGGTGTCTCGCCGTTCGGCATTCTCGCCGTTACCTTCACCAACAAGGCTGCGGGCGAGATGCGGGCCCGCGTCGAAGAGTTGCTTGGCACCGCCATCGGCCCGATGTGGATTGGCACCTTTCATGGCCTGTCCCACCGATTTCTGCGCATTCACTGGAAAGAGGCAAAACTGCCACAAACTTTCCAGATCCTTGATTCAGAAGACCAGCGTCGTATGGTGCAACGCGCAATACGGGGCCTTGATCTGGACGAGAAAAAATGGCCACCGCGCAATGCAATGTGGTACATCAACGAGAAAAAGGACGAGGGCCTCAGGCCTCAACACATTCGAGACGACGGCGATCCCACAGAGCAGCAGATGATCCGTATTTATACGGCCTACCAAACTGCCTGCGATTTGGCCGGCGCGGTAGATTTTGCAGAGTTGTTATTACGCGCACTGGAAACCCTGCGCGACAACGACGAACTGCTCGAGCACTACCAGAAACGGTTTCGACACTTGTTAGTTGATGAATTCCAGGACACAAACACTATCCAGTATGCCTGGTTACGGTTGATCGCAGGGGATACCGGTAACCTGTTCGCAGTTGGCGATGATGATCAATCAATCTATGGCTGGCGTGGTGCCAAAGTCGAAAATATCCTGAATTTCAACCAGCATTTCCCAGGTACCAGAGTGATTCGCCTGGAGCGCAACTACCGCTCGACCGGCAACATTCTTAATGCTGCAAACGCTCTGATCGAAAACAACACAGACCGTTTAGGCAAGAATCTGTGGACAGATATTGGTGAAGGAGACCCAATCACTTTCTACAGCGCCTACAACGAAGGTGACGAGGCCCGCTTTGTTGTCGAGCGGATTATGGAGCACATCAATACCGGAGGGCGCCGGTCTGACGCCGCAATATTGTATCGCTCTAACGCACAATCGCGTGTGCTGGAAGAAGCATTTTTCAGAGCGGGGATTCGCTATCGTGTCTACGGCGGTTTGCGATTTTTCGAACGCATGGAAATCAAAGATGCACTTGCCTACCTGCGGCTTATCAGCCTGAGCGACGACGACGTTTCATTCGAACGCGCCATAAACCAGCCCCCCCGTGGAATTGGCGATAAAACACTGTCTTCTATCCGCAACGCCGCCAGGGAAGCAAACGTATCGCTATGGCATGCATGCGCTGAAATCCTCACAGCCAATGCGCTTAAAGGCAGAGCGTCTACGGCGGTCAGCGGGTTCATGACATTGATCATGAATATGCGAAAAGAGACCAGTGAATTGTCGCTGGACAAGACTGTAGAATATGTGATTGAACACAGTGGCTTGCTCGACCACTATAAGAAGGATCGCACGGAAAAAGGCGAAGCCAGAGTTGAGAACCTGCTTGAATTAGTGGGTGCTGCAGGAGCACCAATCGATGTGCCGGAAGACATGCCCGAAATGTCGCAGCTCGATGCATTTCTGTCAAACGCCGCACTTGAAGCCGGAGATAACCAGGCAGACGAAGGCGAAGATTGTGTGCAGTTAATGACAATGCACTCTGCGAAAGGCCTCGAGTTTCCACTGGTATTTATTACTGGCATGGAGCAGGGGCTATTTCCAAGCAAGCGCTCGGTGGAAGAGAGTGGAAAAATCGAAGAGGAGCGACGTCTTTGTTATGTCGGTATTACACGTGCAGAACAACGCCTGTTTTTGACGATGGCAGAACACAGACGGTTATACGGCCGCGATCACTTCAGCACGCCATCACGCTTTATATCTGAGATACCTTCAGACTTTATTATGGAAATTCGACCAAGGCTGAATGTAAGCCGGCCAATGGTGCAGACTCCACAACGAAAAGCAATACGCGAGGACAACACAACAGGATTGAGTATTGGCCAGCGCGTGATGCATGGTAAATTCGGCGAAGGCACTGTCACGGACTACGAAGGCCAGGGCGCACACGCCCGTGTCTACGTGAATTTTGAAACCGTAGGCAGCAAATGGCTGGTGTTGGCCTACGCCAAACTCGAAGCATTAAATACGGCCTGAACAGTTGACACTGTTAGTTCAGCCGAAAAATTGCAACAACTCCGTAACGCGACCTGTCCGGTCGCTCATGACCACCCAGTCTTAGAATCGGTCACGTAATGAGTAGTAGAGCATCGCAAGCTTTAACAATGGCGAGCGAAACTTCATACCACCGGGAAATCGCCGGTGGCTTATGCTATCCATAACACTAAAACCGTCATGCTCTCCGCGCAAAGCACCAGCCACTAGATTGCCAGATAAAGTGGCCATCCCTACCCCATGTCCCGAATACCCGGACGCACTGAATATATTGGTAGCCAGCGACTTCACATGCGGCAACCGGTTCATCGTAATTGCCAGTGTGCCACCCCATCCATAGTCAATTCTGGCATCGGTAAGTTGTGGATAGATATTAACCATGGCTTTGCGAACAAAACTTTTTATATCTTTTGGAAACTGGTACCCATAGCTTTCTCGACCTCCGAACAAAAGCCGCATATCTGCAGATTTTCGATAGTAATTGACAACGAATCTGGAATCCGCAACGGCCATGTTGTTGCGAATTATTTCGTTGTAAAGACTTGTCGATAGAGGCTCTGTTGCAATGATAAAGTTATTGATTGGCATAACTCGGGTAGCAACTTCGGAATGCAAATTTCCCAGGTAGCCATTGCACGCCAGCACCAAAAACGACGCCGCTACACTACCCTCTTTTGTACCTACGGATACCGGGTCACCACTCTTTATCTGCTGTACTTCGGTACCTTCATAGATCCTTGCTCCAGCCGCTTCCGCTGCCCTTGCAAGACCCAGTGCATATTTAAGCGGATGCAGATGTCCTGCTCCAGAATCAATGGACGATGAGTGATATGCATCCGTTCCGAGGATATCAGTTGTTTCACGTCGAGAGAGAAACTCTATTTGATTATATTTGTAGTCACGTCGAAGCTTATCGACATACTGTTCTGTGGCCGCCGAGTATCGGTCCTTGTGATCGGTATACATTATTCCCGGCTGGAAATCGCATGCGATATCGTGGCGGTCGATTAACTCCTTTACCAGTGACTTGGAACGTTGCGCGAGCTGCCACAATGCATGTGCCTGATCGTAACCATAGGATTCCTCCAGATCAGTTTGTTCCTGCCGTTGACCAGACCCCAACTGCCCGCCGTTACGACCCGAAGCGCCCCAACCTGCACGATGTGCATCCAGCACAACGACATTCAGACCAGCCTCAGCCAGATTTAGAGCAGCCGACAGGCCAGTAAATCCAGCACCAATAACACACACATCACAACGCAAATTCTCTTGCAAACTACGCCTGATCGGTTGCAGGTCTGCGCTGGACGCATACCAGGAGTCAGGATATAGAGCGACAGGGTCATTGCTGTAGAGCAGGTTACGAGGCATGAGAAATTTTTCAAACAAGTGTTGTACCCAACCAGCAGGCATTGGCAAGATAATTTTTCATCCACTGACACGACACAGAAGCTGTTTTACTTCAGCGCCTCACTTATGCTAGTACAAACGGGCCAGTTGAACAGAGCCAGTGGAACGAGGATAGAAGGCTTTGAGTCAGGGCGGCAAACAACGCCTTTTGCAGCTGGATAACGTACATTTCCGATACCCTGTTAGCTGACAGTTTAACCTAAATCGCTAATGAGCCTGTGTGTTGGCAGCATCGGGTATACCAGGCGATTGCGCTAAACGGATCACCTGAAACGTGTAGTCTGCCAATGTGCAGTTTAGCCCGAGTGAAATCGCGCGAGATACGACGCGGTTTGGGTAACCGTTATCGCAGGGACAGTGCGAGTCACTTACCTCTCACACCAACATGTTTTAGCTGGATATTTCAGAGACCCGTTAGTGGTCAATCATCAAGTCAAAGACGATCCGATCAGAATGCTCACTTGTTGTGATTTCAAATATTAGTTGCCACGAACCTGCCATATTAAACATCAATCCCTCCAGTTGGTAACGTCCATCACCAAGATGGTCGGTTACCTGCGGTTGTGTCGGCAAACCGTGCCCATGGGCAGGCATACCACCCGCAACCACAACGCGCACCGGTGAGACTCCCAGGTTCGAGCCTGTATCACGAATCACCAATTGCCAGGTTTGAAACTCACTTAGTCCAATGTGTGAGTCCGGCGCAATAAGATCTACCAAAAACTGTCCCTGGTCCGAAGTTTTCTGCCAAATTTTATTTTCAGCCGAATCAGACGATCTACCAGCCATCGCAAGGCAGCACAGCAGGCAAATGCCAAAGAAGGCAGTTCTTCCGGAATTTTTACGCATAAACAATTTGGAAAGCTAAACGTGGGCGGTCGGAAACAGCAAGAATCCGGCCGTTATCTGACACTATTCTCGGATCCTGAGTAACAAGGAAATAAAGCCAGAGGAATACCGCAGGCGACGTGATTGGAGCTGGTTATCGGTGCAATGGACACCATTATGTAAGCGCTTCCATAATCGCAATCAACAAAACCAGAAGCTACTGTCTAAACAGACAGTCTGGCCCGAGAGGCTGACAGGATTAAGCTACATACAAGGGGGGTTCTTATCGGGTTGGTTTAATTTCGGGGTAATTTGTGATACCCCGAAATTGTCCGTTAGTGCAGGCGCTAGCGCGCATTATTCGTGAGGATTCAAGGTTCCGGGCAAAGACCAATTCCAGAGCACCGCGTCTCCTCAAAAATAGTGCGGGCTAGTGATGCTCCTCCATCAGCATTCTTTCTACTTCGGCTGCCTGCCACCCCTTTTCACTCTTGGTCTGAATAAATTCTACATCTTCCCCTTCATTGAGGGATTTGTAACCATCTCCAATGATGGCCCGGTAGTGTACGAATACATCTTCGTCGTCCTGATTCAGGATAAAGCCATATCCTTTGGCATTATCGAACCATTTGACCTTTCCAATAGATTTTGACACGAGTTCACCTTCAAATTACTTTTTAATTAGAACTAGCGATTTGTCTGCCTGGATTGACCTGCTCAATTCATTCAAGTTGGCCTCAACGAAACTGACAACGCCCATCATCAGAGTTGCCCGAATCAGTACCACTCATTGCGTCAGGCCACAACACTCCGTTGCACCGCAAATTTACCACACTGGAAATACACTGCATAGAAGGCAGTTGCACGGAATACTGAAGTTGTGGCGCTTGCACACACATATACTGCGTAATGCCGACCTGTGCACGTGATTATCAAGGATCGATCGGGAGAAACTTTTTCTGTGTATGATGCAGTGTCAAGCCCCCTGGAAGTGCAAATAGAGAAAACACGTACGACAAAATCGAACCACGCGACAACGTTTTGGCAACTGTTTTGCGCCGCTTTAGCCATACACAAAGAAACATATTGATAGGATCACCTGGCGTAAGTGTTTCACTGTTGTGATGATCCTCTATACCCGCCCTTGAGCTCATCAGCGGCTGCCTCTTAAACGAAATTGAGCTACAGCGAATATTCAATTTCTGCAGACCTCATCACCGCTTTTTCCACTATGCAGCATAGGTCGGTCGTTTTTAATTTCGGGGGGTTGTGCAGATCTTACAGGGGCCTTTGAACACGGACGACACCGACCAAAGACGTGACAGACGTGCCCTAAATAGCTAATGAAAATCGTCTATGAAAACCAGATAAAATAGCATGTTCACATGGGCAGAGCATCGGCTGCATACACTCCCAACCCCTTGATAATTAGTAAAACGGCGGCTGCACCGGACAATATGAGAACCGCGAATCGATACCGGTGCTCAAATCTTGAACGCAATTTTTGACCAACTGCTGTACCCACAAACATAGGAGGAAGCATACTAGCGGCAATAACTATTTCCGGCACGCCAACCCAACCAATAACCATCAGCATAAGTAGTGAAAACCCACAGCCAATTGCGAAAATCGCTGCCAGTGTGGGGCGTGCGTGACCAGCATAGCTACCTTGGTATACCAAAGCGAGCGGCGGCGCGCCAACACCGGTTATAGTACCCATCAGTCCGGAGATCGAACCCATGGCAAGCAGGCTGTGCACGGATTTCTGAAGTGAATGTCCAAAAGCAGACAGCAAAACCGCTATGCCGACAGCACTGCCAAAAAGTATTAAAAAGCCGTTTTTGTCGATAACGAGTGCTATCAATATTACAGCCATTGCCGCCCCCGCCAGACGACCGGTAACCGCGTAAAAGACATCTTTCCACAATATCTGATTTCGTTCGCCAACAGCGCCAATAGAGCTTGAAATCATACCAATTATTATTGTCGCCACTGGCACGAACACAGGGTCGACTAAAGCCAGCAACGGCGCAGCGGTGAGTCCATAACCCATCCCCAGACACGCTTGCACGATGGCAGCGCAAAACACGATCACACACATCGTGGACATTGAGAGTATTGAGGGGAAATAGAAAGAGAAATCAGTCATAAACCAGACTTACACATTAGCCATCGCTCGTTTCGTAGTAAATGGCCACAAGAATCGACTTTGCGCGCGAGGCCTAACAAACTAATGTGGGTGTCTGGTCATTTTTAACAACCACCTATGGATAGTTAGCAGGACCACTAAGTTTCAAGGGTAAATCAGACAACGGTTAAACTTGGCGGGGCATGAGCCATTAAATCACAGACACCACTCAGTACAGTAACGCGAATGAAGGTTGCAATATTTTTATAACTGCTGAAAACTCACCATCACAGTGTGATCCAGCGCTCAGTTTATCAACAAGTGGGTTGGCGGCAGCAAAACTGCATACCCCTGCATTGGCACTAAACTTTCGGTGCTACGATCTGTCACAATGCGGAAATACGAATCCCCGTAATAAGGGTCACCTAAAAGGGCGCGAATGAAACCCAAACACACAGCACTACTGGCGACTTTGCTGTCAGCACTGGTAGCACCTATTTCAGCCGTGGCGCAGCAAGGGATATGCGTAGCCCCTCAAAGGCCAGTGTGCCCGCTGGTTGTACAGACTGTTCCACAATACGAATTTACATTTTCCAGGCTGATCTTTGCAGATAACCCGGTGGCTGTCCATGAGCTGGGGGACTATGTCGGGTTCCCGCACTGGCAAGCAGACTGCTCTGATTCTGATCCACATTTCATTTCCGCTCTTAAGCGTATGACGCGCATTGAACTAGCCAAACAATCACAGAGCATTTCACTTATGGATGCCGCCCTGTACGACTACCCGGCACTGTATATGGTAGAGGCCGGTTTTGCGTCATTCACCGAATTCGAAGCGATTCGTCTGCGGGAATATCTATTGCGCGGCGGCTTTCTGCTAGTCGACGATTTTCACGGTGGCTACCAATGGAGCAAATTTACCGAGTGGATGGGCAAGGTCTTTCCCGATAGGGAAATAGTCGATATACCGCCAGAGCATGAAGTGTTTCATGTGCATTTCGATATCGACAAATTTGTTCAGATACCTGGCCTTCGCGCATTGTGTCTGAATAATGGCGCCAGTTGGGAACGCCCCATGACCAAAGCACCCAGCGTTATTGAGAGCAATACGTCTCGGCAGCAGCCAGCGTGGCGGGCCATTCTAGACGATGAGGATCGGGTGATGGTAATGATTAACTGGAATGTTGATCTGGGCGACGCCTGGGAACACGCCGATATGGAAGAGTACGCGTCAGAATATACGTCAACAGCCTATCGCCTTGGTGTTAACTATGTCATCTACAGTATGACGCACTAAGAGTCCGACCGGGGTAGATTGATCTGGTGAAAGATTGATCTGGTGAACGCGCCGCCAGACTTCTGTTCCATACTTCTACTCCGGGGCATCCTGTCGGCGGCAACCTCGCATTGGTTACCCTCAGCAACTATTTCGCCCTTAGGCCTGTTGCTCAATCTTCTTTTTTACTCTGATACTTGCGTTCGCGTTTGGTCTGCAACTGAGTTCGGGCATCTTCACCCATATGCGCCTCACCACGCATTTCCGCCAGCCGCATTTGCTTCTCACGCTCAAGCAAGCGCACTTTTTTTTCTGCTGAAATGTCAAGATAACAGCGTGGACAACTTGCACCCGCAACAAAATGTTCGCTCTTCTTGTCTGCCTCAGTGATGGGTCTTCTGCAAGCATGACACTGATCGTAACTGCCTTTTTGCAGCTTGTGGTTAACGGTTACCCGGTCATCAAAAACAAAACATTCTCCCTGCCATAATGAGTCCTCTTCAGGCACCGACTCAAGGTACTTAAGAATTCCGCCGCGTAAATGGTAGACCTCTTCAAACCCCTGTTGTTTTAAATACGCCGTAGACTTTTCACAGCGTATTCCGCCTGTACAAAACATCGCAATTTTCCGATGCTTCAGATGGTCAAGTTGATTTTTTGCATATTCGGGAAAATCACGAAAGCTATCGGTCCCCGGGTTTATTGCACCTTCAAAACTACCGACTTCACACTCGTAATCATTGCGTGTGTCGACTAACAACACCTCTGGATCAGAGATCAGCTGATTCCATTCTGCCGGGTCGACATAGGTGCCGGTTGACTGCTTTGGGTCAATCGAGTCGACTCCCATCGTGACAATTTCTTTCTTTAGCTTTACTCGCGAGCGCTTGAAAGGCGCCACAGTTGTCGTTGACTCCTTGCAATCAAGGTCGCGAAACTGTGTATGACCGCGCAACCAGTCAAGCACAGTGTCCACATCTGATCGGGCGCCGGCTATTGTGCCGTTAATCCCCTCTGCAGCGAGCAAAAGGGTACCCCGTACGCGGCGCGCCAGCATTAGATCAAGTAGCGGTTGTTGCAATTGTTGCGGCTGTTCAAGGCGTACAAACTTGTAAAGCGCACAGACGACGATCTGGGTCACATTGAATACTCCGGCTCACCGAATCGTAAATTCGGCGCCATTGTCTGGAGGTTGAACAATTGATGCCACGCCCTGCTTTCCACGGCGGACACACTCAAGATCATACTAACAATCCCTGAGATACTATCTCAATACACAATTTACGCATGCGAGTTCAATAGAATCGGTACACCGGTCCATACAACCACCGCAGAAGCGCAAACTTACTGTATATTTACAGATTTTCAGGCCAGAGACATGTCCCAAACACACAATCAACTGGATGTCGATTTCGTTCGCAAGTGCTTTCCGACTTTCGACACCCCGCTGGCTGCAAAGACAGCTTTTTTTGAAAACGCTGGTGGCAGCTATGTCGCAGCGCCAGTACTTGACAAGCTGATGACCTTCTATCAGCACAACAAAGTACAGCCCTATGGCTACTCTGACATCCTCAACGCCGCGGGTGAGCAAATGGACGCGGGGAGACAAACTATGGCTGATTTGCTTGGCGTAGACAGCACCACTGTCACGCTTGGCCCGTCGACAACACAGAATATAAATACGCTGGCTTTCGCCTGCGCGAGTCTTGTTTGCAAAGATTCTGAAGTCATTGTCACAGATCAGGACCACGAAGCGAATATTGGTGCCTGGCAGCGACTCTGCGAGCGCACAGGAGCCACCCTCAAGATATGGCCAGTTGATCCTGACAATGGCGAGTTGGATATCAATAAGTTCATGCAACTACTAACACCGGCAACCGCGCTGGTTTGTATGACGCACAGCTCAAATATTATCGGCACGATCAATCCGGTCGAGGCAGTCATCAGCCACTGCCGACCTCAGGGCACAAGAGTGGTGGTTGATGGCGTATCTTACGCACCACACCAATGGCCGGATATTCCGACACTGCAACCAGATGCATACTGCTTTAGCACTTACAAAACCTACGCAACACATCTGGGCGTGATGTTTACCTCAGCTGATTTCACTTCGCAACTAGACCCACAATGTCATTTCTTCAATCAGTCCTATCCGCAGAAAACTCTGGACGGTGCAGGCCCTGATCACGCTTCAATTGCAGCACTTGATGGCCTCGGTGACTACTTTGACAACAGTTATAACCATCATTTTGGCCAGTCAGCAATTTCCCTCTACGAGAAAACACAGGCTGTTTCCTCACTAATGCACGCCCATGAGAGTGAATTATGTGAAACGCTGTTGACTGAAATAGCAGATTTACCAATCCGCATTGTGGGTCGCACAAACCACCACGGACGCGAGGCAAATATCGCGATAGCATCTGACCGGTGTACTTCCGAGGATATGTCTAAGGCGCTGGCCAGGCAGGATATCGCTGCCGGCCACGGGCACTTCTATGCGCTTCGCCTGCTACAAAAAGTAGGCATTAAAGATCCTGAAGATGGCGTACTGCGAATCAGTTTTGCACACTACAATACGAATGACGATGTCGAACGCGTAATTGCGGTACTGAAATCTGTATTGCAGAAATAGAAAAAAAGCTGGCTGCAGGCTCGGTATTACGGGTAATAGGGATAGTCTTCATCGATTTCTGCTTCTGGTATCAGCAACTCGATACCCAGAAGCAGAGACGACAATGTTTTACCATGTCCATCTACACACAAACCATCATTTACCCCACCCTCAAGCGCGTTATCCAGAACAAAATTCAATGCGCTAAGCCTGGGTAACTCGTAGCGCGCCACAGCCGTGACGTGTTTGTGTTTAAAAACAGAGTAGACCTTTTCACAGGTTAGTTGATCAAGCAGGATCGGATAGGCAGACGGACGATAAGCAATTACAGAAATATTCGAACGATTGCCTTTGTCGCCCGAACGGCTGTGCGCGATAGCATGCAAGGGTGTGAGGCGACTCATGCAAACACCTCCAGTGCACGAACATGCTGTTCGATTAATTGTCTGTCTATTAATACGGAAGCCGTGGATACCTGCTCGGTGACAGATTGCCTGACACCGCCCCCACCTGCCGGCCCGCAACAATACAGTGCAAGTACTTCATCTGCTACACGTTGAGCGGTGACTTTTGAGCGGCTTCTTATCGCCACTCGCACACGAAATTCTCCATTCATTGAAAAATTCGCAGCAGCATTCGACTGTTTAAATCGCTGTGACTGATCATTATCGTGTACGGCCCCGGTACCGAGTAATTCGATTCGGCATGGCTCATTAATCGACAACAGCTGTAGCCGCTGTTGCACCGTGCTCGCTGCAAGTTCTGCCCGTCGTAGTGCATTGATACCCGCATAGCTTATTTCCGCCTCAGCTAGCCACCCGCCATCTACAGATACCGTTACTTTTAAAGTTGCAGGCGGAGGACTGCCTTTCGGCCCGGTTACCCGGATTCGATTCGGTTCGACTTCTTCGAGCTCTACCCGGGTTATATCAACAGTCACATCAGGCGTTAGATAGGCAACCGGATCATGTACCTCGTAGAGCAGTTGCTCAGTAACCGTTGCCCTGCTCACGATACCGCCAGTACCTTCGGCCTTGCCAACAACAATGACACCGTGCCGATCCACTTCCACAATAGGAAAGCCTAACTGGTGCAGGTCAGGCACTTCCTTAAAACCAGGATCGGCAAAATAACCACCTGTTACCTGCCCACCACACTCAAGCAGATGCCCAGCCACAGTGCCACAAGCCAGTTTGTCGTAATCATCTGCGGCCCACTGGAACTCATGCAATAACGGACCAAGAACCAGAGCCGCATCTGTCGTACGGCCTACCAGTACCACATCAGCACCCAGGGCAAGCGCATCGGCGACGGGTTGCGCCCCAAGATACGCGTTGGCAGCGTGGATTTCATGAGCATCAGCTAAAAGTTCGGTACCTTCAATAGGCGCTGCCTTGAGCAGAAGGGACGCGTCTGTATACTCAAGCAGATCATCCCCAAGGACGATGGCAACCCGCATTCCTTTGATTCCCAACTCTGCTGCGATTGCGAGTGTTCGTTGCGCCGCTGCCTGCGGATTGGCATTACCGAAATTCGCCACAATTCGAATTTGATGATCCATGCAGGTTTTCAAAACTTCCGGCAGGTAATTCTCAAGCCAGGGAGAATAACCGGCCTGGGGGTTCTCACGTTTTAGTTTTTGCGCTATCGCAAGTGTTCTTTCGCCCATCACTTCGTAAATCAGATAACGAGGCCCGGTTAGTCCAACAAGCGTGTTAACGACTGGAACCGCGGCGTCAAATCGATCACCGGCAAAACCAGCGCCACTGCCAATAGTGATACTTGTCGTCATCGCACAACGACCTCTGTGCGATCCTTGTAAACGGACACCAGCATCACTTTTGCTCTCGCATATGTACCATGGCGTTCTTTGCGCCGGATAACATAAACCCGTGCTCCGAAGAAATAAAGAACATGTTTACGCCAATGGATCGCAGCGCATTGACATTGCCGGTATCCGGAGTGAACGTCATGCAACTACATTCGTTACCCTGTACCGCCCTACCCACGCGCTCCATCGCATCAAGCACTTTAGGATCATTAAGGTCAGTAACACCAAGGCAGACCGCCAGATCCGCAGGTCCTACAAATAGACCGTCGATACCATTCACTGAAGCTATTTGTTCACATACCTCGACGCCTTCGGGCTCTTCTATTTGAGCAATCACTATGGTTTCAGATTGACTTTGCTGCAATAAATCGGGCATTTTTCTCGACGTAAAGCCAGCCCAGCGAGTTGACCCCGCATAACCGCGCCCGCCATGGCCAAAACGTGCCCATTGTGCGATTTCTCTGGCTTTTTGAACGGAGTCTACATGAGGCACGACAATTCCTGTGGCACCTGCATCCAGTACCTTTAGTAACTCTTCGCGTGCGCCGGAAGCAACTCTCACCAGTGTCGGCATATCCAGCGCTCGCGCTACCGCAAGACAGGCGTCGAGGCGAGCCCGATCAAACGGGGCATGCTCAGCATCAAGACATAGAAAGTCCAGTCCAGCCATCGATAAAACTTCTACAATTTCATGTGCCGGAGTTTTAATAAAAGTACCGCACAATAATTCCTGCGCCATCATCCGTTGCCGGAGGCCAGCACGTTGACTCAAAGTATTTTTCTCCTTGGTCTCTATACTCATAGCCCGAGTGCCTTAGCGTTAAAAACAAATTCACGTGTCAATACCCCGTCAAAATGATTAATAATATTTTGCGCAGCATACGTTGCCATACGCCGCATACTTTCATCAGGGCCTGCGGCATTGTGAGGAGTGATAATGGTATTCGGTAATTCCATCAGAGGATGGTCAGTTGGCGGCGGTTCAGTAGAAAACACATCACAGCCAAATCCAGCAATACCACCGGCAACAATGGCTTTAGCCACAGCCTGCTCGTCAACCACGCCACCTCTAGCACAATTGATCAAAATACTATGTTCAGGCATGGATTCCAGTTCTTGTTTGCCAATGATATTTCGAGTGCTGTCATCAAGCGGAACATGCACCGTGACATAGTCAGCACCGGGCAGTATCGGTCTGAAGTCTTCAACAGCGTCGCAGCCAATCGTGTCAGCGAAGGTACGGTCAAGCTCGATATCCGCGACTGTCACCTTCATACCAAACGCTTTGCACACAGGTGCCACACGTTTACCGATACGCCCAAAACCGATAATAAGTACATGTTTGCCAAAAAGCTCACTGGTTCTGTACTTGCCGCGTTCAGCAAACCCGCCCTGACGCGTCAGGGCGTCATAGCGTATTGCCTCTTTATTGAGAGCCAGCATCATCATTAATACGTGCTCCACTACCGATGTCGTGTTTGAATCAACCGCTATTGCCATTGGTATACGACGAGCAGACAGGGCATCGACGGCAATATTGTCGCAGCCCACGCCATGTCTGGAGACTATTTCCAGCTCTGCTGAGCCCGCCAGTAGATTTTCAGTCAGCTCCATTGTCCTTACCAGCACGGCATTGGCTGAAGACAATGCCTCTGCCAGTTTCCCTGAATCGCCATGTAACAAATCGACCTCAAAGTCGTCACGGGCCTGGAGCATTGCCACTGCATCCGGATGAATTTTTTCGGTAACCACTACGCGTTTCATGACAGATTTAGCCTGTTACTTTTATAGTGAATGTCCATAATTTTTCACGGAGAAAGCCACGGACGGTTCGGTACAATCAAATACGGTCAAAATGGCCGTATACAGCCAGTGCCATAAATAATGACAGACATAAGCGCAGCTGATCTATCAAAATACTTCTTTTTTCTCAAAATACTCAATGGTACCGGGGCACAACTAAACGTTAAGGAGCTGGCAGCACTCAGCTTGTGATTGAACCATCAACAGCGCGAATTCTCCTACACTGCGGTATGGTTATTTTCTGTCAGCTTTTGCCTTGTTGCAAAGCAAATGGCAAACTCGACTAAACACAGATATGTCGTAACAGCACATTAGGAAATCGCCAAATAAGCTTCCGCCGCGCACTCCTAGCTGACAAGATGTCACCTTTGATGTCAACCCTTAAGCGAGTTGACCTAATTGTATCCAGGAGAATAAAAATGGTTGATAAGTCGCAGCTGCCAGTCAGTGAAGATGATCTGCAAAAACTGACACAATGGGACACTCCCACGATCTGCAACGGACTTGAATTAGTTTGCCCCGAGCGTCGAGCGACAGGCTTTACCACTGAACCGCTGGTTTGCCTGAACCCGTCACTGACGCCTGTCATCGGCTACGCAAAAACTGCAACAATCAGGGCCGTCAGCCCCTCAGTCAAATCGCCAGAGCATGATAAGGACCTGCGTATCGGCTACTACGAATATGTTGCCGATGGAACGAGACCTGCCATTGTGGTGATACAGGATCTCGACTCAACGCCAGGATTTGGCGCATTCTGGGGAGAGGTAAACACTCATATTCATCGTGGACTCGGGGTTGCCGGGTGCGTAACCAACGGATCGATGCGAGATATTCCAGATGCCGCTACCGGATTTCAGTTACTGGCAAACAGAATCGGCCCCAGTCACGCACATGTTCATGTCACCGGCTTTGGTACTGAAGTAACTGTCCACAATATGACCGTTTGCAGCGGTGAGATTATTCACATGGATCAACACGGCGCGGTAGTGGTGCCAGCGGATGCTGTAACAAAATTACCTGCCGCAATTGAACTCATCAGCCGTCGCGAGGCTAAAATCCTGGACGCGGCAAAATCAACGGATTTCGATATCTCGAAACTCAGGAGCGCCTTAAAAGAGGCTGGTGAAATTCACTAAATACAGATTTACAGCGACTACAATCGGTTCGAATATTCAATACTCGAGTCAGGTGTTGGGCGCTCCCCGTGGAGAGTGGAGAGCGGGGTATTCAAACCAGAAGGTATAACTCAGAGACCGCTAAACCGGCGCATTCAAAAAAACCCAGACCACAAAAACAATTGCGATAATCACGGATACAACCTTGAAAACCATACCAAAAAATATGGATACCAGATCACCAAGGAATTTTCTATTGCTCATCGCATGTACCCACAGAAAGTGATGTAGACCGCGATTTGGTCTAAAGAGTAAATATCATACTGACCACTTGTCGGCGGTATCAATGCCGAACCAGTTGTTGCGCAGTATTTTAAATTTCCCATGGGCCGAACCAGAAACTAATTGCGTCGAATTGTTTATGAAATGTGCAGGGCGACTCATCTCGGTCCACGTGTAGTGGATTGCATCGTCAATTACACAGACCGTCATCATTATTATCAGCAAACGGGTGCGCAATCGTACCGTAGTGATGCACGCCCAAACCAGTAACCAGCTAACAAAGTGAACCTACGTTTTCGCGGGTATCGATCAACAATTAAAATCTGTGACTCGACAAAGGTGGCAGATGAGCGAACAAGCCTGCTTTGCCGCGTCTTCGGCGCAATATTTAGAGACTATCAGACTAACTTTGTCCGGTATAACGCAGCCGATTACTCTGGCAAACAGGATCTCTCAAACCAGGACCTATCACGTACATGAATAAAAACTGCGAGGTACTGATAAAAAAAACGTTTCAGGCCAGCCGTGTTCGCAAAGGTGCGGTGATACAGGCACTTTGGAGTGGATATGGCGAGATCTATCGTGTCAATCTCTACGGTGCCAGTTTCGATGGGGCAATCGTACCTTCAGTTATCGTGAAGCACATCAGTCCTCAACAGCAAGACGGCAGCCACCCGCGCGGGTGGCACAACGATGTATCCGTAAACCGTAAGTTACGATCCTACCAGGTAGAACAATCCTGGTACGAGCACTACTCACAACTGTGCAACGATTGCTGCAAAGTACCCACTTGTTATGCCATCGAACAGGACGGCGAGCAGCGATGGATCATCATGGAAGATCTGGACTATGGCGGTTATCCCAATCGATTCAATAATCTACGGCCGGATCAGTGTAACGCGTGTTTGGCCTGGCTAGCGCAATTCCACGCGCTGTTTCTACATACCAAATCAGACAAACTTTGGCCTGTTGGTACCTACTGGCACCTGGCGACAAGGCAACACGAGTGGCGTGCCTGTGCCGACGCAGAGTTAAAGGAGCATGCAGAAGCACTGGACGCACTGCTGAACCAGTGCTGCCATCAAACACTGGTCCACGGTGATGCCAAAGTGGCAAATTTTTGTTTTGCAGAGGAAAATTCACAGCCGGGAGTCGCTGCTGTCGACTTTCAATACACAGGCGGCGGGTGCGGAATCAGGGACGTTGCGTACTTTCTAGGCAGTTGTCTAAGCGATCGCGACTGCCATGCGAACGCCGACCATCTGCTGGATACCTACTTCGAGCTACTGAAACATGCATGCAGCCAACGGTCGGTTCCCATCGACGGCGCTGACTATCTGGCTGTTGAACAGGAATGGCGAGAGCTCTACTCGATCGCCTGGGCCGATTTCCATCGCTTTCTGGCCGGGTGGTCGCCAGATCATAAAAAAATTAACAACTATGCACGACTGCAAACTCGAATCGCTCTCGACAGGGTCCGCTGATCAATTGCTGCCCCGCGTAACGTACTAACGCCCGTCCGAAATCAAACTGACGGTTTCTTTTTCCAGCACTTCGATCTGCTCTTCCGCCTTGTCGTACCACAGTCGAGACACATAATTGTCTTTCGGGTAACTCATCTCAAAGAGATCGAGCCTGACGCCCGTGTGGCGATCTTTCAAAGAGGTAAAGATCTCTTCTGCTTCCGCAACATTGCCAAGTTCAGACTGAGCCAGCCCCTGACTGTAAAGCGCAGTATCAACGTAGCTACTGTCCGGTTGCGTATCGATTAGTGTTTGCATGCCACTGTATGCCGCCTCGTAGTCATTGAGATCTACCAGCTTAATGTACGCGATCATGTACTGGCTATCGTCCGCAAGGTAGCTGTCCGGGAAATCTTCCAGAAGGACCTGGAGTGATTCTATTGCACCGGCTGTATCCCCTGAATCGCGCTGGTTCAGCGCTTCACGATAAATGTAGAAGTCAGAACCAGTGCCATAGACATCAGCTTCTTCAAGAAAAGTGGCCTTAATCATTGCACGAGCACGGTTGTCGGTGCTGTTTCCACCCGCGAGATAACGCCGGTATTCAAACGCTGCACCGACTGTATCACCAGAGTCTTCTGCAGTTTTTGCGCTGTAGTAGATTGATTCAACAGTGTTCGATCCAAAACCCGCTATCACCGCGTAGTTGAGATCCAGCGAGCCGGTTCGCGGTCCTTCACCGACCGG
The DNA here is from genome assembly GCA_937957915.1 of uncultured Granulosicoccaceae bacterium. Classification (GTDB taxonomy): domain Bacteria; phylum Pseudomonadota; class Gammaproteobacteria; order Granulosicoccales; family Granulosicoccaceae. The sequence continues at coordinate 59,163 of CALGNZ010000047.1, read as the reverse complement.
CGAAAATGACACTTCAATCTCCATCTGATCACCTGGCTCCAGAGTTGTATCTGGCAAATCAACCAGTTCAAAATCACCTGGATGTTCGCCCCCAACCGTCACCGAAGTTATCGGATAAGTATCCACACCCACATTTGAAATCTCGAAAACCTGTGGAGTGCGGCTACCGATCTGCTGCATGCCATAACGATAGTCAGACAGTGAGATCTTAAGACCACTGACGTCCTGATCGTCGATCTCCTCTCCTCCCTCACAACCGATCATGGTCGCTGCTGCAAACACAATCAACACACTCGCGCGTTTGTAAGACCCTGGGCGAGTCATCGTTCGCAGGCGTTGACGCAATACGTTACCGATCATCATGTCTTGAGCCTCTGGCGGCAAAGTTCCAGCGAAGTCCGTTTAAGCGGCCTTGTCGACGTCTTCATCGGCAACAATGAAGTAATCAAGTGCCACTTTGCAATTCGTCAGCGAGGAATCGAGTTCTTCCGCGTTCGCAGCATCGCCTCTCAGGTGCGCTACCTGATCGATACTGGTTTTCGCAGCGGCAATTTGCTTGTTGATACTGGCAACCGCGTTATCAACTGCCTTGACCACATCTTCAAACTCTCCGTTGTCGTCTGCACGCAGTCGCACATTTAGTTTGCCATCACCGAGTTCTCGCAGAGCTCGTTTGACTGCCAGCAACGGCTGGCCAAGTTTGCGGATGATGTACATGCTGATCAGACTCGTCACAACCACATTGACAACCATCATCACCAGAATCCATGTGCCCAGTACACTGGACAAGCTTGGAATCTGCTCGTTGATCATGCGCATGTCTTCCGATACAAACAGCATCGGTGATGTTCCAGACACAAGTTGACCGAGCATCTGGTTATAAAAAATACCCAGAAGCACGGTAGTCAATACCAGATACATCGTCGCAAAAGCGATAACGCGTCGAATTTCCCGCGCCTGAAAAGTTTTATCTTTTAACAGAGCGAGTAAAAAAAACGAATCGGACGATCGAGCCATAACCGACACCTTCATTGAAATGGGAGAAGCTACTCTGACTTGTTGCGACCCCGGCGCACACAACTTGACCACATGGGCTGTTCTCGCAGTGACGTATCCCGCACATTGCGAAATCCGGATATTTTTCTTGATCGATAGGGGTCACAGCACTGAAAAGCAGCACTGATGTTGGTTTTGACAAAACTGCGAAAAGCCGCAGTGCCAGAGGGCAGGAGAAGTGGCGGAAGAACGTGGGAGTCGAACCCACCAGACACGTCTGACGCGTCTCACCGGATTTGAAATCCGGGCCCGTCACCGGATCGGGACGTTCTTCCAAGAGCACTATATTACGACACCCCGTTTACCATGGGTTAGTGTTCGACGGTAATTAGTTGCCGGTGTGTGGTTGCGGTAACTTTATAAGGGTTCGACTGAACCCGCTTGATCACCCGTTTCCAATTATCGGGATTTCGGGATCAGCCCGTCGAGTCAGCAATCTTGCACCGGAATCTTCAATAACAATATTTTCCTCGTGCACCATCAACCTGCCGTCCCCGTAGAGCATACCTGGCTCTAGTGTCATCACCATCCCGGCCTGCAACACGGTTGTATCAAAGGCTGTTATGGACGGAGACTCAGTCAATTGCATGCCCAGTCCATGCCCGAGTCTGCCGACACTACCGGCATCCTCAAGCGCCAATGCTCGCCGCATGACCTCAAAAAGCTCGCTGCAACTGATGCCGGGCTTTACCGCATCAAGGCCAGCCTCCAGTGCCTGATGAACCTTTGCATACGCTGACGCCGTCGCTTGATCGACAAAGCCAAAGGCAAAGTTACGATCAAAGTCACAAAAATACCCATCATAGATACAGCCAGTATCGAGGATGAGCACATCACCATCGCACAACTGGCGATCTGAAGGTGGTGAAATGATGTCGTCGTAGCCGCCCGGGGCACTGGCGCCTACAAGGTAACTCACGTCATCAGCACCAAAAGCGAGACAGCTGCGTTTGAATTGCCTGAAGGTTTCACGCTCGGTAGACCCAGCCATCGTATTGTACGGCAACTGCTCAAAAGCACGACCCGCCACCCTGCAGGCACTTTCAATCTTTGCGATTTCTTCAACCGATTTTATTTGTCTTTGTGCTGACACCAGGCCGGTAGCATCCACAATCTGATAGGCACTCAAATGCATCAGTAGCCTTTCATAGTCGTTTAGCGGCATGCGCAGTGTAGTTTCGCGCCCTTTTAACAGGCCTATAGTTCCACTACCCGCCATAAGCTCCTGAACCGTATCCGACAACAGCGTCACGCCATCATCCAGTGGATGTGGCGAAGACCATGTACGAATATCGTCAACCAGGCTGCGGCGCATACACGCCTCACCAATTGCAGGAATAACCGCAACGGGTTTGCCATCTGCGGGCACCAGTAAAAACCAGGGCCTGGTCGGGCTTTGCCAGAATTGCGTAAAAAAACCGCTGAAATAACGTATTTCGGGCTCGGTTGTCAGTAGCAACAGATCAACATCGCCGTTCTGCATTGATCGCTGGACCCGCTGCAGTCGCTGCGCGTATTCGGTATCACTGAAACCGCGTGCAGCAAGGCCCTCGATTACGGATGTAGCGTCTGATTGGGCGCGATCGCGGCTCATTTAACTGACCGATTCCAACAGCTGTTTGTAAACAACCGGATCAGTTGCTCCCTCACAACCCAGCAACAGAACCCGGCTATCCTCCCCGATAGCAATAGACTCGCGCAATGCGCTGCCGCGCTCGCAGCATAGCAGCGCCAATGCACCGGGCACCGCACACTCACCCGCCTCAATACTTCCGCCGCCCATTTGTCCGTCGGCAAAAAGTTTCATGGCAGGCGGTACATCGTGATCCGGAAGCGTTATCACGTGGTCGGCGCATTGAGACAGAATTTCCCAGGCAAGCAGCGAGACCTCACCACACGACAACCCGGCCATCACTGTCTCATGGTCGATAGACACAGCAATCGGCTTTTGTTGGCGAAGGCTCTGCAGCCAGCAGTCAGCGTGGGTTGATTCCACCAGTACAATGGTTGGGCGTTGATCGTTGTATTCGAGCCAAAAGCGGGCAGCGACTGCACCGGCGAGTCCACCCACCCCCACCTGTACGAACAGGTGCGTAACCGGTCTATCCGCCTGTTGCAGTACCTCAGACCCAATGACCGTATAACCAGCCATTACGTCGCGAGGCACGGTCATGTAGTCACCATAAGACGTATCGGATACCACATGCCATCCATTTTGGGCCGACTCAGCTGCACAGTGTCGAACCGATTCATCGTAATCACCATCAATGCGAATGACTGCTGCACCCAGTGCCTCCATCGCCTGTTTTCGGCCCTCACTGACCTCACGATGAATATAAATACGGCAGTTGCAACCGGCATTGCGCGCGCCCCAGGCAACCGAGCGACCATGATTACCGTCGGTCGCTGTGGTAATGGTCATCGCGTTAGTAAAGTCTGCCAGCTGCCCCTGTCGGATAGTGGCAAGACTCACGGCCTTGCCATGTTGTGCTTTGTACTCGTGGGCGACCAGGCGCAGCACCGCATAGGCGCCGCCAAGCGCTTTAAAGCTGCCAAGGCCAAAGCGCAGAGACTCATCTTTGTATAAAACTTCAGCGCAACCAACGTGTTGAGCCAGTTGGTCCAGCTTCAGCAGCGGCGTTGGCTGGTAATTCGGCCACTGAGAAATTTCCTCCAGCGCCGCAGTGGCATCGTCCATTGACAGCACTCGCTGCGACGAAGACCCAATTTTTTCCACAGCCGTCGAGCAACTATCGCTTAACGAGACGCCATCAGAAAAACAAGATTCAATAGACATAAGGTTTCCTGCAGGATGTGTCACACAATAATGTATGCGGTGCCGACGATCGACATTATCAACAGCGTCTGTCGCTGTCTTCCTAATGTCGAATTTATAACATAAGGTCAAAGGATTAACGCACTTGTCTCAATCAGAGCATTAACTGAGTTGAGGTGTCGTCGAGAATCGCGCCACTCAATCGTCACAATTCGTGGCCGATAGGATTTGAAACGCGAATTTATTGTCGCGACGATCAACTTCTATCAGGTTCAACGATGCCAATACCATCCTCTGATGATTCTCGGCCAGATACCGTCAACAACAACCACGGTTCTCGACGCATTAGCCGTGAAATTGCAAATCTTCAGCAGGAGATCCGCGATGATTTTGACCAGAAGCTGAAAGAGCTCTCTGGTCTGATGGTCAGGTTCAGATCACTCTTGTCTAACGACGCCCAAATAAGAACTGATCTGGCAGGTGCCGCCAACGATGCCACACTAGACGACATCTCCAGGAAGGACTTAGCACCTGAAAGCAAAACCGATGGGATCACTCAGATTATCGACAAGGAGATTGGCGACGCGTTGGCCGACATCCCGATTCTAACCGACCGCATTAACAACGCAGACGAAGCGGATAGCGAAACAAGCCAGGTGTCCGCCGACGGAAAGGGTGCATTAAAAATTGTCGTAAACAATGACAGTAAATCTACAGATACTACTCCAGGCTGCATATCCTCAGTATCACCCTCAAAGCAAGTATCGCGCTTTTCAACAGAACCTGCTCGTTTCGAATCTGGTCTGTATCAACTCAATAGTCAGCTCTACCGGTTCAAACTGGAGCTTGATCAGGAGTTAGAGTTCAGAGAGGAGCCGCTGCATATTCATTTCCAGCATCAATCAGAATTGGCTATGGTACTCCAGCAGATTACCGAAAAAATGCAGCAGGAAAAGAATACTGGACGCTAGTCACTTTCAGTGAAATTATTCAGAGCGCCAACTGCTGTGGCGCTCTGTTAGTCCCTGGTCATTTGCAATGACAGTCTGACGCCGTACAGGGATGAACCAATCAGCAACCAACTCCAAAGCGGAACACCGAAAATTCGGCTTAACTCACTCGGTGCAAGCAGCATAACGAGTACTGCAGCGAGAAAAAGCGAGACAGCGCAAAGCCCCACAATAATAGCCCGTGTGTTAGTGCCAGCCAGTGAAGATTTGACCACCTGATGGCGATTGCTGCCCTGTACCACCGGCGGCTGTGCCGATTGCAAAAATTGATGCACCAGTCCAGGCATCTGCGGTAGTACTCGTCCCCACTCGGGAATGTTACGACGTATTTCTCGCAGTACAGCCTGTGGTCCGGCCTGCTCCAGCATCCAGTGTTTCAGAATCGGCCGCGCCGTTTTCCAGATATCCAGTTGCGGGTATAGCTGTCGTCCCAGACCTTCGATATTTAATAAGGTCTTTTGCAACAGCACCAGCTGCGGCTGCACCTCCATATTAAAACGTCTGGCTGTCTGAAACAGACGCAGCAACACCTGACCAAACGAGATTTCTGCCAGCGGTTTTTCGAAAATTGGTTCGCATACCGTGCGAATTGAAGACTCAAACTCCTCGACCCGAGTATCGGCAGGCACCCAGCCACTATCAACGTGCAGGGTAGCGACGCGTCGGTAATCTCGATCAAAAAATGCCAGTAAATTTTGCGACAGGTAATGTCGATCCTCGTCAGTAAGCATACCGACTATGCCAAAGTCCACTGCAATATAACGGGGATCATGAGGGTTCTCGCGACTGACAAAAATATTGCCGGGATGCATGTCGGCGTGAAAAAAATTATCTCGAAACACCTGGGTAAAAAAGATGTTAACACCGCGCTCGGCTAACTTTTTTATATCAACGCCAACTGCACGCAGCGCTTCAATATCGGAGATTGGAATGCCATCGATTCTCTCCATAACCAGCACTTTGTCGCGCGTGTAGTCCCAATAGATCTCAGGTATGTATAGGTCTTCTGACTCCTCGAAGTTTCTGCGCAGCACTGCAGCATTAGATGCTTCACGTTGCATATCAAGTTCGTCGTAGATGGTCTTTTCATACTCGCCAACCACTTCTGTGGGACGGAGCCTTTTTCCCTCAGACCAAAACCTCGCCACCAGTGACGCCAACAGGTACATCAGAGAAAGATCGCGTTTGATAATGCCTTCTATTTCGGGCCGCAGCACTTTTACAACCACCTGCTCACCACTGTGCAAAGTTGCTGCATGAACCTGTGCTATCGAAGCTGCTGCTATAGGCTCGTCGCAAAAGTCGGCAAACAGAGTTTCTACACTGGCATCCAGTGAACTCTCAATCGTGCGAATGGAATCCTCAGATGAAAAAGTGGGTACTTTATCTTGCAGTAATGCCAGCTCATCTGAAATATCTCTGGGGAAAAGATCTCTTCGAGTCGATAACATCTGACCAAATTTTATGAACACTGGCCCCAGTTCTTCGAGGGCCTGGCGCAGTCTCTGCCCACGCGGAAGTTGTCTGCTGCTGGCACTGCTGAGCCAACGCGCAGGAAACAGCATAAACAAGCTGCGCAACCAATGTGAGCCTGTTAACTCTACCAGGAGCTCATCTATGGCATAGCGAAATACCACTCGTTGTATAACCAGTAACCTCGACAGGCGCTCAAACCATTTCACTGCTGGCTATCGTCCATTGCATGTGCTTTTTGCAGTAACCGATCTACCCGATCACGGATATTATCTACCTCCTCGATAAACTCATCCATCTCCCATTGATGAGGTAAATGACGCGTTTCATCGCGCAGATAGTCAGCCACGTTGCTTTCCATACCACTGTGGAATTGCTGAACCCAATCAGTAGCTCCACGCTTAAAGCGACCTAACAGGTGTGCGGACTTATCACCGGCTATGCTGGCGACATGCTCCTCCCAGTCTATATCTATACGCTCCAACAGTTGGCTGAAGCGATTAGCTGTGTCCACATCGCCGTTAATCACAATGTCGGATTGCATCAGCCCTGTTCTGCCGCTCGCAACAGCAGCAAGCGTGACAGGCGCACCACGGATCACTACATCAGGCTCCGCTGCAAATTCATCGCAAACCTCAACCCTCTGCTGATTAAAGATAAACACCAGCTGTATTCCAAGTCCCGAAACATCCACCCGTACAATCTTACCGACCAGGGACTGCAGATACCGAGGCGCATCCGGGTCCAGGGAAAGATAGCTGTTGAAAGCAGCTTCTATTGCTTTCATTACTGGCAGAACAACCAGGGAATTCATTGGCTGATGGTTCTCGCGTCACTCAGCAACATGGTTAGCATCATTCCGGTAGATCGATCAATGGAATTAGACAACACTAGAATTTGAATCCCTTGTGCAGCGCGACGATCCCACCGGTCAAATTGTGATAGTCACAACGTTCAAACCCGGCGGTTTGCATCATTCCCATCAGTGTTTCCTGATCAGGATGCTGTCTAATCGACTCCGCTAAATAGCGATAGCTGTCAGCATCACCGGCTACCAGTTTGCCCATCATCGGCAGCGCAGAGAATGAGTACGCGTCGTAGGCCTTACTCAGTATAGGCAGCACAGGCTTTGAAAACTCAAGCACCAACGCCCTGCCACCCGGCTTCAGCGTTGCATACATTGAGTTGAGCGCCGCCTGCTTATCAGTGACGTTACGCAGACCAAAGGCGATTGTAATGCAGTCAAAACTGCCATCGGCAAACGGCAGGGCTTCAGCGTTGGCGAGTGCGTAGCGAATATTCTCCACTCTGCCCTGATCAATCATTCGATCGCGACCAACGGACAACATTGACTCATTAATATCTGCCAGAATCACCGTACCCTCCGGGCCGACACGTTCTGACATTTTTGCTGCCAGATCTCCGGTACCACCGGCCAGATCAAGCACACTTTGTCCATAGCGTACGCCGGTCTGATTGATGGTGTACTGCTTCCACAATCTGTGTACACCGAATGACATCAAATCATTCATGACATCGTACTTTTTCGCTACGGAGTCGAAAACCGCGCCAACCAGATTCTCTTTTTCTTCAGTCTCAACAGTGCGATAACCGAAGTGTGTTTTGTCGCTCAATGTCTTAATCCGTCTATTACAACTGCAGGGCGCCGTTGACGCTGGCAGCCAGGAGGCTTTCCGAGAATTAGGGCCGTAGTGGGGAAGTGAGATTTTGAGTCAGAGTTTCCGATCGATTGAGGCGAATAGTTATTCATATTTAGCGAAATGGATTGTAATCGCTGGCCAAAAGATCGCTTCCGCAGTAGATCATTCATTCTCGGACAGTCTCCTGGAGACATGAGTCACAAACCGCACAGCAGTGATGTTTCCGGCATCGATGTACCGGACGCTAAAACTGAAATACTGTAGTGCGGTAGTTAACAAACTGGTTTTACAGGTAATACGCTCAATCTATTGCTTGGGGATATCGACCGAGCCTTTGCGCGTGTGTCCGGCAGCCTCTAGCTTGCCAAGATATTCCTGCCAGTACCCTTCGTACTCGGTGCCGAGTTCGTGCAAATACGACCAGGTGAAAATTCCGGAATCATGGCCATCATCAAACACGATTTTAATAGCGTAATTGCCAGTGGGTATGATTTGATCGATACCGACATCTTCTTTGCCAACTTGCAGAGTCTCCTGACCCGGACCGTGTCCCTTCACCTCCGCGGACGGAGAATGCACACGCAAATATTCACAGGTCAGATTGCATTCAAAGCCATCGTCAAAGTGTAACTCGAGCACTCGGCTACGCTGGTGTAACTTAATTTCTGTTGGTTTCGCCATCGTTTTACTCTACAGGATATAGCGGCTCAGGTCTTCATTCTGAGACAACTCAGAGAGGTATCGAGACACATATTCCGCGTCTACCTCAATTTTCTGACCAGCACTATCCGATGCATCAAAAGAAGCATCATCGAGCAGGCGCTCAAGCACCGTATGCAGGCGTCTGGCCCCGATATTCTCGGTCGTTTCATTCACCTGCCAGGCAACTTCAGCGATTTTCTTTATCCCGTCATCGGTAAAAGTCAGCGTTACATCCTCGGTCCCTAACAACGCTCGATACTGTTCTGTCAGAGATGCGTTGGGCTCAGTCAGTATTTGTTCAAAATCTTCTACAGACAGAGCTTGTAGTTCAACGCGAATTGGCAGACGACCCTGCAATTCCGGTATCAGGTCAGAGGGTTTGGTCATGTGAAACGCGCCGGAGGCTATGAACAGTATGTGATCTGTTTTAACCATGCCGTATTTAGTGCTGACAGTGCAGCCTTCGACCAGCGGCAACAAGTCTCTTTGTACGCCTTCGCGAGAGACATCGGCACTGCCCTGCGTGTCGCTGCGTCTGGTGACTTTGTCGATCTCGTCGAGAAAAACAATACCGTTTTGTTCCACCCCATGCACAGCGAGCTGTTTGAGCTCGTCTTCGTTAACCATGGTTGCTGCTTCTTCATCTGTAAGTAACTGCAATGCATCGGCGACCTTGACTTTACGTGTTTGTTTGCGCTCACGCCCCATGTTCTGAAACATACCCTGCAGTTGTTCAGTCATATCTTCCATACCGGGTGGTGCCATAATCTCTACACCAACCGGCGTCTGGCTCAGTTCAATTTCAACTTCCTTGTCATCGAGCTTTTTCTCGCGCAGCATCTTGCGAAATTTCTGGCGAGTGCCGGAGTCACTATCGTCGCTGCCTCCCTGCGCCGGGCGCAGTAAAATATCAAGAATTTTCTCTTCTGCCGCATCCTCCGCCCGATGCCGGACCTTTTCCATTTCTGTTTCGCGAGTCTGCTTAATTGACGCATCGACTAAATCGCGCACTATGGACTCCACATCGCGACCGACGTAACCAACCTCGGTAAATTTTGTTGCCTCTACCTTAATGAATGGAGCATTCGCAAGTTTTGCGAGACGTCTGGAGATCTCCGTCTTGCCAACACCGGTCGGTCCAATCATTAAGATATTTTTGGGGGTAATTTCGTTACGTAAGTCTTCGGCAACCTGTTGTCGTCGCCAGCGATTGCGCAGCGCAATAGCCACTGCCCGCTTTGCATCGCTTTGGCCAACGATATGTTTATCGAGTTCCTGCACGATCTCACGCGGTGTCATAGTTGACATTGTTGAACCTGATTGCTGTAGGAGTTTAAGTAAGTAGGAGGAACCGGAAGCCTGGGTATTAACGGGTACCAGGAAGCCAATTCTTTCGAGCTAGGAGTTGTCTTCACTCTCAAGCGTTTCTATCGTCAGATTACTGTTGGTGTATATACAGATATCCGCGGCTATGTTGAGGCTGTTTTTGACAATATCCGTCGCCCCCATCGATGTGTGTTCAAGCAGTGCTCGTGCTGCAGACTTGGCGAAATCACCTCCTGAACCGATCGCAATGAGCCCGTGTTCCGGCTCAATAACATCACCATTACCTGATATCACCAGTGAGCTTTTACTGTCTGCAACGGCGAGCAGCGCTTCCAGCCGCCGCAACATTCGATCAGTTCGCCAGTCTTTGGCCATCTCGACAGCGGCGCGGGTCAGGTTGCCACCATATTCTTCGAGTTTTCCCTCAAAACGCTCGAACAGAGTAAATGCATCAGCAGTACCGCCGGCGAAGCCTGCCAGCACTCGATCCTTATACAAGCGACGTACTTTTCTGGCATTGCCCTTCATAATTGCGTTGCCCAGTGTTACCTGACCATCGCCGCCAATCACGACTTCTGCGCCTCGGCGAACAGAGACGATTGTGGTACCGCGGTATTGTTCCAATTGATGTCTCCGGTTTATCAGGCAGGCCATATTGCACTACACTTGGTGGATGGTCTAGCCGCATGATGCAGAAACATTGTGGCGATCAGTGGCGAGCAAAAGTGGGGTAAATCCTGGCAATGCCGGCGCAATATGAGCGCCCACTGTAGAGATACAATCCAACGCCTGCAGTGGACCCACAACCACCAGGCTCTCAAAAACTATGTGGGAACATATGGGTAAAGTTCAAGACACAATCAGCAAAATCGGGCAACGCACGGGGCTGCGCGGGCCGCACAAGGATATTGCACTGCAGGTCCCGGAGCAAAGACCGGCCACCGCCGGCAGCTTTCCAACTGATGCGGCATCAGTGGGTAATTACCTTGCTGAATTAGAAGCTGTACAAAGCGAGTCTGTGGCACCAGAGCTTATTCGGGCGTTGCAACACAGTAATCGGCTGGTTAACACACCATCGGTGCGACTGCAAATAACCCGCTTATTTGAGCCTGCGGCGCGTGATGCATTAAAAGATCTGAGTGCCGGATTCACCGACGTGGACCTGCCCTACACCGCTGCTTCTGCACACGATTTCGAACAGGCAACGACGCTATTGCAGGAGCTGTCGGCAAGTTACAAAGTGATCCTGTTAGATGTGCTTCGCCGGCGCGGCCACCTGCCCAGAAAGCTTCGCTTACCGGTGATATTTCAGGCAATGAAGCATTTGTCGGAGTGCAGTTTGCGCATTTCACAAAGCTATCAACCCTGTCCCGACAAACTGTGGCGCGATCTAAATACACTGTATTTGTGTGCAGAACGAGAGCAGGGCGTAGATACCGAAGTGCGCGGCGGTGAAAATCCGCGAACGATCAGACATCTTTACAGTCAATGTTGCGCGTTTTCCGCTTGTGCCGGCTCACATCTGCCATCAGTCTATCTGTCGCAGCTGCACAGCCTGCTGGGCAGGCATAGTGATGTTCTGGATCTGAAAAACAACAGGGACGGGCGTAACCGTGATTCTCTATACAGTGTCGCCCTTGATTCTGCGCACCCTCCCAGTGTTGCAAAATTCAGCCGATACCTGCCCGGTCAGCAAGTGCGCTTCTTTGACATGGAACCGTTACTGGAGCGTCTGCCGGTGAGTGAAGGAAACGATGCGCAAGATCTGCTGTCTGTCTCCGAACAGACCAGTGTCCCGGATCATACCTGGGTAAGCCAACTGCGCAAAGGAGCAGACGGCCGGGCAAACCGGCAATATGCTCGATCAATCAGACACAGTCAGCTGCATACCGAGACTGGCATAAAAGAGATCCACGCATCGCTACTCCCGTTTGCCGGAAATCAAAGCAGCGGAACCTCGCACGCTCAAAACCGGCAGTACGGTACGCAATGGATTGTCGAAAACAGCAGCAGGGGCGGACTCGGTTTAAAGTGGACTGGAAACGGCAATTGTCGCATTAACGTTGGCGAATTGATTGCACACCAGGAACCCTCGATAGCAGATCAATCTGCAAACTCAAGCTGGCACATCGGCATCGTTCGATGGATTAAGTCAGATGGTCGTGTCGATTTACACTGCGGTGTCGAGACACTGGCCAACTACGCTGCTGCTGTCACCACGTCACCGCCAGCAAGACATTTACCAGAACCAACAACGACGTCAGCAAGCGCGCCACACGACACGACAGAGGCGTTGCTTTTGAACGAACACCCTGCCGCCAGTCGGCCACCGATGTTACTGGTTGCAAGGCATCTTTACCGGATTGGCGAAAGGGTTAATATCTGGCACGCCAGCAATAACCAGCTTGTCAAACTGGTCGAAAACTTTCCTGTAGGTGGCAATTTCGATTGCTTCGGATTTCAACCGGTCTAATAGTGGCTCGTCGCAGTTATGACTGACGATCGCTGTGTTGCCAGAGCGACGCGACGGAGCAAAAGTCTAAGCACAAAGCGGTTGCTGGTTATTCCTGAGAGCGCTTTTTTGTTGCACGTGGATGGGCACGTTCATACACCCGCGCCAGATGCTGAAAATCAAGATGAGTGTACACCTGAGTGGTACTGATATCTGCGTGACCCAACAATTCCTGCACAGCTCGCAGGTCACCACTGGACTCCAGCATATGACTGGCAAAGGAATGTCGTAGCAGATGGGGATAAACGTTATTCGGAATGCCGGTGCGACGGGCAAGGACCTTCAGCCGCTGTTGCACGCTTCGCGATGAAAGACGCGACCCCCTGCGACTAATAAACAACGCGTCGTCATCATCACCGCCAGCTCGCATCAACTCATTGCGCCTGGCCAGCCAGGCTTTAACCGCGTTTAAGGCATGACTGCCAACCGGTAGTACACGAGTTTTTGACCCCTTGCCGATAACGCGAACCTGGCCGATCTGCATATCAATGCTGTCGACATTTAGCTGTACCACTTCCGCCAGTCTCAAACCAGACGAATAGATAAGCTCAAAAATAGCACGATCGCGCAACAGCAGAACATCGTCACCTTCCAGCACAAAAAGTCGCTGAATATCTTCTATTTGAAGCGTTTCAGGCAAGCCGCGCTGATCTTTCGGCGCTGGCACTTCAGCCACCGGATTTACCTCGATACGCCCCTGTTTTATGAGATATCTAAACAGTGAACGAACTGCAGATAACCTTCTCGCCAAACTGCGACCGGACAGCCCGTCGCCATGCTGACGAGCAATAACGGTTCTCATATTAAATGGATTGGCGGCAGACCAGTCTTCAACATCTATTACCCGCAAAGACTTTGCTACTTCCTGCAAGTCACGACGATAACTGCTGATGGTATGCGGCGAGTAGCGCTTTTGTATCAGCAGATAGTTACAAAACTCCGCTATAGAAGATTCAAACGACAGTGAGTCATCTGCTTGTAGCGCTTGTGTTTGAGTGACAGCCATAAGACGCTTGTTCTTGTTTTCAGACTTTTACAGGAGATTACCCGCTTACAGGCCTACAGGGTGTGGCTCACTCAATCGTAAAATACAGCGAGTCGAGCACTCAGCAGCGAGCCGAAACGCTCCAGAAATTCAGTACCCATATGAGGTGCGAAGCGTGAACGGTTTTCACTGGCCAGCGCCAGATAGCCGATATTCACAGATGAGGTCGGAGTGGTGTGCGACAGCCTGATTACTGATGCGGACCGGACATTGAGAATGGTACGAGGGAAAAACTGCCGTAACCGTGGTTGTGTCATATGTCCGCAATAGACCGGGCGCCGACTATGCAATCCGGCAACGCTGCGGGCAAAGCCTGCATCTTCCAGTCTGACGCTGGCTGGTGCGTCATCAAGACAAGCCTCCAAAAGCTCGTTTTCAAACAGCAATACCTGCATTTCTTCACAATCGAGTTTGCTGTTCAGGGTACTTTGGGTAAAACGAAGTACGTCACCCAGTGAGTTTGCGGAAATCAAGCCCATCGAAAAATAATGCAGCAGTTCAGCCAGATTGTCGTTTTGCTGAGCAACATCCACAATCTCTTCCAGGCGCTCGCGTAGTTCACTGCATTGTTCACGATGCATCGATAAACGTCTTTCAACCAAAGAAACCGCTCCACGCTCATGATGTGGAACTTCGATCTCCAGCAGTAGATCCGGATTGCGAGCAAAGAAATCCGGACTCGCGCGTAAATACTCCGCTATCTGTTGGTCGCTGTCGTGGTAGTTAAAAAGATTATCTTCCTGCAGCGCTCTTTTTTTATGACCTATCATTATTCAAGTGTGCCTTCGTATACTGTTTCACACGGCCCCGTCATCGCCACCGGCTCGTTATTGTCGGGCCATTTAACCCGCAGATCTCCGCCTGTCAGGTGTACTGTTACTTCTCTGTCCAGCAAATTGCGTCTAATACCTGTCACCACAGCAGCACAGGCACCGGTCCCACAAGCCATCGTCTCGCCAACGCCACGTTCATAAACTCTTAACCTGACCTCGCCACGAGCAAGCGGTTGCATAAAACCTGCGTTTACTCTGTTTGGAAAACGCTTATGGCTTTCAAGTGCCGGCCCGAGCAATTCGAACTGACAATTCTCAACATCTTCAACCACCACCACCACATGCGGATTGCCGATAGCTACCACACCCGCCTCAACCTGCGAATCAGCAACCTCAATTGCGTACACTGCCGATTCGGTGTCGGCCACAAATGGAACGGATTCCGGCACAAATTGCGGCACCTCCATTCGCACGGTGACTTGCTGGTCATCCTCAACGGTAAGCTGCATCAAACCGGCTCCGCTCTGGACCGTTATGTCCCGGTTTTGGGTCAGACCCTGCTCGCGAACGTAACGGGCGAAACAACGGGCGCCGTTTCCGCAATTTTCAACCTCACCACCATCAGCATTGAAGATTCGATAGTCGAACTCCGCCTCGGCAACAGTTGGCGGTTCGACAATTAAGATTTGGTCAAAACCAACACCAAATCGGCGATGCGCCAGCCTGCGTATTTCGTCTTTGGTCAGCGCAAAGGGTTTATCCAGCGCATTGATGACCATGAAGTCGTTGCCCAGGCCATGCATTTTTGTGAACGTAAGACGCATTTGACGGGATGACTTCTCTTTTCAACGTAGCGTTTAGTAGTAATGCAATGAGGGCAGAATGTTAAAGTAAAAAATCACCTAAGCGGAATAGATTATTGTTTTTTTTACTTTTTGTAAGAAAACAACAAGCGTTGTGACACAAAAGTGACACATGATTTCGCCGAAAGTCTGTCGCCCCACCCTCTAAAGGTAGTCGATAGATTGCTTTTATCAGCAGCCTCACAGCATTTTTCGTTTATTTAAGAGGCTGTAACTGCTGGAGTCAGTCGACGTACCATAATCAACAAGTCAATCTGCCAATATTTTGTCGAATACGATTTTGCGGGCAGTTAATCTGGAATCGGCCCGAGTCAGACCATCGTGAAAACCTGGAACCGGCTGCAGGCGCGTGTTAGCGGTAACAATAAAAGCGCTGCTACTGATGTCCGTTGCATAAAAGTGAGCGGACAATCAGTGGAACTCTGGCTAACTGGGGAAGCCTTGTTAATCGTCACTACATAAACGTGTGCATTTAGGCCCTGTATCCAGCATAGGAATAACGCTAAACAACCTGGTTGCGCGGATTACAAATGCTGTCGATGAGTGCCTGAATGACGGAAGCAGAATATAGTGCAATCAGCATTATAGTTGTCCCTGGTTCCGGGCAGACAAGCGCTGTCCGCAACCCCTGCTACTGCGTACGCGCACAGACAAAGCGAGCTATTGATCATTTTCGGAACAACAGACTAGCTGCGCGCGTGAAGCCATCATCCCTTTCTTTGAAAAGATCCCTTTCTCGAATTGCAACAGGATCCGCCGCATGACTCGCTTTTGCCGCCAGGGAAAGACTTCTACGACAGAAACAATCAGCCTGGCAGGACGGACTCACGGTCAAACAATGAAGCGATAGTCTCTCGCTGACGAACACAATGGGCTGTATCGCCATCGACCATCACTTCGGCGGCTCGTGGCCTTGAGTTGTAATTTGAACTCATACAAAAACTGTACGCACCTGCCGAAAGAACCGCCAGCAGGTCGTCTTGCCTGAGTTCGAGCTTTCGATCCTTGCCAAGAAAATCGGCACTTTCACACACAGGACCAACAACATCATATGTTTTTTCCGCAGTTTCAGAATGTGCACCACTGACTGGCACGATATCCTGCCATGCTGTGTAGAGCGCAGGGCGAATCAGATCATTCATCGCAGCATCAACAACGGCAAAATTCCTGGTATCGTTATGTTTCAGGTAGTTCACTGTGGTCAGCATCAACCCGGCATTGCCCACAATGCTGCGTCCGGGCTCAACCACGATTTCAAATTGTCGATCGCCAAGGACTTCATCCATGGCACTGGCCCAGGCGGATAGATCAAGCGGTACCTCGTCGCGATAGCGAATACCCTGACCACCTCCGAGATCCAGATGGTGCAGAGAGATGCCCAGGGTTTCCAGTTCATCACTCAGCGCTATCAGTCTGCGCAGCGCATCGGTGTAGGGCTCGACATCGGTAAGCTGCGACCCGATATGACAATCCATACCGACAACTGACAAATTGGCACTGGCAGCTACGGTTTGATAGGCCACAATGGCACGCTCAAATTCGATTCCAAATTTGTTTTCTTTCAACCCGGTGGAAATATATGGGTGGGTTTTGGCATCGACATCCGGATTTACGCGGATTGACACCGGCGCCACCACTCCATGGGCTGATGCAACTTCAGCGAGAACCTGAATTTCAGATTCCGACTCTACGTTGAAACACCGAATGCCTGCTTCAAGCGCCACTGCCATTTCATCTCGACGCTTGCCCACACCGGAAAAAACCACCTTTGCCATGTCGCCGCCAACTGCTCTTACTCGCTCCAGTTCACCAACGGAGACGATATCGAAACCGGAGCCTAACCGCGACAGAATATCCAGAACTGCCAAATTGGAGTTTGCTTTCATCGCATAACAAACGAGATGGGGTCTTGTGCTTAGAGCAGAATCATAGGCACGCCAGGCAGCTTCTATCGCCTTGCGGGAGTAAACATAAAGAGGCGTTCCATATTGCTTAGCCAGGCTTGCACAGGAAACATCTTCGATAAAGAGATCACCTTGTACTCGATGTACAGGATTCATTGAATTCATGGATTAGTTTCTAAGATCGGATTGATAGAGAACAGCAATTTAGCCCGGCGGTTAACACTAAGCAGTTCGCCCGGTTCACAAGGCGACGGTGTCAATTAGTGAAACGACTATGGCACAGCACCACCATTGCCAGTTTTCTTAGGCTGATCAGAGTTGTCTTGCACTAATTCTTCGGCGGTTGGCAATTCCACGACAACACCGTCGACTGGTATACCCGAGCCTACACCGGCAGAACTTTCACCGCCAGAACTGACATCATCAGAAGCAGCAGGGGACACAGGTGCATTGCCATCCGTCTGGATTTGTAGCTGCCGAAGCTTCTCATCTCCCAGATCTTTCAGACTTTTACTATCGTATTGTCCCAATTCCTGTGGCTGACCAGGTAAATACAGATCTGACTTAAAGCCGCAGGACGCGCCGATTGCAAGCAATACGCTGCACACTAACAGTGGACCAGCTTTTCTAATCATTTGCTTTCACCCTTTATTGGCAACTATCACCGCACGCTTGTGCAGATTCTCCCGAGACAGCCCGAACTGCTACAACCGCATGCTCGTGAGTATATCAGTCATCGCCTGGCGTCAGGCCGGAACCTTATCCGTATAAACTCCGCCACAGCAAGAATACTTATGTGGCAGAATCTTCGCCGCAATGTACATCGCCAACTGTATTAATCTTCCGGATTAAACACGCTGAATATCCAGCTAAAAAAAATTGATACGAGTAAACAATATGACCAGCACTTTTGATGGCCTCGAAATGACCACGCAAGCCGGCGCAGGTACTGACAATAATGAAGCACCTGCGTTTCTGTCAATAATCTGGTTGCACGGACTGGGTGCAGACAGTAGTGACTTTGCACCGGTTGTAACAGAGCTTGAAAAGCTGGGTGTGCATCATTGCAGGTTTATTTTTCCAAATGCACCCATTCAGGCTGTGACCATCAATGGTGGTATGAAAATGCGATCATGGTACGACATCACGTCACTGGATTTTAAAGCACGTGAACAGGATCGCGAGGGTATACAGGCATCTGCAAATCTGGTTAAAACGTTGATACAACGTGAACTTGACCGAGAGGTTCCTGCGGAAAATATTATGCTCGCCGGTTTTTCTCAAGGTGGTGCTGTGGTATTGCACACAGTTGTACGACTGGAGGCAAAAATAGCCGGCGTAATTGCACTTTCGACCTACTTGCCTCTGACGGAAACTATAGAAAGTGAAAAAATAGATGCTAACCAACACACGCCTGTTTTTATGGCTCACGGTCAACGAGATGACGTAATTGAGCAACGCTATGCGCAAGCGAGCCGCGATACACTACTGCATCACGGTTACAGCGTTCATTGGAAGAGCTACGACATGGCGCATTCTCTGTCGATGGAAGAAATCGTAGATTTGGCTCAGTGGATTACTACAACTCGGCCCAGGTAGAGTCCAACGGCTGCGTCAGACAGTTCACAGGGCAATAACGAAAGGACCACGCTTTCCGACTGGATACCCTAATCGCGACTCAATGGCAGATTAGCAACGATAACATTCTCACATTCTGCAGGCTTACTCCAGTTAATACTGATGGAATGCGCCTGTGCCGCTCGCTTACACAAGTCAGGTTTAATACGACGAATTTCAATCTCACATGCACGCTGCACATTGTCGGTTTGCACAATCTGAAAATGCTCCGCCTGTGTGCAACCGGTACTGACCACCACAGCGCTGATAACACCGCTGTTGTACACCGCGTCAATTGCTTCAGTCGTGTTTGCAGAGTCGGCAGCAACGATAGCAAATCCGTCATTTTCCTGATCTGCGGCACAACCGGATAACGCAGCAATTGCAACAAACACCACAGGAAATTTGCGTACATATCTGGTGGATTTTAACGACAGCCATAATCCGGCAAGCAGCATCAACAGTTCACCACCAAGACTACCACCACCACCAGCTGTTGGTGCAACCAGACTATCCGCTGAGAGTACACGAACATCTTGCTGAGCCAGTGTCAATCCGGTTTTTTCCAGCACCCATTGGCGAAATGCGGGTACACGGGCGTACACAGCAGGCAAGCCAAGTGAACCACCACAACCCAGCCCAAAACTCGTGATTCCCGCAACCTGCAATTCGCCATTGACATCGATCATGAGCGGCCCGCCACTGTCTCCCTGGCAGGTATCCTGTTGAATCTCCGAACTAGCACACAAATGGATGTCGCGAATATCTGGTACTTCTCTTTCAACACCACTCAGCAATAGAAAATCGCGCCATAGTGTGCGGCAACTTTGTACGGTCTGCATTTGCAAAGTGGCAGCCAACGGTGAACGCGAGGTTGGTGTTGCAAGTGTTGCAGGCGACAGGGGTTCTCGCACTTCGGTACTACCCCAGCCCACAACCAGTGCTGCCTCTGACGATGCAACTCGGGAGTCCAGGCTTTCTTCAGTAGCAAGATTGATTGCCTCACCGCGCAGCGGGTCAGCATCAAGCTTGACGAGTGCATAGTCATTTTCATCCCAGCCATTGGTAATCCGGTAGTCATTGATCAATATTTGCTCTACACCTTGCGTGAATATTTTTTCTTCGGTGAGATTGTAGGCGCCAACGTTAACCAGCAATTCACTGGCATTGACGACGCGAAAGGAACCATCATCCAGCTTGCGCACAACGCAATGAGCGGCTGTTAGCACCCAGCGACCACCGAGATAGGTGCCACCGCACAGGGCAGTATCCGGGACTGCTTTAATGGCAGATATGCCGAGTTTCCCCTCAGCCAGCGCGAGCAATAAGTGTTGATAGCCCTCTTCGTCATTTAAATAAACAGCAGGTATCCGGGGATTTCCATCGAAAAGGTCAAGCCGTTCAGTATAGTTTCGCGAGTTTGGCCTGAAGACAGCGCCGATTCCCCCCCCGCGTCGGCAATTCTGCAACTGTTGTGATGGAGTCAATGGCACATGGTCAGCGACGGGAAAGTCGAGAATAATTGAGCAAACCTTGTCTGTCACATCAAGACAAGCATTGATTGCAAAGCCACAATCAACCAACTCGCCTGAGAACTCTGAGAGCACACCGCCACTGAAAAACAACGCCGATGACGGACCGTCCTCAAACCTTAAGGATACCTGTCTGCCGGAAAGTACTGCAGTTAAAAACGGGTATTGCCCAACGGTTGTTCGCACACCGTTTGTAACGCGGATTTCCCGGTCTGCTGGCAGGCTGTCCGAGTGGCCGCCGAGTTCGGGCTCATTGGTAAGGACCAAAGCTGAACTGGCAGGGTCAGCGAACGTTGCAACAGGTGGCAGCAAAACAAAGAAAAAACTAATAACAAGGCAATTGATACGGCCGCGTAAAAAACGAAAAAATTGTTTTTTCAAATTGGACATTGACTCTCCGTTGCGTCCTCGATGCCTACATCACCCTCCATCAAGTCTCGGACTATTATATAAAATAAACGCTGAATTCGGGGCCACCAAACATAGGTAATATGAACCCCACTCGTTCAATCACAGTTTCAACACGGTATACCACTACTCACCTGGCAGAATGCCTTTACCAGTTGCTATGATAACTCTGATTACCAACAACAATGGCGTACAACGAGATAGATGCCGCATTAGCAATAATGTAGCTGCACCAAATAATCAACTTCAATACACAAGCACAACTCTATGATTAGAGGGAGAATAACCAGCAGTGTGCAATTCTACTCAGAGAAGACATGACGCCAGCAATCAAATTACTGGATAGACAGAAAATCACCTATCAGCTTCGCGAATATGCTGCTGACGATACCCAGGGGGGATATGGGGTAGCTGCTGCCAGTGCATTAGGACAGGATACTAAACGCGTTTTTAAAACACTGCTGGCAACCGTAGATGGCGATGAACGGAACCCGGTAGTAGCAATTGTGGCTGTGGCTGATCAGCTTGACCTAAAAAGACTGGCAAGCGTTGTCAATGGCAGAAAAGCCGCAATGGCAGAAAGCAACCTTGCTGAGAAAGCCACAGGTTACGTGGTGGGCGGAATCAGCCCGCTCGCTCAGCGCAAACAACTTCGCACCGCACTTGATCGACGCGCGCTGGACTTTGAATCGATTTACATCAGTGGTGGCAAAAGAGGCCTGCAAATAGAAATAACCCCGCATGACCTTCAGCAACTGACATCGGCAGTCATAGAGAATATCGCAAAAGCCTGAGCTCGTCAGATGCAGAAATAGATATCCTGGGGCCGGTGCTTAATTTCCATGGGCCTACTAACAGTCGTAATGCTGCACAATATAAAACAGGTAAGAAGGTATAAATCAATTAGTGATACGGGGTCCGGGTGCGCCAGATAACAACGCAGACCTCGTTCAGGAATTCATGCTACCCCGCTTTGACGAAATACTAATCCCATCACCAATTGACCAATACTTTCCTATGTCGAGGTAAAGAAAAACACAAGGCAGCCGCAAACCTCGCCTGCAAGACATACGGAGAAACGTGCTTTTGAAAAAGTCACAGACCAAGCAGGCGCTACTATCCGTATTCTTCGGACCAGCCGGGCTATTTTACATCTCGGTTAATGCGGCCCTTTTTCTTACTCTATTGACATTAATTGGCGTCATTGTGTTTTCTGATGCCGCGCTGCACGTTCTCTTGGCCTCATTCACAGGCACAGTAGTAATCGGCTATCTGCTTGTACATTCGCACAACAGACTGGTCAACTCTAAAGAATTTACGCTCTCTACTTACGTGGGTCGTGTAAGTTGTAAGGTGATCGGAAAATCACGCTTCAAAAGAGATTACTCAAAACCTTTGGCAAAGGCGAAGCTCAAACGGAAAGTGCGTGATACTGCTTCTTATGCGCTGGCCTCACTTTGCCTTGTGCTAGCGGGACTGGTGGCTTTGCCAAAAGCCACAGACCAGATTGACGCTATAACACAGAAAATGGCAGACGACGAAAAGGTCGCTGAGGCAGATAACGAAAACAGCAGTCAACCAGCGCTTGCCGATGTTGCGCCTCTGGTCGCTGCAGCCCACCAGTCGACACCAGCCAGCGAGGCGAACTCCCAATTAACAAACATTGGAATCTGGAATGTACAAGCTCATACCGCAGGAACTGACTTTCAGGCAAGGCTACTGGGCAACACGTATAAGAACACCAGTGAAGGTTACTACCGTCCCGTATTGATTCTGGATTGTGACCGAGGCCAGGCAACTATCAGATTCGATGCATTCGAGGTATTGGGTACAGAGAATACACAACTGACTCTGAATTTTGACTCCGGGCCACAGGAAACCTTTAACTGGAAGTTGCACAGCGACTATCGCAGCGCTTACACCACAGCGTCAAAAACACTCTTAAAAAAGCTGTCTCGATCCAAACAGCTACAGGTAGGTTATCGCCCGTTTGGATCTGATTTAAACAGATCAATCGACTTCGATCTAGGTGACAGTTCAACAGTGACCAGTAAACTCAAACGGCGTTGTACGTAATTTCCTCAAGTGATTTTTTATGATTAGATGGCATCACTAATCTGCAGTATGGCACTGACACAGGCCTCACCCAGCAAAGCCGAACGCTGCGCAGACCATCCGTATCTATAATCCGGTGTATCAATGGTATCTTTAAAAGGCATTTCCAGCGTCAATGCAGGGCATCCAAAATGTTCCGCAACATAACTGCTGCAGATACCATAATTGGCAGTACCAGCGGCGGCTACCGGGTAACCGTAAACGGTTTGAAAGTCCGGATTTAACCGGGCAAGTGTATCTTTAAACCGATTCTGTAATTCCAGACGCTGCGGGTTCCAGGAATCAATACCCTCGGTACCCGCAATAAAGTTATAAGGCAGTGCTTCATCACCATGTACATCGAGACAAAAGTGTACCCCTGTAGTTTCCATATGATTCCGCACAGTCGCCACTTCCGGCGAGCTCAACATTGAAGGATTGTTCCATTCCCGGTTGAGATTGGTTCCGGCAGCGTTGGTACGCAAATAGCCGTTAGCACTGCCATCTGGATTCATGTTTGGTACAACATAGAAACAACAATTGTCGAGCAATGTGCGTGACACTGGGTCTTGCTCGTCAACCAGCTTTTTCAGAAATCCTTCCATCCACCACTCGGCCATAGTCTCACCCGGATGTTGTCGTGCAATTGCCCAGACCTTTTTCGCCGCATCGGGATTTCCTATTACCACCAAATCCATGTTCCGACCGTCCACCGTCTGACCAATAACTTCAGTTGATACTCGATCTCTTATCGACATAGATGCGATCAGATCATCGTGCCTGTGCATAGAATACGGTGTGAAGTAGGCAAACCAGACATCATTGCTGGTTGAAGTTACAGAAAACGACAATACCCCGTTCGCATATTCCGTATCACATCGAAACCATTGCTGTCGGTCAAAAGAAGCCACTACTTTGTAGCCCTCCCAGCCTCTCGGATAGGATGATGCAGAAGCATTTTCAATGTGCAGCGTATAGCGGGTGTTAGCTTCGCCGCTCAGGCGAAAATAAAACCATTGGAAAAATTCATCGCCCTTGTCCTTGCGTATCTGCAACCTGATATTGTCAGCAAAATCGCAACTGAGGCACTCAATATTGCCTCCATCAAATTTACTGTTAATCGATATTGACATCTGGCTGGTCACATTACCTGGTTAGACAGGACTCTGTGTGAAACAAGTCCCTTATAGAATTAGCTGATCGAACACTGATAAGACAGAAAAGAACAAAAGCTAAAAAGTATCAATTTGCTCAAGAATTGCACTCACATCGGCCTCATCGGGCATGCGCCAGTCACCTCTGGGGGATAAGCTGACACTACCTATTTTTGGCCCTGCGGGCAGTGTGCTGCGCTTGAATTGCTGAGTATAAAAACGTCGATAAAAAACACTGAGCCACTTTTTTATCGATTCTTCGTCGTATTGGCCTGTAAAGGTAGTGGTAGCAAGTGTATAAATCTTCCGTGCTCCAAAGCCATTGCGCAGGTAGTGGTAGATAAAAAAATCATGTAACTCATAAGGGCCTATTATTGATTCAGTTTCCTGCGCAATGGCGTCAGAATCAGACGGAATCAATTCGGGTGATATTGGCGTATCAAGCACTCGTAGCAGCGCTTTTGAAAATTTCTCAGATGCACGGTGTTGCGCATACCAACGGCACAGGTACTTAACCAGCGTTTTGGGGACACTGACATTGACGTTGTAGCTGGACATCTGGTCAGCGTTGTACGTGCACCAGCCCAGTGCAAGCTCTGACAGATCACCGGTTCCAACGACGATTCCACCAGTCTGGTTAGCAATATCAAAAAGAAGCTGGGTTCGTTCACGCGCCTGTGCATTTTCAAAAACTACATCATGGCTGCCATTGTGAGAGAGATCGAGCAGATGCTGTTTCACCGACGCGTCGATACTGATCTCGCGCAACGTACAACCGCATACATCTGCCAGTATTCGTGCAGTTTCGAGTGTGTGCTCGCTGGTGGCCGGACCGGGCATCGTAACCGCTAACAGCTCATCGACCGGTCGACCAAGGATGTCCAGTGTATCCAGACATACAAGTAACGCCAGCGTAGAGTCCAGACCGCCAGAGACACCCAGCACTAAAGATCGGGCGTGTGAGGCAAGCACCCGACGGGCCAGGCCAGTCGCCTGAATTTTAAGTATTTCACTGGCTCGCGCTGTAAGTTCTGCCTCGTCATCCGGAACAAACGGATGTGGTGGATATACCCGGTCTATACTCTGCAGCGAGTAGTGATTGGCAGTGCCAGCGGTGCGGTAATTCACAGGCCGGGACGCCGCGGCAAACGTATTGTTACGGGTGCGATCATGTCGAAGCTTTTGCCAGTCTGTTTCTGCGAAGAAGCTACAGGTATCCATGGCAAATCGGTCAGACTCACCTATCAGCATGCCATTCTCTGCATAGATTTGATGGCCACCAAAAACCACATCACGTGTAGACTCCATTGGCCCGCAACTTACGTACAAATAACCACATACCCCCTGAGCACTGGCCATACGTACCAGATCGCGTCGATAGTCTGCCTTGCCAACCAACTCCGGGCTTGCAGACAGATTAACAATAAGTTCAGCGCCTGCCAGGACGTGGCTGCTGGAAGGAGGCATCGGGTGCCAAAGGTCCTCGCAGATTTCGACCGCAAACCGACTCTCGCCAACAGCGAACAACTGTTGCGTACCAACCCAAATGTTACCGAGCAACGGATGATCGACTGAGAGTTCGAGCTCGGCGCCGGATACAAACCAGCGTTTGTCGTAGAATTCGCCGTAGTTAGGATTCGATATTTTTGGCACAACACCAATAACCTGTCCGTGCTGACACACAAAAGCCGCATTCAGCAAGCGACCGTCTGGCAAACGAAATGGCGACCCTACCACCACAATTTGCTCGGTACTGGCGGCGGCGATTGAAACCAGCGCCTGCTCGCAGGCGACGATCATATCGTTATTAAAGAAGAGATCTTCGCAGGTGTAACCACTGACACTGAGTTCGGGAAACGCGACCAGAGCTGCCGACCGGATTTCAGGCTGCTGCAACTGCGTGAGAATTTCACCGGCATTAGCCTCTGGGTTGCCAATGTGAACCGGTGGCGCGATAGCCGCTAAACGAAGGTATCCGAGATCTGCATAATTCATGCGTATATTCTATCCCGTAAATGCAACATTGCCGGGTTTATGTGAATAATTAGTCAATGGCTGAAAACCGAGAGCAATTGACTGCACTGCCTGGCAGGTTTCCAGCGCCAGATGTCGACCTTAACGGACACCCTGCTCGACTATCGTTTTCGCCCCGAAACCCATATGCTCGCCACAACTTGAACATTCCTGGTTAACTGTAAAACTAGTACATGGCTATAAAACAATACGATTCAATAGTAATTGGTTCGGGACCCGCTGGTGAGGGTGCCTCGATGAAGCTGGCAAAATGTGGTCAACGCGTTGCTATTGCTGAGAATTTCAGAGACGTCGGCGGTGGTTGCACTCACTGGGGAACTATCCCGTCAAAGGCCCTGCGCCATTCAGTGCAACAGCTCAGCCGCTTTCGATCAGACCCCGTTTTTCGAAGACTCGTTGGCCACGTTGATATTACCTGGCAAGAGCTGATCAAATCAGCCCAGTCGGTAATCGACAAACAAGTGAACATGCGCGAAGAATTCTACTTCCGGAATCGTGTGGATTTGCTTCGGGGCCATGCCTGTTTTGTTGACGCGAACACACTAAAAATTACAGACCGCAATGGCACAGAAGATCTCTGCACCGCGGACAATTTTATTATTGCAACCGGTTCACTGCCTTATCAACCTGACGATATCGACTTTGACAGCCCCAGGGTTTGCGACAGTGACTCGATCCTGAATATAGACTTTGTGCCACGATCTGTGATTATTTACGGGGCCGGTG
Source organism: uncultured Granulosicoccaceae bacterium (assembly GCA_937957915.1). GTDB lineage: Bacteria > Pseudomonadota > Gammaproteobacteria > Granulosicoccales > Granulosicoccaceae. The sequence goes on along the minus strand of CALGNZ010000047.1, from coordinate 32,497 downwards.
TGATCGGTTGCGAATACGCCTCTATATTTGGCGCACTTGGCGTCAAGGTCGATCTGGTAAATACCAGAGACAGACTGCTGTCGTTTCTCGACGGCGAAATCACAGATGCGCTCGGATACCACTTTCGTGAAATAGGCGTCACTGTCAGAAACAACGAGACCTACAAAAAGGTCGAGGCTAACAAAGACAGTGTCGTTTTGTCACTGCAAAGCGGCAAGCGATTCAAAGGTGATGTACTGCTTTGGGCGAATGGACGCTCCGGCGCCACTGATGGCCTCAAACTCGACAACGCCAACCTGAACGTGAACAACCGCAAACAAATTGAGGTTGATGACTACTATCGATCTTCTGTGCCACATATTTACGCGGTTGGCGATGTTGTCGGCTCTCCGGGTCTTGCCAGTGCCGCCTATGATCAGGGCCGTTTTGCGGGCGCTGTGATAGGAGAGGGTCATTGCGACAATAAGCTAATTAGCGATATTCCGACCGGCATCTACACCGACCCTGAAATCAGCTCAATTGGTTATACCGAAGCAGAGCTCACCGAGAAAAAGGTGCCTTATGAAGTGGGACGGGCGCTGTTTCGATCTATTGCTCGTGCACAAATAACCGGGCAGACCACGGGTATGATTAAAATCCTGTTCCATACCGATACCCTGGAAATACTGGGTATTCACTGTTTTGGCTACCAGGCTTCCGAGATCGTTCATATTGGTCAGGCAATCATGCGCCAACCCGGCACCGGCAACCGGGTTACTTACTTTACCGAAAACACCTTTAACTACCCGACCATGGCGGAGGCATACCGCGTTGCCGCACTCAATGGCCTGAATCGTATTCAATGGCAGGAACGCCGATCTGGCCTGCGCGAGGTCACCAGGCAGAATATCGATCAGAATGATGTTGGCAGTGGTTCGTCAGACAACAGCGCCAACGGCGGCTAAATCAACCAGAGCTGTTGTCTACCCAAGTTGCGATCGGGCAACTTCGATAGCTGATCTGACCTGCTCGGGAGCCGTGCCACCAATGTGGTTACGGCTTCTGACCGAACCCTCAAGAGTCAGCACTTCGAAAACATCCTGCTCGATCGCACTGCTAAAGGACTGCAACTCCTGCAGCGTTAACTCGCTGAGGTCTCTGCCCTGCTCTACTGCAAAACGCACGGCATTCCCGACCACCTCGTGGCTGTCTCTAAATGCGAGCCCGCGCCGAACCAGATAGTCAGCAAGATCAGTTGCTGTCGAAAACCCCTGACGCGCGGCCGCATACATAATTTCTTTTTTTACACCAATTGCCGGAACCATGTCAGCAAATGCGCGCAGGCAGTCATGCAACGTATCCACAGCATCAAACAGCGGCTCCTTATCTTCCTGATTATCTTTGTTATAGGCCAGGGGCTGCGACTTCATCAGGGTGAGCAAACTGATCAAATGACCGTTTACGCGCCCGGTTTTACCTCGGACTAATTCAGGCACATCGGGATTTTTCTTTTGCGGCATGATGCTCGATCCGGTGCAAAACCGATCCGGTAGATCAATAAAATCAAACTGCGAAGATGACCAAAGTACCAACTCCTCCGACATACGAGACAAGTGCGTCATTGCAATTGCGGCGTCTGCACAAAACTCTATCGCGAAATCACGATCGCTGACGGCATCCAGTGAATTTTGCGCTACGCGATCAAAGCCGAGTAGCTGGCAGGTCATTTCTCTATCAATCGGATACGAAGTGCCAGCCAGGGCCGCGGCCCCCAGCGGAGATACATTCAAACGGCGCCGACAATCCGCGAGCCTGTCTATATCGCGGCTTATCATCTCGAACCAGGCCATTACGTGGTGTCCGAACGTCACTGGCTGGGCAGATTGCAGGTGTGTAAAACCGGGCATAATGACATCTGCATTTCGTTCAGCAAGCTCCAGCATGCCAAGCTGCAGACGCTTTGCCTGAGCGATAATCGCATCAATTGCCTCTTTAACGTACAGCCGGATGTCCGTTGCAACCTGATCATTTCTTGAGCGACCTGTGTGCAAACGCTTGCCGGCATCGCCTATTTTGTCTGTCAGTCGAGCCTCGATATTCATGTGAACATCTTCCAGTTCGACTGACCATTCAAACGCACCGGACTCTATCTCAGCGCTGATTTCGGACAGACCCTGCAGTATTTGGTCGACATCTTCGTCACTCAGCACGCCGACACTTGCAAGCATTTTGGCGTGCGCGCGCGAACATTCAATGTCCTGTTGAGCCATACGCTGATCAAACGTGACTGATGCGGTAAAGGTTTGCACAAACTGATCAGTACTCTCACTGAATCTGCCGCCCCACAGTTTATTGCTCATTGTTTTGCTCTGCTGTTTATCTGCATTTATGATTCTAATCGGCCTGACAAGTGCACATCCAATACATTGCCGCTGACGTTTTAATGTCACTCTGTTGTAGCCGACGGATGCGTTCTATAATCCGCTAAGGACTGGCGAAGAGGACTTTGTGCATAATATCAGTCCTGCCAGTTCCTGCAGCACATTCCTCTTTTTGCCCCACAACATTTTCAGGTAACACCTTATGTCAAAACCGTTGCGAATCGCCACGCGTAAAAGCCCGCTGGCACTGTGGCAGGCAGAGGAGGTGCAACGTCTGCTGGGTGATCGCAACATTGAATCGACGCTGGTACCGATGAGCACCCGCGGGGATGAAATACTCGATAAGCCGCTCGCCAAAATAGGTGGCAAAGGGCTTTTTATCAAAGAACTACAACGCGGACTGCTCGAAGGCAAGGCTGATCTGGCAGTGCATTCGATGAAGGATGTTCCTGCGGATGACGCACCCGGTCTGCATGTAACGAAAATTCTATCGCGTGGCAATCCCTACGATGCACTGGTGTCAAATAACTACTCGTCGCTGCAAGATCTGCCAGCCGGCGCCAAAGTCGGCACCTGTAGTCTGCGCAGGCGCTGCCAGATTCTTGAAAAATTCCCTCATTTGGTCACCATCGATTTACGAGGTAACGTCGGTACCCGTTTGGGCAAGCTGGATAACGGTGATTTTGACGCGATTATTCTGGCGAGTGCCGGCTTAATTCGACTGGGTTTACACGATCGAATCACCCTGCAACTGGACATCGAAACAATGCTGCCCGCGTGCGCTCAAGGTGCAATAGGCATCGAGTGCCGCCTCGACGATACCGACGTCAACCGAATACTGGCCAATTTACACGACGAAGAAACAGCGGTTCAAGTGCGTTGCGAGCGTGCGTTAAACGCAAAGCTAGGCGGCAGTTGCCAAACCCCTATTGCAGGTTTCTCTACACTGCGGGGAGATCAATTAGAACTTCGTGCACTGGTAGGCCACCCGAGCGGCAACAAGGTATTACGTGCAACAGAGTCCGGTCACCGGGACGATGCCGTAGAAATAGGCACTCGCGCTGCGCAATCTCTGATCGATGCCGGCGCTGATCAGCTCATCGCAAGCTCGCTTTCTTAGCCGATCATTGAACACGCCTGCGCTATCGAACCTACGAGTACTGGTAACCAGGCCTCAGCATCAGGCTCAGGGGTTTATCAAAGGTATAGAAGAGCGTGGAGGTGTGGCCTTTCATCTGCCCACCATTGAAATTGTATTCGCCTCGAAGGAACCAGTACTGACCGATGCCGATCTGATTATCTTCACCAGCGTCAACGCAGTCATTGGCGCACAGTTGCGCACAGGGGGCTTGCGTAACAGTCCCCCCCTCTTAGCGGCAATCGGCACTGCCACCGCCAATTCATTGCATAAAGCCGGTTATACAAAAATTCTGGCACCAACCCAGAATGGCAACTCCGAATCATTAGTGGATTTGCTTGCACCCATTATAGTTCCGGAAATGAAGGTCATAATTGTTCGCGGGGATAGTGGCCGCGACACATTACGAGATAGTTTGCAGCAACTCGGCGCCCGGGTACGCTACGAACAGGTCTACGAGAGAACACTTCCAAGCGGGTCAGACTCTGCAAAAACGCCCGAAGAACTATGGCAACTGGCCAATCCCGATATCGTGTCAGTAAGCAGTGATCTTGGTCTTGATAATTTGATCACGCTGCTGCCCGGCCGAGTGCACCCACAACTATTTAATAAACCGCTGGTGGCGAACAGTGAACGTTGTATGCACAGGGCACGCGACGCAGGTTTTAGCGCAGCAATTGCAGTGGCAAACCCACCGGGTGATGAGGGGCAGATAAATCAATTGATTAACTACGTACAGTCCAAACGCCAAAACTTCTGCTGAATTTACCTTCAATTCCACATCTGTATATGACGTTGGCATCACCGGACATGATGCAAAAAACCCTCACTTCAGACAAATGGAAAGCGGCCCGCCTTTTGCTGCTCTGTCAACCAACCAGTCGATCGCTCTCAAAATGTGAAATGGATCCTCGAAAGATTGATTTGGAACAGGAATTGGAGGGTCCAGACCCAAAGTTAAATTGCACTTGCTCAATTGGCAAAGGATACCTCATGTCGAAAACTAACCCTCTGGCGTCAGGCGCGATCATTGCACTATGCGCAATACTCAGCGCCTGTGCTGTACCCCAAACCGGTGCCAATCTGGATCACGCTGCCTCTGCAATACGAGCGGCCAGAGTAGCGGGTGCCGATACCTATGCGGCTAACGAAATCCAGGCAGCAGATGACAACTTTCGAAAAGCGCAAACACTGGCAAGAAACAATCGCGCAAATCGCGCCCAAAAATTGCTGGAGCTTGCGACGGCTCAAGCTGATCTCGCTGCAGCAATCAGTGAAGCGGAACATGCCGAGGGCGCGCTGGCGACCCTGGAAATCGACTGATTACCATCAGTCCGTATCTGACCAACTGTGGAACCAAACACTGTGGATCAAACAATGACAAGTAGAACCCGACTCAAGGCATCAACCCTTTCACTGGTAGTGTTGGGTGCATTGTCTTTAAACGGATGTGCCGGAAAGCAGGTTTGGAGCCCAGAGCTTGAATCTGCTACCAAAACCTACCAGGAAATTGCGCAGGATCCACTGGTTTCTGCACTGGCAGCCGAAGAGCTGGCAATGGCAGAGCGGCAGTTGCAACGTGCACAGACTGCACAGGATCAGTACAAACCAGTATCGTGGGTGCAACATGAAGCACAGGTTGCTCAACTCAAAACACTCACCGCGCAGCAACGAGCTCGTGCGCTGTCGGCAAACCACAAACTACAGGTAGCGATGGGTCAGCAAACACTTCTTAGTGAAGCGACGCTGATGGCAGCTGCACCGCCGCCTCCGGAAATCGAACCAACCATGGCAGCCGCCACTCCATTTGATATGAGTGGACCCTATTACGCAGGTGCACAAGGTGACATCGAGGCCCAGTTGGCCGCACTGTCTCAACAACTGGCGGCACTGCAGATTCAGCTACAGGCTCAGTCTGCAACAATTGACACACCGCAGACGCTGACCGCACCACAGGCACAGACAAACGCAACGCCTGTTGCACCCGTGGCGGCACCGATTGGCGATTTGCCACTTATTTCTGCAGATCCAGCCGGACTAGAGAGTGAAATGGCGCAGCAAACCGCTGCTGCCAGTTCAACCGATATTGCCGCTGAGCCGGCAATTGCCGCAGCAATGTCAGTTCAGCAGGAACAGCAACCATTGCCGTCTGCAAAGCAGTTACATCGCGAGTTACTCGCAATGAACGCGCGGTCAAACAGTCGAGGTATGGCGCTGACACTCGGCGATCGGTACTTCGAGGGTCGATCCTCCAGATTGTGGTCCAAACGAGCCGCCCGACATTTGGACAATGTGGCTGGTTTCCTTGACAGGAATCCGCGTTTGTCACTGGACATCGAAGCGCACACTGACGATGAAGCCAGCAGCGAAGAAAATCATGATCTGTCAATTGATCGAGCTACAGCGATTAAATCGCAGCTGGTACTCAGAGGCATTGAAGAGTCTCGTATCAACGCGACTGGTTTTGGCGAATCGCGCCCGATTGCAGGCAACGATAACCCGCTGGGGCGGTTGCAAAACAGAAGAGTCGAGCTGATCTTCCCAAACATTCCAGCAGCCAATATCTGATCCAGGCTTTATCCACTTCAAAAAACCGGCTTATAGCCGGTTTTTTTTTGCCACAATGAATTGTCAAAACGATCACTAGCTACAAGCCGAGTGAATCCCACATGGCGTCAACGCGTTCCTTCACTACATCAGTCATCACTATCGGTGTACCCCATTCCCGATTAGTCTCTCCGGGCCATTTATTGGTTGCATCGAATCCCATCTTCGAGCCCAGACCTGATACTGGCGAAGCAAAATCGAGATAATCAATCGGCGTATTTTCCAACACAGTGGTGTCTCGCTGCGGATCCATTCGTGTTGTCATTGCCCATATGACGTCTTCCCAGTTTCGAACATCGACGTCGTCATCAACGACAATAACGAGTTTGGTGTACATGAATTGTCGCAAGAATGACCAGATACCCAGCATGACCCGCTTTGCATGGCCGGGGTACTGTTTGTTCATGGAAACAACAGCCAGTCGGTACGAACACCCTTCCGGAGGCAAATAGAAATCCGTGATCTCGGGAAACTGCTTTTGCAGTATAGGAACAAATACCTCATTCAGTGCAACACCGAGAATGGCTGGCTCATCCGGCGGTCTGCCGGTATAGGTTGAATGATAGACCGGGGAATCACGCTCCGTTATGCACTCAATGCTGAAACAGGGGAAGTCATCAACTTCATTGTAGTAACCGGTGTGATCGCCAAAGGGTCCTTCCGGTGCGGTGTCTCCAGGTTTTATTACGCCCTCCAACACAATTTCCGCAGACGCAGGAACCATCAATTCATTGGTCTTACAGCGCACCAGCTCGGTTCTGCTGCCACGTAACAAACCGGCAAATGCGTGCTCGGATAAAGTATCCGGAACAGGTGTGACAGCTGCCAGTATTGTCGCCGGATCAGCACCCAGCACAACAGAAACAGGAAACGGCTGATCCGGATACGCGTGTTGCCACTCCAGTAAGTCAAGCGCACCACCACGGTGTGATAACCACCGCATAATTACTCGATCAGGGCCAATTACCTGCTGTCGGTAAATTCCCATGTTTTGTCGTTTCTTGTTCGGCCCGCGTGTAACAACAAGGCCCCAGGTTATTAGCGGCGCTGCATCTTCCGGCCAACAATGCTGAATAGGATAACGCGACAGATCTATCTCACTGCCCTTGAGTACCTGGTGCTGGCAAGCGGCCGATGACACCGTCTTGGGAGCCATATCCAGTACTTTTTTGAATATTGGCAGTGTCTGCCAGGCATCGCGAAAACCTTTAGGTGGGTCTGGCTCCTTTAAAAATGCCAGTAATTTTCCAACCTCCCGAAGCGAAGATACACTGTCTTCCCCCATGCCGTACGCAACACGATCAGCAGTGCCAAAGAGATTGCATAGCGCCGGAACCTCACTACCAACCGGTTGTTCAAACAATATTGCAGGTCCACCCGCACGCAAAACCCTGTCACAGATCTCGGTCATTTCAAGTTTTGGATTAACCGCAGCTGATACGCGTTTAAGCTCACCACGCGATTCGAGCGATGCCATAAACTCCCTGAGATCGCGGTACTTTACCGCCATAGCGATGGGCACTCCTTAGTTAGATACAAGACAGGATTTATGGCGTTATGCAGCCAGGCCGTTATGGCGCAGCAGCGCATCAATTTGAGGCTCACGACCTCTAAATTCGACAAACAGCTCGAGCGCCTTTTGTGTGCCGCCTCTTTCCAGAATGGCATGCAGGAAATCACCGCCGGTTTTTTCGTTAAAGATGCCTTCTTCTTCAAAGCGCGAAAACGCATCAGAAGACAAAACTTCCGCCCACTTGTAACTGAAATATCCTGCGGCGTAACCGCCAGCAAAAATGTGTGCAAAGCTGTTTTGAAAACGAACGAACTCGGGTACGGGATAAACAGCTACTTCGTGTCTCACTGAATTGAGTAGTTCGTGCACCGCTGCAGCATCGGGGTTTTCGGTACTTAGATGTAACCGCATATCAAACAGAGCAAACTCAAGCTGCCTGACCGTTGTCATCCCTGACTGGAAATTTTTTGCCGCCCTCGCCTTTTCTAAAAGCGCCTGCGGCAGCTTTTCACCAGTTTGATAGTGGGCACTGACGAGATCAAGCGATTCTCTCTCCCAACACCAGTTTTCCAAAAACTGGCTCGGTAATTCCACTGCATCCCATTCAACCCCGCTGATTCCGGCTACGCTGGCGTGATCCACCATTGTCAGCATATGGTGAAGCCCGTGTCCAAACTCATGAAACAAGGTAGTGAGTTCATTATGGGTTAGCAACGCCGGTTCATCACCGACCGGAGGTGTCAGATTGCACGTCAGGTATGCAACCGGCAGTTGTGTGCCGTGTTTCTTTTTCATCCTGCCCACACAGACATCCATCCATGCACCGCCGCGTTTTTCCGAGCGGGCATAATTGTCCATGTAAAATGCCCCGCGCATAATACCGTTTGCATCTTTTATCTGGTACACAGAAACATCTTCATGCCAGACATCGGCATCTTTTATCTCACTTATCTGCAGACCGAATAATCGACCAGTAACCTTGAATAGTCCGGGAACTGCAACATCAGCGGGAAAATACGGCTTGAGATCTTCCTCAGAAAAATCGAACAGCTTTTTCTTAAGTTTATTGGAGTAATAAGCAATATCCCAAGCACACAGCGGATCTACGCCATAGTCATCTTTTGCGAATGTGCACAGTTGCTGGTAGTCAGCAGCTGCGGAGGGCTTCGATCTTGCGGCTAGATTCTCTATAAAGTCGATGACCTGCTGCGGACTATCGACCATTTTACTGGCCACCGAATACTCTGCATAATTCGCGAAGCCCAGCAGCTTTGCCTTCTCGGTTCGAAACGCAATTATTTTTTCAATATTACTGGAGTTATCCCAACCCGGTTTATTATCAGCAGAATCAGTATTGTCCGGAGTGTGGCTAGTAGCACGAGTCATATAGCCGGTGTATACCTCCCGACGTAACTCACGATCGTCGGCAAAGGTCATTACCGCATGAAAACTCGGAAAATCCAGTGTCAGGCGATAACCCTCCTCGCCATGTTCCTGCGCTGTGAGTCTGGCGCCTTCAAGTGAACTTTGTGGAAAACCCGCCAAATCAGACGCGGATTTAACGGTCTTGTGCCATGCACTTGTTGAGTCGAGGATGTTTTCCTGAAAGCGGGTTCCAAGATTACTGAGTTCCAGTGACAGTTCCTTAAAACGGTTCTTTTCCTCGCCTTCAAGTGCTACACCGCCCAGGCGAAAGCCCAGTAGTTGATCGTCAATGCTTTTTTGCTGACCGCCATCGAGTTGCGCAAAAATTTCACTGTCTTTAAGCTGCCCCATTTTTTCATAGAGATCTCTGTTTTGACCTAAATCGGTAAACCACCCACTCAATTTTGGTAAACAGGCGTTGTATACAGCACGAACCTCAGAGCCGTTCATCACAGAGTTCAGATGTCTGATGGGAGAGAAAAAGCGCTGAATTTTGTCGCTTACTAAATCCAGCTCGTAAATAAAATTGCTCCAATCAGGGTGCTCCGTTCGCGCGAGCTCAGCGACTCTGTCTGTACTTTCCAGCAGAAGAGCGTCCAGATCGTTTTCAACGTTGGATAAATCTCGAGCTGAAAATTTCGGCAGTTCTAAAATATCTTGCATACACGCACCGTTATACGTTGACTGATCAATCTAACTCAATCACGTGGCAAATAGATAGTGGTTATATCACCCAGCAAATCCAGCTGCGGCGAAAATTCTATAACTGTTTTAATTCAGACGACTTATACGTTCTGCGTCTGCTTACGTATTTCAAGCGACTAAGCCGACTTCATATTTGCGGTCGGCTCAGTGCTTTTGCAGGGTACTCAGATAAGGCAGGAAAGGTGTCTGGCGTAGCTATACATCAAGATTCGACACAGACAGTGCGTTACGTTCAATAAAATCACGTCTGGGTTCTACCTGGTCACCCATCAACGTTGTGAAAACCTCATCTGCAGCCATTGCGTCTTCAACGCGCACCTGCAACATTCGCCTAGCCTCTTGATTCATTGTGGTTTCCCACAATTGATCAGGATTCATTTCGCCGAGGCCCTTGTAGCGTTGTATCGTCTGGCCGCGTCTGGATTCTTTCATTAGCCAGTCCATTACTTCCGGAAAGCTGCTGACCGGGTGCTCTTTTTCTCCACGACGTACGACTGCACCCTCGCCTACCAATCCTTTCAATTGTTCTGCCAGTCTGGCAATAACGCGATACTCGGTTGTAGAAAAAAGTGACGGATCGAGTTTTACCTTATGCTGATTACCATGTAACCATCGCTCAAGCTCAACACCATATCGACCATCTTCAGTTTGAATGACGCGCTGCTGGTAGAAATTACCATCTTCGGAGTTACGCATCAGTGCCGCATGCAGTTCTTCTGCCCACGCAGCTACTTTTTCTTTATCTTCCAGATCGCTTTCTGCCAAAACACCTATGCCCAGAAGTTGATCGAGCACATTGCGGTCAATGCGACGCGATAACACATCCATGGCGCCCAGTGACAAATTGTACTGCTCTGCCAGTGAAGACAGTTCCTTTGCTTCAATTGTGTTGCCACCTTCGGATGTCACAAGTGACGCGTCGTTCATCGCCAGTTCGAGCAGGTAGACATTAAGCTCAATATCATCCTTGACGTATCTTTCCTGTTTGCCTTTTTTCACTTTGTACAGTGGTGGTTGAGCGATGTATATATGACCACGCTCTATAAGCTCAGGCATTTGTCGGTAGAAAAAAGTCAGCAGAAGTGTGCGGATGTGAGACCCGTCAACATCCGCATCGGTCATAATTACTATTCGATGATACCGTAGCTTGTCCGGATCGAATTCTTCTCTGCCAATTCCGCATCCCAGTGCTGTAATAAGGGTTCCGACTTCCTGTGAAGACAGCATTTTGTCGAAGCGAGACCGCTCAACATTCAGTATCTTTCCCTTCAAGGGCAAAATAGCCTGAGTGCGGCGATCTCTTCCTTGTTTCGCAGAACCTCCGGCAGAATCACCCTCCACTAGGTAAATCTCTGATTTTGCAGGATCTTTTTCCTGACAATCGGCTAGCTTTCCTGGCAAACCAGCAATATCGAGCGCACCTTTCCGTCTGGTAATCTCTCTGGCCTTACGAGCAGCTTCTCTGGCCATTGCCGCTTCGACAATTTTCGCCGTTATTTCTTTCGCCTCTGCCGGATTCTCGCTAAGAAACTCAGCTAGTTTCTCATTCATTGATGATTCAACGGCACCCTTTACCTCTGATGAGACCAGTTTGTCTTTGGTTTGGGATGAGAACTTTGGATCAGGCACTTTAACTGACAATACGGCTGTGAGTCCTTCTCTGGCGTCATCGCCATTAGTGTCTACTTTGGCCTTGGCGCTGATTCCATTGTTTTCCATGTACCCATTGAGTGTACGTGTTAGTGCGGCACGAAAACCGGCCATATGTGTTCCACCATCTTTCTGTGGAATATTGTTCGTAAAACAATAGATATTTTCCTGGTAGCTGTCATTCCATTGCAGAGCAACCTCCACTTCAGCTTCAGGGTTTTGCCGACTCAAATGGATAACATTTTTATGTATGGCGTTTTTGTTTCTGTTCAGATGTTCAACAAACGCAGCAATGCCACCTTCGTACTCAAAGACATCTGATTTGCCGCTATTTTCATCGGTTAGCTCTATACGGACACCACTATTGAGAAAGGACAACTCACGTAGTCTTTTCGCCAGGATATCGTAGGAAAACTCAGTGAGGGTGAAAATTGAGGCGCTGGGTTTAAAATGAATTGTCGAACCGGTTGTTTCGGTTTCTCCGGTAATTTCAAGCGGACTAACAGGTTCGCTGTCGACATAGTTTTGCTCGTGGATTTTTCCGTCACGGCAAATAGTCAATTTCAATGTTTCAGACAAGGCGTTAACCACCGATACACCCACACCGTGAAGGCCACCGGATACTTTGTATGAATTGTCATCAAATTTACCGCCGGCGTGTAGGACGGTCATAATGACTTCTGCTGCGGATTTTCCTTCCTCGTGCATATCCACCGGAATGCCGCGCCCATCATCAGAGACTGTAACGGAATTATCTTCGTGGATTACAACAGTTACCTTGCTGCAGTGTCCCGCTAGTGCCTCATCGATTGAGTTATCGACAACTTCGAAAACCATATGATGCAAACCGGTACCATCGTCGGTATCACCGATATACATACCAGGTCGTTTTCTAACGGCGTCAAGCCCTTTAAGGACCTTAATATTATCAGCACCATATGAACTATCCTTGTCCGTATTGCTGTCGTCAGTTGTGTCGTCGTCGGCCATTAGAATTCCCAAGATACTAGACCAGTCATTATAACACTTTTTGGACATCTCCTCGTTTCACGTGGAACACATTGGCGGTGCCTTGTATATTTTTTGAAACGTCATTTACACTGGTTACAAATACTTGTGCGGATGTTTTTTCAAGGTAACCAAAAACGAATTTACGCGTATTGTCATCCAATTCCGACGGTGGATCGTCAATCAGGATTATCGGGGGTTGGTCATTGTAATCAGCGAATAATTCAACTTGAATCAGTTTCATGACTATGGCCAACAACTTTTGTTGGCCTCTGGAATTCACGTATTTTGCTTCGTTTTTGCCGAGCGAGATTTTAAGATCCGCACGGTGTGGTCCAACACTGGTCATACCGAGTCGCTGACAATTAAAAAGACTCGATACCAGCGCTTCACTGAGCGTCTGTTCTCCAGACCAACCTTTGCGGTACGTAAAGTCAGGTTTTAGTTCTTCTTCAAGTGAGTCAACCATTGTTGAATACTTCGCAGCAAATTGATTGATTATCTGTATACGCTTATCGGTGATTTGTTCACCAGCATCCGATATATCCGCATCCCAGTTTTGGATAAGCGGAGCAGGGGATCCAGACCTAAGCGCCGCGTTTCGTTGCTGCATCGCATTTTTATATCGGCGATACAGAGGCAAATAAGATTGATCCACGTGAAACAACAGCCAATCGAAAAAACTACGGCGCTCTGTCGGTCCCCCTTCAATTAGCTCATGATTCTTAGCTGATATAACAATGCAGGGCAGGGCAGCCGCCAGCTCAGAAAGCCTGTTAACAGCGGATCCGTCAATCCTTGCCTGGGTTAAATTGCGCCCACGCATTATCCCAATACGGGTTTTCTTATGAAGTTTTTGGTCTTCTACCAGCGCGGAAACGGAGAGTACGGTTTCTTTTTCATTGACTACTGTCTGTATTTTGCCAGACCGAAATGTTCTGCCGTGGGCCAAAATAAAAATGGATTCAAGCACGCTGGTTTTGCCAGCTCCGTTGTCTCCGTACAACAGATTGATCCCAGGGCCGGGATCAATAGATACGTCCTCTAAATTACGAACGCCACGTATGCCCAGAGATGACAACCTCACCTCTAGAGTTTCATAGGCATTACCACATAGGTGCTCTGCTTACTGTCACCAGGATGAATAACCATACTGCTGGTGTTGTCACGCAAGTTGAGCTCAGCGGTTTCAGAATCGATTGCATTAAGGGCATCTAGTAAATAAACCACATTAAACCCTATTTCTATAGGGTCTCCCTTGTAATCAATCTCCAATTCATCTTCTGCTTCTTCGTGCCTTGGGTTATTGGTTTGAATACCCAGTACAGATTTTTCCAGTGTTAAACGAACACCTTTGTAGGTTTCATTAGCTAGAATGGCACTCCTTGAAAGAGCCTGCTTAAGCTGTTCTCTATCAACCAATGCAATGTTATTGCTGTCCAGCGGGATCACACTCTCGTAGTCCGGGAACTTGCCATCAATTAGCTTGCTGGTCATTTGCAATGAACCGAGTGACACCTGCAAATGGTTGCTGGTAAGTCTGAGGCTGATACGACTATCGTCACTACCGATTAGCCTGGCTAATTCATTAATCGCCTTACGAGGAATAATTGAAGATACCGATTCAGAGGTTTCAACATCAGCCGGAGTTCTATGAAGAGCAAGTCGATGACCATCTGTGCTTACGCAGCAGAGTTCGCCTTCGCTGATTTGCAACAGAAGTCCATTAAGGTAATAACGAACATCTTGCTGAGCCATGGCGAATGATGTTCTTTTTATGGCCAGCTCGAGTTGATTCTGCGGAATGCTTACTTCTACTGCATCCGTTAAATCATCGATTATTGGAAACTCTTCAACCGGCAGAGTAGCGAGTGTAAACCGGCTTTTTCCACATTTTACTTTTGCCTTGTCACCATCAATATCGAAATCAAGGCGCGCGTCATCATGAAGTGATCGGCAAATATCAAATAATTTTCTGGCAGGGATGGTCGTTTTACCTGACTCGCTGCTAATCATTGGTATTCGAGTACGTAGCTCCACTTCATTGTCGGTACCGGTTAATTGCAAATAATCAGGCTCAATCTCAAACAGAAGATTGTTCATCACCTCATGAGTCTGCTTTCTCTCAACCACTCCAACTACCTGTTGCAGGGGAGGGAAGATTTCCAGTTTGGATATCGAGAATTTCATTGTTTAATAAATAGTTTGTTTATCTATAAAAGATTGTATTAATAAGCGCTGTGCGTAAAGCATCACTTATAAAAAATATATTTTTAAATCAGATACTTACTGTCAAAAACACCTGATCTTACAGCTTATTATCCTGTGGATAACAATGGGACTTAACTGACTCTCAATGTGGGCGTAAAGTAATTAAACAGTTACCAACAATTTATCCACAGTGTAATCTACAGTTTGTTATTTTGAGGCTTTTTTCACTTAAAAATCAGTGCATAAGAACAAGGTAAAGGTTTTAAATGTTCCGTGTTGATCTTTTTTGCTCTGTATTGCGTTTAGTGTGCTCTGTTACACACATCCTGTTTAGCGAGTCTGTGTTAGCTGCTGTTGGTTAGCGCGATAGCAGCCTCATGAGCATTTTAAGATCTTCTTCCATTCTGTTATCGGACTGTTCCAGCTCTTTAATCTTACGATGAGCATGCAAAACGGTTGTATGGTCCCGACCACCGAATGCTTCCCCAATCTCTGGCAGGCTGTGGCGGGTGAGCGTCTTGGACAGGTGCATCGCAACCTGTCGGGGACGTGCTATCGATCGACTGCGCTTCTTTGACAGCAACTCAGAGCTACGTACCTTGTAGTATTCGCAAACCGTTTTCTGGATGTTCTCAATAGTGATCAGCTTTTCCTGAACGGCAAGCAGATCGCGCAGCGCTTTTTTGGCAAATTCAATGGTGATCGGCTTACCCGTGAACTGGGAGTTTGCGATCACCCGGCGCAGAGCGCCTTCAAGTTCTCGTACATTTGAAACTATGCGCTGGGCAATAAAGAAACTTACGTCCTCTGGCAGTGGATAGCCGGATTGCTCAGCTTTGTTGTTGAGAATGGCGACACGGGTTTCCAGTTCGGGAGGCTCAATCGCAACTGTCAGTCCCCAGCCAAAACGTGATTTGAGACGCTCCTCAACACCGTTTATTTCTTTCGGATAGCGATCACTGGTCAGAATGATTTGCTGGCCTTCTTCTATCAGAGCATTGAAGGTGTGAAAAAACTCCTCCTGTGTGCGCTCCTTGTTGGCAAAGAACTGGATGTCATCTATCAGCAACGCATCAAGGCTTCTGTAGTGTTTCTTGAATTCGTTAATGGTGTAATTTTGAAGTGATTTCACCATCTCTCTGACG
This sequence comes from uncultured Granulosicoccaceae bacterium, assembly GCA_937957915.1. Lineage (GTDB taxonomy): Bacteria > Pseudomonadota > Gammaproteobacteria > Granulosicoccales > Granulosicoccaceae. Next base: position 16,735 of record CALGNZ010000047.1, on the reverse strand, counting down.
TAGCGCTCGGAATGCAGGTACTGCACGCGCTTTTTACCCTGGCTAACCATCAGGTTGCCGACAGCCTGCATTAAATGAGTTTTGCCAAGACCTACACCACCATAGATAAACAGCGGGTTGTAGGATGTACCCGGGTTTTGGCCAATTTGAACAGCTGCTGCTCGTCCAAGCTGATTGGATTTACCTTCAACGTAGGTATCGAAGGTAAACTGCGGGTTTAAGGCAGTTTTAAATGGCTCGGTCCGTCGTGGCTCTGGTCTTATATGAGCAGGTGCAGATCGTGCAACAACCGGGTTGGCATAAGATGACGAGCCGGAATCTCCTCGCTGGTTATCTGTATTGATATTTAGCGGGTTGGCGTCGACTGCTGAACGGTGGTGCGGTTCTGTGTACGAATCGTTTTCAACCGGTTTCGCCGGTGCCGGTGTCTCGCCATTACCAATGTCCAGAAGTACATTGTAGCTCTCTGTTTCTGCCAGCTTTTTGGCAATGCTTGAGATTCGCTCTGCATAGTGGCTTTTGACCCAGTCGTGAACAAATCTGTTTGGTGCTAAAAGTCTAATACCTTCATTAGTTTCAAGAGGTTGCAGACATAATACCCAGGTACTCATCTCTTCGTGGGTTAGTTCATTTGACAGATGCGAGAGACAGCGATTCCAGACCGACAACGAGTGACACTCCCCGGTTAATAAATAGCGGTTGCTTTAAGTTTTGATGGGCTAATTCAGCGGTTAGGCGTGGACGATGCGGGTTGCCTGTTATTGATCAGACATTGCGCTCCGGGAGAAATTTTTCGCCGGATCACCACAACCTTTGAAAATAGTCTATTACTGTTCGGGAAAGTTATCCACAAGTGATTTCTCGAAATTAGCAAGTGTAATTATTGACATAAGAGGGTACTTGTCGCGATAATCCGTCAGTTAGGCTTAGCCGCCTGATGTCTGTATCAGACATCCTTAATCAACACCGGTAATAAATCCAATGAAACAAACATTTCAGCCGAGCAATCTGCGACGCAAGCGCACACACGGATTCAGGGCTCGCATGGCAACTCGTGGCGGCAGAGCCGTAATCAGGGCAAGAAGAGCGAAAGGCCGTAGAAGACTTTCTGCCTGAACGCATTCTGTTAACGCAGGCTTTTTTTCTGTTGCTCCATGAGTACATCGATAAAATCGGCCACTCTGCGACCAGATACAAATGTCGCACCCAGACAAATACAAGCAACAGCAACGGTCCGACCTTCGGCAATCGCGGTGCTTTACGCGTGAGCAACGGCTTGTTGAGTCTGAGCAGTTCAAACGCGTGTTTGAATGCAACGACCGCGTAGGCGATCGATACTGGACAATACTTTATCGCGACAACACCGTTGATTTTGCGCGGTTGGGCATGGCTGTAGCAAAAAAGCGTGTGAAAAGATCCGTAGACCGAAGCCGGCTAAAAAGACTGGTTAGAGAGTCATTTCGTCATGGGGAACTGCCATGCGTCGATATCGTCGTGATGCCAAGAGATGGCACAGCAAAAGCCAGTTCTCTGGAACTACAAGCCAGTTTAAGCAAACAATGGTCACGGATTGCTGAACGATGCGGCAGGTAGTTTCTATTATTATCGTTTTTTATCAGCGATTTATTAGTGTGCTGATGCCCCCGCGTTGTCGCTTTTATCCTTCCTGCTCGCAATTTACCCTGGAAGCAGTGGAGCGGTTCGGTGCTGTCGGTGGTTTGTGGCTGGGCCTCAAGCGCATTATACGATGTCATCCATTCGGAGACTCGGGTTACGACCCCGTGCCGCCGGAAGTGCCGCCGGAAGCGCCATCGAAGAATTCTGATGTAACGCTTCAAACCGGTGATCAGGCTGCAAGGGTATTTGCTGGTAGTCAACCGGTGACCAACAGTGAACCTGACACAGACAACGCTGAGCAGAGTATAGATAAGTATGGCCGTAACCCGAGCTGGCCAAACGCTGCACTATCAGAACCCGTAGTCATTGATAATTTCGGGCGTGAGCATAATAAAACTCAGTTCGGGACCTCAGCGAAATTTAAGCATTCGAGCATCAACCCGGAACCTGATTACACGCGCAGGTCTACCAACGCCAGGCAATGTCAGTGATTGATACACGTAACTCTAATAAAAACGACGGTAAACGAGTCTGACCATGGACAATCAGCGACTACTTCTTTGGGCGGCTCTCGGTTTTTTACTGCTGCAAATCTGGACATCCTGGCAAATTGACTATGGACCCAGGCCTCAAAACAATACGGTAGACAATAGTACCGGCCAAACAGCGAGTAATACTGCCGGATTGATTGATCAATCAGAGAGCACCGCTGGTATTAACAATGATCTGCCTTCGACGCCTGCCAGTGTAGACAGCACAGGGCAAACCAGTGCGTTGCCTGCAGAACCCGAATCGACTGCAGAGCAGGGCACTCAAATCACGGTAGTTACCGATACATTGAGAGTGTCTATTGGTACCAAAGGTGGTGATATTAACGGCGTAAAGCTGGTGCAGTATCCAACGTCGATTGAAACTCCGGACGATCCGTTTGTACTGATGAGCAACGAAGAGAGCAATTTTTTCGTGGCGCAATCCGGCCTGCAATCCACTACCGCAGATGTGCCCACGCATCACTCAGTATTTACAGCGGAGCAAACGGAATACACTTTGGCGGATGGTAGCGATGAAATTCGCGTGCCGCTGAAATGGGTGTCAGACACCGGTGTTGAGGTCATTAAGACTTACATTTTCAAACGCGATCGATACTTCATTGAAGTTGACTATGCCATTAGTAACAACAGCGGTTCAGACGTGGCTATCAATCAGTATCGTCAGTTAAGGCGAAAGCAGGTTACTGACGACGAGACGCAGAGTTTTATCTATACGTTCATTGGTGGTGTTTACAGTACGACTGAAGACCGATACTCCAAAATAGATTTTGACGACTTCGACGACCCAACTAATACGCAAACAACAATCGGTGGGTGGACAGCCATCATCGAACACTATTTCCTCGGAGCGTGGATACCGCAGCCTGAGGAAAGCAACACGTTCTATACGAAATCACTGAGTTCACCACAACGCTACATCATTGGTATGCAGTCTGAGGCGATCAAGGTTGCTAATGGCTCGAGTGGTGAATTATCCACTGGCCTTTTTGTCGGACCCAAAATTCAGGACCGTATGGCCAAAGTTGCACCGCATCTTGAACTGACGGTCGACTATGGATTTTTATCGGTCATAGCGAAACCCATATTCTGGCTGCTGCAAAAAATTCACGGCCTGGTAGGCAACTGGGGCTGGGCAATCGTTGGCGTCACCATGTGTATCAAGTTGATCTTCTACAAGCTGTCCGAAGCAAGTTATCGATCGATGGCTCGCATGCGAAAACTACAGCCTCAGCTTGCATCTCTGAAAGAGCGCTTCGGTGACGACCGAGCCAAGATGGGTCAGGCAACCATGGATTTGTATAAAAAGGAAAAGGTAAATCCGCTCGGCGGCTGTTTGCCGATACTGGTCCAGATACCTGTGTTTATCTCTTTGTACTGGGTATTGCTCGAGAGCGTTGAATTGCGTCAGGCGCCATGGATCTTGTGGATTGAGGATTTATCATTGATGGATAAGTTCTATGTCCTGCCGGTTATTATGGGTGTGACAATGTTTATTCAGCAACGATTGAATCCAGCGCCGGTTGACCCGATTCAGGCAAAAGTATTTATGTTTATGCCGTTAATCTTTACGGTGTTTTTTGCCTTCTTCCCGGCGGGTCTGGTGCTGTACTGGGTGGTGAATAACACGCTGTCGATTGCCCAGCAGTACTACATCACGCGCCATGTTCTGGCTGAAAAATAACATCGTTTGCAACAGTTTTGCACCTGTATCAGCCAAAGAATCTTGGTACGAATTGCTTAGGCGAACCGTAGTAAACCGTGGCCTCTGACACAATAGCAGCAGTGGCAACACCGCGCGGGCAGGGGGCCATTGGTGTTGTCAAAGTCAGTGGCCCGCTTGCGCAACAGGTAGCAAAGTCAATAACAGGGCAAGACCTTCAGCCAAGGCAGGCCCACTACCTTGACCTGCACGGGCAAGACGGCGACACCATAGATCAGGGTATTGCGATCTACTTTAATCGTCCCGATTCCTATACCGGCGAAGATGTGCTTGAACTGCAGGCACATGGCAACGGATTTGTGCTTGATCAACTCCTCGATACTGTCATTGCAGAAGGCGCAAGACTGGCGCGACCGGGGGAATTCACCGAGCGTGCTTTTTTAAACAACAAAATGGATCTTGCACAGGCAGAAGCCGTTGCAGACCTTATCGAGAGCAATAGTCGTGAAGCTGCTCGTGCCGCTGTTGAATCGTTACGCGGTGAGTTTTCAAGAGGGGTGGCCGTAATCAGGGATCAACTGATCGATGCTCGCGTCTACATTGAAGCCGCGCTGGATTTTTCGGAAGAAGAAATAGATTTCCTGGCTGATAGCGAGCTGGCTGATCGCCTGACTGCACTGAATAAATCTATCGATAGCCTGTTGTCACGTGCAACGGAAGGCAGGCTTATGCGAGATGGCATCACCGTTGTTATAGTTGGTGCACCGAATGTCGGTAAATCAAGTTTACTGAATTCCCTCACCGGTGAAGACAGTGCCATTGTCACAGATGTGCCCGGCACCACGAGGGACTTATTGCGAGAAATAATCGTTATAGATGGATTGCCAGTGCATATCGTGGACACTGCAGGGTTGCGCGAAACTCACGATAAAGTAGAACAGGAAGGTATTCGAAGGGCCCGTCAGCAAATTGAGAGTGCCGATCATATTCTGGCTGTCAGAGAGGCGGGGCAGGGTATCGACAAAGACCTGTTGCAGGGCCTGCCGATCGATATTGCGGTTACCTGGGTATTCAACAAAACTGATTTGCATGAACCACCGATCGCCAACCCGGACAGTCTGGTTTCCGAGATTTATCTGTCTGCCAAAACCGGCCATGGAATCGATCAGCTGCGCTCGCATTTGAAGCAGGTAGCGGGATTTACGTCGACGCCGGAAGGTGCTTTCATGGCACGACGAAGGCACATTGATGCGTTGCAGGCCGTCCGCCAACTTGGGCTGTCAGCCAACGAGCATGTAACCGGAACGGGTGCTGGCGAATTGGCTGCAGAGGATTTGCGCATGGCTCAGGATCAGTTGAATCTGATTACTGGAGAGTTTGGCAGTGATGACTTGCTCGGCGAAATATTTGGACGTTTCTGTATTGGCAAGTAGCTGATAGATCTCGCTGCCAAAGCAAGTCCTCGGGTTTGCGAGGGCGTTAGCCGCCAGCGTTGAGTTTATACTGCGAATACTGATCGTTGTTCATCATTAGAAGTACACTCAATAAAACTGTGCAGTGCGCTGTCGACCTCAATGATTTATTGTGACAAGAACAGAGACACTCGCAGGCTGATTCCCGTAAGGTAATCCCGATATGAATAAAGATAACTTTTACGACGTAATAGTGGTTGGTGGCGGCCACGCCGGTACAGAAGCTGCGCTTGCGTCAAGCCGTATCGGTGCCAGCACTTTGCTGCTGACGCACAATATTGAAACGATTGGGCAAATGAGTTGTAACCCCGCCATCGGCGGAATTGGCAAGGGCCACCTGGTTAAGGAAATAGACGCACTTGGCGGTGTAATGGCGATCGCCGCGGACGCTGCCGGTATCCATATCCGCACGCTCAACAGGCGTAAAGGACCGGCGGTTCGGGCAACGCGGGCGCAGGCTGACCGGCAGCTCTATCGCGCAGCAATTCGACAAGCTGTCGAGAATCAGCCCAATTTAAGAATTTTTCAGCAGGGGGTCGATGATCTGATCATGGAGGGGGATCGCTGCTGCGGTGTGGTAACTGAATCTGGTTTGCAGTTTCGCAGTCACACTGTTGTGTTGACAGTGGGTACATTTTTAGGCGGAAAAATTCATATCGGCGATGTACAACAATCCGGTGGCAGAGCAGGAGATGCGCCCTCTATAGCACTTGCCGATCGTCTGCGCGACATGCCATTTCGCGTTGCGCGGTTAAAAACCGGTACGCCGCCACGCATCGATAATCGTACGATTGATTACCGCGAACTCGAAGAACAACCTGGAGATACACCGCGTCCGGTGTTTTCCTATCTTGGGTCAACCGCTGATCATCCACAGCAAACGGTGTGTCATATCACCCACACCAATGAGAAAACCCACGAGATAATACGCAGTAATTTAAATCGGTCTGCGATGTACTCCGGCAATATTGAAGGTGTAGGTCCACGTTACTGCCCGTCAATTGAAGACAAAGTCGTGCGCTTTGCCGATCGTAATTCGCATCAGATTTTTATTGAACCTGAAGGGCTGAATACCCATGAAGTCTATCCCAATGGCATTTCCACCAGTTTGCCTTTTGAGGTGCAAATTGACTATGTGCACAGCATTAAGGGATTTGAGAATGCACATATCACACGCGCAGGCTACGCGATCGAATACGATTTTTTCGACCCGCGTGATTTAAAACCGTCCCTTGAAACCCGCTTCGTTAATAATCTGTATTTTGCTGGTCAGATCAATGGAACCACCGGTTACGAGGAAGCAGCCGCGCAAGGCTTGATTGCAGGGATGAATGCAGCACGTCAGGTACAGGACCAAGATCCCTGGACACCGCGACGTGACGAAGCTTACATCGGTGTGTTAATTGATGACTTGATTACTCGCGGCACACTGGAGCCTTATCGAATGTTCACCAGCCGTGCTGAATATCGATTGATGCTGCGTGAAGACAACGCCGACCTCAGGCTTACCGAACGTGGCTATCAACTGGGGTTGGTGGCAGAACCGCGCTGGGTCCGCTTTTCAAAAAAGTGTGAGCAAATAGATTCAACTCGCGATGAATTATCCAGCTGGTTTGTCAAAGCCGACAGCGATGCGGCGAAAGCTATTGCCAGTCGTTTTGAGGTGCCGGTGCAAAAAGATCAGACTGCTCTTGAGCTGCTGCGCCGGCCGGAGTTGTCTTGCGAGGGGCTCCACGAGCTTTTTCCAAAGAACATAACCTGCAGCGATCCGGCCGTGCTCGAGCAAGTCGAGATTCAGGTCCGCTATCAGGGGTACATTGACCGACAACTCAATGAAGTTGAAAAACAACGACGCAACACCGACACCCTCATTCCGCCATCACTCAATTATCAGGAAGTGTCAGGTCTGTCGTCTGAGGTCAAACAAAAGCTCATAGAACAGCGGCCGGCTACTGTGGGTCAGGCGGCGCGAATTCCGGGTGTCACTCCTGCGGCAGTGTCCCTGATACTGGTCAGTTTGAAAAAACAGGAAATGACCCGTGCGGCTCATGCCGGTTAAAGCCATTTGTTGGTGGCAAGCGTGCCTGAGATGATAAAGCCGGATAGCGGTGCGAGCTACAGTGAGCAGCTGCAGGTTCAACTGGCCAGCGGCCTTGCACAGATGGATCTTGTGGTGGCAGAGGCTGACCAGCAAAAACTGGTGCAATATGTCACAACACTGCATAAGTGGAATAAAACTCACAACCTGACCGCTATCCGTAACCCGGAACAAATGATTGGTCGTCATTTGCTCGACTCACTGTCTATCGCAAACTACATTCACGGGCAGACACTGCTCGATGTCGGATCGGGTGCAGGTCTGCCAGGTATACCGCTGGCGCTCATCAAACCTCACCTGAATGTAACGTTGATCGATAGCGTGCTAAAAAAAACTCGATTTATGCTGTTTGCAGCCAGCTCGCTTGGACTGGGCAATGTTACCGTCAAACATGCGCGTGTCGAATCACTGATAAAAGAAGAGGGGTACGACATAATAGTCGCCAGAGCTTTTTCATCGATAGACAAACTGTGCGAGGTAACAGAACATCTGTTGGCGCCGAACGGTCAAATAGTAGCGATGATAGGTAAGCCACTGGAAACAGAACCAGGCATCAGTGCCCTATCTGTGCAACTGGCTAACGGCAGCGAATTTACTGTGACCAGATCAGAGAAATTGTTCGTACCCGGTGAAACCGCACAACGCAACATAGTAATATTGCAAAAGGGCGCAGTTTAGGCGTTCGGGGCGCAACCTGACGATATTCGTTTGGCCGCCGAAACGGGAATCCCATGGCCAAAGTAATAGCGATAGCGAATCAAAAAGGTGGTGTTGGCAAAACCACCACAGCAATCAATCTGTCCGCGGCTCTTGGAGAAACCCAGCGCAGTGTGCTACTGGTCGATATGGATCCCCAGGGCAACGCCACCACCGGATCAGGCGTAGAAAAAGAAAGCCTTGAACTGAGTGTCTGTGATGTGCTGCTGGGCGGTTGCAGTTGCGAGGAAGCTATCTGCTCGCCAGAGCATGTCAAATACGATGTGCTTCCCAGCAATGCTGACCTCACGGCCGCTGAAGTACAGTTAATGCCCCAGCGCGGCCGTGAGCGTCGTTTGGCGCAGGCCCTGGCGGAGGTGTCAGACAAATATGAATACATCTATATTGACTGTCCACCATCGCTCAATGTTCTGACGCTCAATGCATTTGTTGCAGCGCAGGGTGTATTGATTCCGATGCAGTGCGAGTATTACGCGCTGGAGGGGTTATCTTCCCTGTTGCGAACCATCAAGCAGGTGCAGGCATCGGTGAATCCGAAACTGGGTATCGAAGGTATACTGCGTACAATGTTCGATGGCAGGTTAAAATTGGGGCACGAGGTGTCGAACCAGTTGATCGAGCACTTTGAATCAAAGGTCTACCGAACCATCATACCCCGTAATACCCGGCTCGCAGAGGCCCCGAGTTTCGGTCAGCCAATCGTTTACTATGACAAATCATCACGTGGGTCGATAGCCTATCTGGCACTGGCTGGCGAAATCATTCGTCGCGAAGTCAGCCGGCAGGCGGCCTTGCAACAAGGCGCTCAGCAGGAGCGTTCTGCAGAATCGGAACAACATCCAAAAGAGCCTGGTGCCGAACCGGAAAACAGGGTCGCCCCCAGTGTCTAATTGCAGGGTTGAATAAATTGTCGAGATTAAAAAAAAGTGGACTGGGGCGTGGACTGGGTGCCTTGCTGGAAGGCGTCGACCTCGCGGCACCGGAGGCCACAGCCGGGCCTGCTGGTGAAAATCCCTCGTCTCAGGACTCGAGCCCGCAAAAAAACACAGATGCGGTTAGTGAGGTACCCCTGGAGGCAATTACACGAGGAATTTACCAACCTCGAGTGCACTTCGATGAAACGGCACTGCAGGAACTGGCTGATTCAATTTCCGCGCAGGGCCTGATCCAGCCAGTGCTGTTGCGAAAGCGCGGTGGTGGCTATGAGCTAATAGCAGGAGAGCGGCGCTGGCGTGCAGCGCAGTTGGCCGGGCTTGAGGTAATTCCGGCTATTATTCGCGAAATGGATGACAGCGCAGTGGCGGCGGTTACCCTGATTGAGAACATTCAACGCGAGGATCTCAATCCGCTCGAGGAAGCTCGTGCACTACAACGACTAAAAGACGAATTTAAAATGACTCATCAGTCCGTGGCTGATGCCGTTGGTCGCTCACGCGCTGCGGTCACCAACCTGATGCGCCTGCTGGAGCTTGATGAACGTGTCGCCAATTTGTTGGCAGAAGGGAAGCTTGAGATGGGCCACGCCAGAGCATTGCTAAGCCTGGATCCGTCTGATCAACACCTGCTTGCGATGAAAGTTTATGCCGAGGGCCTGAGTGTGCGTGCTACGGAAAAACTGGTCAGGGAGGGGTTGCACGGCAAAGCCACTGCAAAAAAGAAAGTCAGCACGGCAGATGCTCGTTACAATAGTCATATCAAGGCGCTGGAAACAGAGTTGTCCGACAAACTTGGGGCGCGGGTGAATATTAATCACGGCGCAAACAGCAAGGGCAGTGTGACGATCGACTACAATTCTCTGGATGAACTCGACGGTATACTTTCCCACATTCAATAAGCGGTACCGTATCTGGAGATCTCGAATTTTCCAGTTCGCGTACTACCAATAATGTAAGTGTAAATTTGGCATATTACTTGACCACTGAGTGGTGCCTCTTTATACTCCCGCGTCGATTGCAGGGCTTGTATTTTACCGCAACGGAACGCATTTAATAGTCTATATAGTAATGGAGTGTGCTGGATGGCAAATCGCTCACCGCACATGGCCGTTATTCGGCGTTTGTTATTGATCCAACTGTCGATCGCAGCGATATTCCCAATGGCTTTGTTACCTTTTGGAATAAACGCTGCATTGTCGGCAGCGGCGGGGGGACTCGCCAGCTTGCTTCCTAATCTGTATTTCGCCTATCGAACTTTTAAATATTCGGGCGCGAGATCTGCGCAAATGATATTGCGGGCGTTTTACTCGGGTGAGGCAATCAAGCTAGTTATGACCGCATTGATCTTCGCGGTAGTGTTCAAATATCTGAAAACGCTGAATGTTGCAGCATTATTTGGCGGGTTCATCATGGTTCAGATGGCAGTTTGGCTGACGCCTTTGCTATCGAATCGCTAAAAGAATTCCAAGTATTGTAAAAAAAATCTATGGCAAACCCTGAATCAGGTCACGGAGAGGGTGTAACCGCCTCCGAATATATTCAGCACCATTTGCAAAACCTGACGTTCGGTAACCATCCCGAAAACGGGTGGAGTATTGCGCATGGTGCCGCAGAAGCCAAACAAATGGGTTTCTGGGCAATCCACCTGGACTCCATGTTCTGGTCGATTCTGCTCGGAAGTATATTTTGTTTTGTCTTCTGGCTCGGCGCAAAAAAGGCGCATGCCGGAATCCCCGGTGCACTGCAGAACTTCTGTGAAATGATGGTCGATTTTGTCGATGGCAGTGTGAAAGACACCTTCCACGGCAAAAACGAACTCATAGCTCCACTGGCGCTGACTATTGCGGTGTGGGTATTTCTGATGAACCTGATGGACCTGGTTCCGGTTGATTTTATTCCAGAGTTTGCCAAGCGCGTACTCGGTATTGAGTACATGAAAGTGGTGCCAACCACCGACGTTAATGTCACACTCGGTATGTCTCTGTCGGTATTCGCGCTGATTATCTACTACAGTCTGAAAGTCAAAGGTGCGAAAGGCTTTCTCGCAGAACTGACACTGCAACCCTTTTCAAGCGACAACAAAATCATCAAGTATGCGTTTGTTCCGGTTAACTTGCTGCTTGAAGGTGTTGGGCTGATAGCCAAGCCCATATCACTTGCACTGCGATTGTTTGGCAATCTGTATGCAGGCGAGTTAATTTTTATCCTGATTGCGCTGTTACCGTTTTATTTACAGTGGGCACTCTCGATTCCCTGGGCTATTTTTCACATACTTGTTATTGTTCTTCAGGCATTCATATTCATGATGCTGACCATTGTCTATCTGACAATGGCACACGAACATCACTAGTTTTTTAATCGTTATTTTCTCTTTCGACCTACAATACATCAGGAGCTAAGATGGGCACAGGTTTCGTAGTTGGTATGACAGCGATCGCAGTAGCACTGCTGATCGGCATGGGTGCACTCGGCACAGCAATCGGTTTTGGACTGCTTGGCGGACGATTTCTGGAAGGCGCTGCGCGTCAGCCTGAAATGGTTCCAATGCTTCAGGTCAAAATGTTTATCGTAGCGGGCCTGCTCGATGCGGTAACTATGATTGGTGTTGGTATCGCGTTGTTTTTCACTTTCGCGAACCCCTTTGTCGCTCAGGTAGCGGGATAATCGAACTTCGTTCGTAACCTTCCCGAACCGCAGGAGATAACCGGGTGAATATTAATCTTACCCTTATCGGACAGGCAATCGCGTTTGCAGGCTTCGTGTGGTTTTGCATGAAGTTCGTGTGGCCGCCGTTGATCGCAGCAATGCGTGAGCGACAGGCAACTATTGCCGAAGGTCTGGCCGCCGCAGAAAAGAGCGCGCAAGCAGAAGAAGAAGCGAAAGCCGAGGCAGATACCATTCTTGCCGAAGCACGCAATCAGGCGGCAGAAATTGTGTCTCAAGCGCAAAAGCGCGGCAACGATATCGTTGAAGACGCAAAGAAAACTGCTACCAGCGAAAGCGATCGTCTCAAGGTCAGCGCTCAGGCTGAACTTGAGCAGGAAGTGGTCAGCGCGAGAGAGAGCCTTCGACAGCAGGTTTCTGCCGTTGCGGTGTCAGGTGCTGAGAAAATTCTCAAGCGCGAAGTAGACGCCAATGCTCACGCCAGCATCCTTGACGACTTGATCGCCAAGATCTAGGACCATACTCATGTCAGAGAACGTCACTGCAGCGCGGCCTTACGCAAAGGCCATTTTTGAGTTAGCAAAAAAAGGCGCAAGCTTTGATGCCTGGTCCGAGCGACTGAAATTCTTGTCTGCGGTAGTCGCGGACAAGAATGTCGCAACGGTACTTGAGCAACCTAACACGACTGCTGTCGAGCGAGCCGGAATGATCGAGAAGATCGCTGGCGACAAACTCGATAGCGAAGGTGCCAACGCAGTTAGACTACTGGCTGAAAACGGGCGCCTGGGTTTGATGGGTTCCATCGCAACCCTGTTTGACGAATACAGAGCCGAAGATGAAGGTACGCTGCAAGCCACCGTCATTTCCGCCATAGCGCTCGATGATAACTATCGCGCCAAGCTTGCCACCTCCCTTGAGCGCAAGTTCAACAAGAAAATTGATATCGTCAACACGATTGATGAGTCGCTGATAGGCGGCGCCATCATTAGAGCGGGCGATGTGGTAATTGACGGTTCAGTAAAAGGCAAGCTCGAGCAGCTTGGCAGTAACCTCAGCGCTTAAGCTGTATTACTACACCGACATTTGCCAGAACAGAATTATCTAGAGGACGACATAAATGCAACTCAACCCATCTGAAATCAGCGAGCTGATCAAAGAGCGGATAGGTAACTTCGAGGCGTCATCAGAGGCGCGCACCGAAGGTACCATCGTAAGCCTCAGTGACGGTATTGTTCGTATCCATGGTCTGACTGACGTGATGTCCGGCGAAATGATCGAATTCCCTGGCGATACTTACGGTCTGGCCCTGAACCTTGAACGCGATTCAGTAGGTGCGGTAATTCTGGGTTCATACGGACACATCACTGAAGGTGACAAAGTTCGTTGTACTGGCAAAATTCTGGAAGTACCTGTTGGCCCGCAGCTTCTTGGCCGAGTGGTTAATGCACTGGGTGAGCCTATTGATGGCAAAGGTCCTGTTGCGACTGAGCAAACGTCACCAATCGAAAAAGTAGCACCTGGTGTTATTTGGCGTAAGTCAGTAGATCAGCCGGTTCAAACCGGACTGAAGTCTATTGACTCCATGGTGCCAATTGGACGTGGTCAGCGCGAACTGATCATCGGTGACAGACAAACGGGTAAAACAGCGGTTGCAATCGATGCGATCATCAACCAGAAAGACACTGGCATTAAATGTATCTACGTAGCTGTTGGCCAAAAGCAATCAACAATTGCTAACGTTGTGACAAAACTCGAAGAGCATGGTGCGCTGGACAACACAATCATTGTTGCAGCTGGTGCATCTGAATCAGCGGCGATGAACTTCATTGCACCCTATTCCGGTTGTTCAATGGGTGAGTACTTCCGCGATATCGGCGAAGACGCATTGATCGTCTATGATGACCTGACCAAACAGGCTTGGGGCTATCGTCAGGTTTCCTTGCTGCTACGTCGTCCGCCAGGGCGTGAAGCATATCCTGGTGACGTTTTCTACCTTCACTCGCGTTTGCTTGAGCGTGCTGCACGAGTTAGTGAAGCTTACGTGGAGAAAGAAACCAACGGTCGGGTAAAAGGTAAAACCGGATCACTGACTGCGCTGCCAATCATTGAAACGCAGGCAGGTGATGTATCGGCCTTCGTACCAACCAACGTAATTTCAATTACCGATGGCCAGATCTTCCTCGAGAGCGATCTGTTCAACGCCGGTATACGCCCAGCGATCAACGCGGGTCTCTCGGTGTCTCGTGTAGGTGGCGCGGCACAGACAAAGATCATTAAGAAACTCGGTGGTGGTATTCGACTGGCACTGGCTCAGTATCGTGAACTCGCGGCATTTGCACAGTTTGCATCTGATCTCGACGAAGCAACTCGTAAGCAACTTGAGCGTGGCCAGCGGGTAACCGAGCTCATGAAGCAGAAGCAGTATTCGCCTCTCAATGTCGGTGAAATGGCTATTTCGCTTTATGCCGCAAATGAAGGATACCTCGATAATCTTGAACTCAACAAAGTCGTACCATTTGAAGAAGGGCTGCACGCCCATGTTCGATCCGGTCATCAGGGCATCCTTGACAAGATTAACGAGAAGGGCGACTACAACGACGATATCGAATCCGGTATAAAAGCCGCTATCGATGACTTTGTTGCCAACGGCGTCTACTAGTTAGTCGTTTTTTCGGAACTCTGAGAGAAAGACATGGCTGGCGCTAAAGAGATACGCACCAAGATCAAGAGTATTCAAAATACTCAGAAGATCACCAAAGCGATGGAAATGGTCGCCGCAAGCAAAATGCGCAAAGCGCAGGATCGCATGCAGGCGGCACGTCCCTACGCAACCAAGATTCGCAATGTCGTTGGGCACCTTGCTGCCGGTAACGTTGAATACAAGCACCCCTATCTAATAGAGAAGACAGAGGTTGCTCGTGTTGGCTACATCGTGGTTTCAACTGACCGTGGACTTTGTGGTGGTCTGAATATCAATGCTTTCAAAAAAGCAGTTGCTTCGATGAAAGAGTATTCAGAAGCCGGCGTTGAAATAGATGTCTGCACAATCGGCAAAAAGGCACAGAGCTTTTTCAAACGCCTTGGCAGTAATGTGGTGGCAGAAAAGTCAGATCTGGGTGATGCCCCCAAACTTGCAGAAATCACCGGCACCATCAAAGTTATGCTGGATGCCTACGACGAAGGCCGGCTTGATCGTTTGTATTTGGTAGAAAACGACTTCGTTAATACCATGACTCAGGCGCCTAAAGTCGAGCAACTGGTACCTACAGTGCCGGATACCGACGAGCGATTGTCACATCACTGGGATTACCTCTACGAGCCAGATTCCAAAGCAGTGCTTGATGAACTCATGAAGCGTTACATCGAATCTATCGTTTATCAGGCGGTTGTTGAAAACACAGCTTGTGAGATGGCAGCAAGGATGGTGGCAATGAAAAGTGCCACTGACAACGCTGGCGACATCATTGATAACCTGCAACTGGTCTACAACAAGGCACGTCAGGCTGCGATTACTCAGGAAATATCCGAGATCGTTGGCGGCGCCGCCGCTGTATAAGACTGCAGTTATACAACAGATTACTTTTAAATAATTAGCACCTAATAAGTGATTAACGAGGAACACATATGAGTTCTGGATCAATAGTCGAAATTATCGGCGCGGTAGTAGACGTGGAATTCCCGCGTGACTCAGTGCCAAAGATCTATGATGCATTATCTATCGAAGGAACAGATACCACACTGGAAGTGCAAGGTCAGCTTGGCGACGGTGTTGTAAGAACCATCGCTATGGGTTCCTCTGAGGGTCTGCGTCGAGGAATAGAAGTTGGTAATACCGGCTCTCCAATTTCGGTACCAGTTGGTGAAGCAACACTCGGACGCATCATGGATGTACTGGGTAACCCGATTGATGAAGCCGGCCCGATCGCCACTGAAGAAAGATCACCTATTCACCGTGCTGCGCCTTCCTACGCAGAGCAGGCGGGTTCAACTGAACTGCTTGAAACCGGTATTAAAGTAATCGACCTGCTTTGCCCGTTTGCCAAGGGTGGTAAGGTCGGACTGTTCGGTGGTGCCGGTGTAGGCAAGACCGTAAACATGATGGAGTTGATTCGTAACATCGCGATCGAGCACTCCGGTTACTCGGTATTCGCTGGTGTTGGAGAGCGTACTCGTGAAGGAAACGATTTCTACCATGAGATGAAAGAATCAAACGTACTCGACAAAGTGTCTCTCGTATACGGTCAGATGAATGAACCTCCTGGAAACAGACTGCGTGTAGCACTGACTGGTCTGACCATGGCGGAATTCTTCCGTGACGAAGGTCGTGACGTACTGATGTTTATCGACAACATCTATCGTTACACACTGGCCGGAACAGAAGTATCGGCACTGCTCGGTCGTATGCCATCAGCGGTGGGCTATCAGCCAACACTGGCTGAGGAAATGGGTGTATTGCAGGAACGTATTACTTCAACAAAAACCGGTTCAATCACATCAATTCAGGCGGTATACGTACCTGCGGATGACTTGACTGACCCGTCTCCTGCAACCACTTTTGCTCACCTTGACGCGACTGTTGTACTGTCACGAAACATTGCGGAACTGGGCATCTACCCGGCGGTTGATCCACTTGACTCAACCAGCCGACAGCTAGACCCATTGGTAATTGGTTCAGAGCACTACGACACTGCCCGTGAAGTGCAGAACACATTACAGCGTTACAAAGAACTGAAAGACATCATCGCGATTCTGGGTATGGATGAATTGTCTGAAGAAGACAAACTTGTTGTTGTCCGTGCTCGTAAAGTGCAGCAGTTTCTGTCTCAGCCATTCTTCGTTGCGGAAATCTTTACTGGTTCACCCGGTAAGTACTGTTCTCTGAAAGACACCATTGCCGGCTTTAAGGGCATTTGTGCCGGTGAATACGATCACCTGCCAGAGCAGGCGTTCTACATGGTAGGCCCGATCGAAGAAGCTGTAGAAAAAGCCAAGTCGATTACTTAATTTTCGACATCCAGGAA